>DKBK01000078.1 GCA_002451135.1 Nitrospiraceae bacterium UBA6902
CGAGACACAGGCCCCGGTGTTCCTCAAAAGTATCTTACCCGCCTTGGTGAAAGGTTTTTCCGCGTTGACCCCTCACGCTCAAGAGAGCTGGGTGGCACCGGCCTCGGCCTGGCGATTGTCAAACACCTGGTGAAAGCCCACGGCTGGGAGATGAAGATAGAGAGTGAAGAGGGAAGGGGGACAACAGTGAAGGTGTTTTATTAAGACGTAAGATGTCCCTGGGGAGTAAATGGGAATAACACACGAAATTGAATATGAAATTTCTTTATTAACGACTACAGGCAGAAAAATTATTTAAAAGGCTTTGTTACAGGCCCGATATAATCGAACCTACAACTCAAGATTCTTTCTTGACCTTTTTTTGTAACCAGACCATGGGATCAACCGGCCGGCCTTTGTATCTGATCTCAAAATATAATGATGGAACGTTCAATGTCTTTGAAGCAACCGGCTTGCCCACTCTTGATCCCTGAATTACGATATTGCCTTTTTCAAGAGATGTCCCTGAAAGATTCCCGTAAAGACTATGGTAGCCGTCTCCATGGTCGATGATTACTACCTTGCCGTACCCTTTATATATATCAGTGTATACGACCCGGCCGCCAGCCACTGCTTCAGCTTCATTGTCCGGTTCTGCCTTGATTTCTATGCCGCTTTTAAGGGCAGATGTACCGGTTGGGATCTCATTGTTTTTTTCATATCGAGTCAGTATTTCACCATCAATAGGCCATGACAAATTTCCTTTTAATGAAATAAACCCATCGCCGACAATCGATTTTGGAAGTTCTTTTGACTTAATATCCGCAAGCATGGCCTGGAGTTTTGCGGACGACCCCTCAAGTTCCCTGATTTTTTCCTCATACACGGCACGCTTGGCCTTCAGCTCGGCCAGCAGTTTGTCTTTCTTCAGGCTGTCTTCATTTAATTTGTTTCTCTTNNTACTGATTGATCACGCTGCTGTCGTAATGTGCCAAGAGGCTTGCGTATTTCATCTTTTGAATCATGTCCTGGTAATCATTTGCCGACAGGAGAAGGAGGGCATTGCTGTCATATTGCTGTTTATAGAAGGCGATAATGATATCCTTGAGATATTGCATATTGCTTTCCAATTTTGAGGAAAGCTGATCGATCTCTTCGGAAATCTTCTGGATTTCTGACTGCGTGTGTGATAATTGTTTGCCGTAATGCTTGAGTTCCGCTTCCTTTTTTCTTAAATTCTTGTTTATATCTTGCAGCTTTTTGGTAACGGCTTCCTCTTTTTTGCTGTTTTCTTTGAATTCATTCAGTTTCGATTTTAGTGTTTCCTGGATTTCGGATAGCTTGTTTTCCGGAGCAGACGCAGACGCAAGGGGCGGGGTAATAAAAAATGCAGTACAGAACATGAGTAAAACAATCATATGCAAAGGCTCCAGGAATTTTATTTTCGGATCACGCACGCTGATCATATCCAACTGCAGGGAAAACAATTTAATACCGTATCCTGCCTATGGCGATGAAACTCCCCATAAGGCTCATAAAGGCTCCGGAAACAGGAACCAGGACATAGAGGAATAAAGGCATCGACGTAATTATCAGCTTGATTGAGGGAACATATTCAGCAACCTTTGAATATACGAGTGAATATATGATAAATAACGCAATGGAACTTATGGCCCCGCCCACAGATCCCATAAACATCCCTTCTATTAATAAAGGAAGTTTGATAAATGCCCTCGGTGCCCCCAGCAGTTTTAATGTCTCGATATCGTCTTTTCTCCTATGAAAAAATATCTTTATTATGCTGTAGGTGATAAATGTAATCGCCATAAAGATGCCGCCTCCGAAGAAGATGGCGACTGTCTTCATAATCTGTGTTGCAGTATTCAGGGATGAAAGCCATTTCTCTCCATATTGAACTTCCTTGACGCCATTCATTTTTTCTATCTGTGCCGCCTTTTCTCTCACATAAGCCGGCTGCAGCAGATTTCGTTTTATTTTAAGCTCAAACGAAGAAGGAAGAGGGTTCCCCTTAAATACATCAAGAATCAGGGAATTGGAGCCAAGGGCGCTCCGGACATTCTCCAGGGCGGTATCTTTTGATATGTATTTCACCTCCGATATGTCGGGGTCTGACCGGAATTGATTGCCTGCCAATTCTTCTTCCTCGCTGCTTAAGCCATCAGAAAGGTATACAATGATGCCGAAACTCTTAGACCACCGCTGAATCGCAGAATCCATATTTAACGTGAGCATGATGAACGCACAGAGAATGAACAGGCCGATGCTGATGGCAAAGATGGCAATGAGGTTAAACCATTTTTCAATCCAAATGCTTTTAAATGCTGATTTTATTGCGTATCTTAAAATATTCATCCTACATAATCGCTTTCAATAATGGAATTGTTTAAATGTAATACCCTGTGCCCTGACCCCTGAAAGAGGTCTTTATGGTGAGTTGCGATAAGCACGGTGGTGCCTTTTAAGCTTATCTCTTTTAAAAGATTCATTATCGTTTCGGCATTGTTATCATCGAGATTACCCGTTGGCTCATCCGCAAGTATGACCTTTGGCTTGGAAACCATGGCCCTGGCAATAACTATTCTTTGCTGTTCACCACCCGAAAGATACTGGGGAAAGACCCTGGCGGCCTTGAGCATTCCCACTTTTTCCAGGATCTCATTGACATACCCCCTTATTTTCTGGGGATGCATGCCATTGAATTGCAACGCGACCGCAACATTATCAAATACTGTTTTATCGGTAAACAGTCTGAAGTCCTGAAAGACAATGCCGATCTTNNTATCTTTCCGCTGCTCGGACGTTCAAAACAATAAGCAAGCTTAAGTAACGTGGTCTTGCCCGCGCCGCTTGGCCCGGTCAGAAAAACCAGTTCACCGTTTTTTAACAGGAAGGTAACATCGAAGAGAACCCTTTTATTATCGTAATGTTTTGTTAAATTTGCAAAAGAAATCATTTGTACCCATTTCTCAAGCACTGACAACTTCTGTCAGCGCATGGTTAAGTCTTGAACAATATCCTGCCGATTATATTCGGCATTAATTGCAATGTACTTTAGCCCTGTATTATTATGGGTATTCTGTGCATTGCCACGTCTTAACTCAATATCCTGCCTGTTATATTCGGCACGAATCGAACTGTACTTTAGCCCTGAATTATCATGGGGGACTCTGCCCATATGGCGGTACCCTCAAAGCTGTCTTGATACAAAAAGTTTAGGAATTTATAGACAACATATGAAAGAACCACATTATGCCCTCAGTAATATTCCGAGACTACACAAATCAACTTAATCTATCGGGGAAAAATGTAACGGAACCTTCTTCCGGCTGTAACATTCCTGTAACAATTCGGGAGTACAATTTAACCAGTAACATGGCATCCCCCAATGACGTGCCTGCAAGAAGGCGAGAGGATTCGGGGATACGTTGAATGCAAAAGGAATCCAGGATATCACAAGGAGGCATGATGAATACCCTTATTAAACTGATGGTAACCCTTACACTTCTTCTGTCATTCCATATCGTGTATGCAGAAGAGCGATTAAACGGTGCAGGGGCCACGTTTCCCTATCCCCTCTATTCAGCATGGGCGTATGATTACTACAGGATAACCGGGGTGCAGATTAACTATCAGTCCATCGGTTCAGGCGGAGGGCAGCGACAGATTACTGAAAGGACGGTTGATTTCGGCGCCTCGGATGACCCGCTTACGCCCGAGCAGATTAAGAAGGATACACTGCTTCAGTTCCCTGCAGTCATCGGCGGTATCGTTCCTGTGGTAAAAATTGGAAACCTTCAGCCCGGGCAGCTCAAACTCGATCCCGAAACCCTCTGCAAACTCTTTCTGGGAGAAATCAAAACCTGGGATGATGACAACGTGAAAAAATTAAACCCCGATCTCACGCTTCCGCATAACGAAGTTACCGTTATTTACCGCTCTGACGGCTCGGGGACAACGGCCATATTTACCAATTACCTGAATGAAACCTGTCCTGCCTGGAAGGAAAAGGTCGGAGCAGGCAAGGCCGTGAAATTCCCCTTGGGTATAGGAGCCAAAGGGAATGAGGGAGTGGCAAACTATGTAAAAAGAGCGGCCGGCTCCATCGGATATATCGAGTTCGCGTATGCAAAGCAAAACAAGCTTGCATTTGCTCAGCTTAAAAACGCCGCGGGTAATTTTGTTGCCCCCGGATTTGAGAGCTTTCAGGCCGCTGCGGAGTCAGGAGACTTTGATCCAAAAAAAGATTTTTACCTCTTGCTCACCAATGCCCCGGGCAAAGGCTCATGGCCGATTGCAGGAGCCACGTTCATCCTTCTTGCAAAGGAAAAGAAAGCGTCCAATAAAAACGTCGTGAAATTCTTTGACTGGGCATTAAAAAACGGAGATAACAGGGCGAGAGATCTTGTGTATGTGCCCCTTCCGCAATCACTTGAGGAAAAGATCAGGGGCTACTGGAAGGAGAAGGGGATTTATTAAAAAAGCTTTCTGCGTGTAGAGGCGGGGCAACCGCTCCACTGCATGCATTGCAACGGTGCACTGACTATGCCATTCCAACACAGAAGAAATCCTGCTGACATTGCCTTTTCATCCGTTACGGCCATCGCCTCTTTATCGGTCATCATTCTTGTTGTCGGGATCTTTTACGTGCTGGTATCGGAATCTTCTCTGGCCATAGGGCGGTTCGGCATTACTACATTTCTTGCTTCCACAGACTGGGACCCTGTGAGGGAATCCTTCGGCGCGCTTACCAATATCTATGGAACGGTACTTACCACCTTTCTCTCCCTGCTTATGGCCATACCGGTTGCAATAGGCATTGCCATATTTATCACCGAGATTTCCCCCCACTTCCTCAAAGGCCCTATCAGCGCGGCCATTGAACTGCTCGCCGCAATACCGAGCATTATTTACGGAATGTGGGGGCTCTTCACTCTTTCGCCGATAATGAGTAACCACATCGAACCCTTCCTGAAGAAGATTACCGCGGATATACCGTTAATCAGTATCTTATTTCAGGGCACGCCGATGGGGATTGATATTCTTACCGCGAGCGTAATACTGAGCATCATGATAATCCCCTTCACCGCCAGCATATCAAGGGATTCATTCAATCTCACCCCCGCGATAGTAAAGGAGTCTGCGTACGCGATCGGGGCGACGAGGTGGGAGGTCATAAAGAACGTCGTTATTCCGTATTCAAAGCTTGGCGTATTCGGGGGAATAGTCCTCTCTCTGGGAAGGGCCATAGGGGAGACAATGGCAGTGGCCTTTGTTCTCGGGAACAGCCACAGGATAACCACCTCGCTCCTTGATGCGGCAACGACAATTACCGTAACGCTTGCAAACGAGTTTGCAGAGGCGGACAATGATATGTATCTTTCATCCCTCTTTTACCTTGCACTCGTGCTGTTTGTAATGAGCTTTATCACCCTTGCCATTGCAAAATATTTTCTCCTTAAGGCAGGAAAGAAGTATTCACGATGAACAGGGAACAGATAAGAAAGATGGAGGGCTTTATCGCCATGACCCTGAGCACGCTTGCCGCTCTGGCGGGCCTGTTCTGGCTGGTCTTCATTCTCGGGGATGTACTTGTGCACGGGATGACGGCATTGCACATGGGATTATTCACCAATGATCCTGCGCCTGCAGGCATCGAAGGCGGGGGACTCAGAAATGCCTTTGTGGGACAGATCATGATTACGGTCTGTGCTACCCTGATAGGCGTTCCGGTAGGCATATTGGGAGGGACGTTTCTTGCCGAGTACGCGCGCGGCAGAAAGATAGCAAAGATAATAAGCATACTTTCCGACATTATGGTCAGCGTGCCGTCTATCGTCATTGGGACCTTCATCTACGCGGTAATTGTAAAACCCGTAGGCCATTTCAGCGGCTGGGCGGGCGCCATTGCGCTTGCAATAATAATGATNNCTCGGCGCGCCTTATTACAAGGTTATTATACAGGTTGTATACAGGGGGGCCGCAGCCGGAATCCTGACAGGCATCCTGCTTTCAATCGCCCGCGTGGCCGGGGAAACCGCACCTCTGCTGTTTACCTCGTTCAATAATTCCTTTTTCTCCATGAACATGAACGAACCCATTGCCTCCCTGACGGTTACCGTGTTTCAGTACGCAATGGGGCCCTATGAAAGCTGGCATGCGCAGGCATGGGCCGCATCATTTGTGGTCACTATATTTATCCTGATACTCACAATTATCGGCAGACTTGTAGTGAAATGGAGGTTTGGAAAGTAGTGGCGGACCCGACGGCATTTGAGGTGAAGAAACTAGAGTTTTACTATTCAGGCAGATTTCATGCCCTGAAAAACATTAATCTGCCTATTTACAAAAACAAGCTTACGGCACTCATAGGTCCGTCAGGGTGTGGGAAGACGACATTGCTCAGGTGTTTTAACCGGATGCATGACCTGTACCCTGGCAACAGGTATGAAGGCGAGATTATCTTTGACAGGGAAAATATCCTTTCCAGCGACACGGACCTGATAGCGCTCAGGAGCCGGATCGGGATGGTCTTTCAGAAACCCACGCCCTTCCCCATGAGTATTTTCGATAATATCGCTTACGGGCTGAAGCTGCGGGGCATAAAAAAGGGGGCCGAGCTTTCGGAACGTGTTGAAAAGGCGCTTACGCACGCTGCTCTCTGGGACGAGGTAAAAGACAAGCTTTTCGCGAGCGCCTATGAACTCTCCGGAGGACAGCAGCAGAGACTTGTTATTGCAAGGGCACTTGCCGTTGAGCCCGAGGTGCTTCTCTTCGACGAGCCCACCTCGGCCCTTGACCCCATTTCAACCTCAAAGATTGAAGAGCTCGCAGTCGAATTAAAAAAAGATGTGACCATTATTATAGTTACGCACAACATGCAGCAGGCCGCGAGGATTTCGGACCGGACCGGGTTTATGATGCTCGGTGATTTGATAGAATTCGACAGAACTGATAAAATCTTCACACATCCCTCTGAAAAACTTACCGAGGACTATATAACAGGGAGGTTCGGATAATGACCGTCATAAGCAGTGAGCTGGAGCATCTTAAGGAAATGCTTCTTACCATGGCGGCGCTCGTAGAGGCTGCAATCAAGAAATCCGTGGACGCCCTCGTTGAAAGAGAATCAGGACTTGCAAGCCAGGTGATAAAAGAAGACCAGCAGATAAACACCTTTGACGTAAAAATAGATGAGGAATGTATCCGCCTGCTTGCACTCAAGCAGCCGATGGGCAAAGACCTGAGGTTTATTACTACTGCCATGAAGATCACGACTGACCTCGAGCGGATCGGCGATAATGCGGTCAATATAGCTGAGCGCGCCCTTGAGCTCAATAAGGAAGCACTCCTGAAGCCGTACATCGATATCCCGCGCATGTCCAGGATAGTGCAGAGTATGGTGCGAGATACCATTGAGGCCTTTGTGCAAGAAGATGTCAGTTTCGCTAAGGACGTTATCATGCGGGACGATACGGTCGACGACCTGAATGAAATGGTATGGAAGGAACTGATGTTGATAATGACCCAGGACCTGTCAACTGTTTCAAGGGCAGTCAAGATCACATATATTTCCAAATACCTGGAGCGGATCGGTGACCATGCCACTAACATTGCAGAGACAGTTGTCTATATGGTGGAAGGAAGGATCATTCGCCACATGCTCCCTGACCAGATTCGATAATGTCCTTTTTTGTAAAAAGGCCAAAGGAGACTATATTGAAAACCCCCGGATTTATTCCACTCATACTTCTTATGCTTATTGTCGCCGGATGCGCGTCGCAGTCTCATCTTGTACGGGGAAAAGAAGACCTGCAGAGAAACAAATATGACCGTGCGATAAAGGAACTGGAACAGGCGGCCAATGAAACAGGAGACCTGTATTATTATATTGACACCTATTCCAGTCTCGGAGATGCCTATGCCAAAAACGGCCAGGCAGACCTGGCAATGCCGGTCTACAGGAATGCCCTCCAGATGATACATCTGCGGTTAAGGGAGATATCGTCACGGCGCATGAACATCAGGCGTGAGCTCAATTCCAGGTCAAAGGCAAAAGCACCGGGCATTCAGGCTGAAGACATGCATCTGGGCGATGAAGAAGGGAAATTAAAAGAGCTTGCAGCGGGTATAAAAATTAAATTAGACAGGTTAACCGAATTGCATTGACCTGATCAGGCACGTTAATCAATAAACAAGTACTGAATTAAAATGTTGTCAATGCCTGATGCGTTCAAGGGCAATAAAAGTACGTATGATAACTCACTTGGTTATCAATACTGGCCCCTGTTATGAAATATCCACTGCTACTCCTTGAACAACTCCCCGCTTTCTCCGTTTTCAGCGTCTTTTTCAGCAACACGGGCTATGCTCATGACCTTGTCCTCTTCCGCAAGATCAATAAGTTTTACTCCCTGAGTGGCCCTCCCTATGATCCTTATATTTGAGGCCTTGAGGCGTATCAGCTTGCCGCTGCTGGCAATGATTATTACTTCATCATCATTCGTCACGCGAAGCACTCCTACGACACGGCCGTTCTTGGGGGTGACCTTAATGGTGAATACGCCCTTTCCTCCCCTGCTCTGGATCCTGTATTCTTCCGCTTTCGTCCTCTTGCCGAACCCCTTCTCGGTTATTGTCAGCAGCGTGGTATCTTTATCTAACACACCTACAGACACAACCTCGTCATCCCCCTTGAGCCTTATCCCCCTCACCCCGCGGGCCACCCTGCCAATCTCTCGAGCGTCTTTTTCATTAAACCGTATTGAAAGACCTTCGCGCGTGCTGAGTATTATGTCCTGTGTCCCGTCAGTCAGCCTGACCCCGATGAGCTCATCGTCCGGGTCGATCTTGATTGCCGCAATCCCCTTGGCCCTCGGATTACTATAGGCCTTAAGCGCCGTTTTTTTAATAACTCCCTTTTTGGTCGCCATTATAAGAAACTGGTCCTCTTTGAACTCCTTTATCGGGAACACAGCCGCAATCTTCTCTTCACTCAAAAGCTGAAGAAGATTGACGATCGCCTTGCCCCTTGCCGCCCTGCCGGTCTCAGGGATCTGATATACTTTGAGCCAATGGAGGCGACCAAGGTTCGTAAAAAAAAGCACGTGATCATGCGTTGAGGCGGTAAAGAGGTCCTCCACAAAATCCTCATCCCTTGTCTCCATGCCGATAAGGCCCTTTCCTCCCCTCAGCTGGCTTCTGTAAAGGTCCAGGGAGTTCCTCTTGATATACCCCTGATGGGAAATGGTCACCACCATTTCCTCTTCCTGGATCAGGTCTTCAAGGGTTATTTCTTCGGCCTCATCCGCTATTTCCGTGCGCCGCTTGTCGGCATATTTTTTCTTTATGTCAATAAGCTCTTCTTTGATAATATTGTCCACAAGTGCGGGACTTGCAAGAATGGATTTAAGCCGCTCAATTTCCTTAATCGTGTTCTTGTAATCTTCAACGATCTTTTCTCTTTCCAGCCCTGTGAGTCTCTGGAGCCTCATATCAAGGATTGCCTGTGCCTGGATCTTTGAGAGCTTGAAGCTCTGTATCAGGCCGTTCAGGGCCTCTTCCGGGGTCGTTGATTTGCGGATCAATTTAATGACACTGTCCAGATTATCAAGTGCGATCTTCAGTCCTTCAAGGATATGCGCCTTCTCCTCGGCCTTTCTGAGTTCGAATTTTGTCTTTCTTACTGTCACTTCGCGTCTGTGCTGAATAAAGAGTGACAGCATGTTGGCAAGTGTGAGCACCTTGGGCTGGCCATTCACAATTGCAAGCATGATAATACCGAAGGTAGACTCCATCGCGGTGTGCTTGTAGAGTTGATTAAGAATGACCTGCGGTATCTCGGCGCGTTTAAGCTCAAGGACAATTCGCATCCCTTCCCTGTTGGATTCATCCCTGAGATCGGAAAGTCCTTCAATTTTCTTATGGCGTACAAGTTCCGCGATCTTTTCAATAAGCCTTGCCTTGTTGACCTGATACGGAATTTCAGTNNCCGTGAATAATGCTGCCGGTCGGAAAATCAGGGCCCTTGATCTTTTTCATCAGTTCCTTTACCGTGACGTCCGGATTCTCCAGCATCATCAAAAGCCCTTCAACGACTTCGCCAAGGTTGTGCGGCGGGATGTTTGTCGCCATTCCCACGGCAATACCTGAGGAACCATTAATAAGGAGATTGGGGACCTTGGCAGGCAGGACAATCGGTTCCAGCGTAGTCTCATCAAAGTTAGCCTTGAAATCGACGGTTTCCTTGTCAATATCGATGAGCATTTCTTCAGCGACCTTTGTCATGCGCGCTTCAGTATACCGGTATGCTGCGGCAGGGTCTCCGTCAATGGAGCCGAAGTTCCCCTGTCCGTCAACAAGCATGTAGCGCATGTTAAAATCCTGCGCAAGCCGTACAAGTGCGTCATATACCGCGGAGTCGCCATGGGGGTGATATTTCTTCAGCACTTCTCCGACAACACCCGCGCACTTCGAGTATTTTTTCCCCGGGGTCAGGCCCTCCCTTAACATTGCATAGAGTATCCGGCGTTGCACGGGTTTAAGCCCGTCCTTCACATCCGGCAGCGCCCTTCCCACGATTACGCTCATGGCATAATCCATGTAGGAAGTCTTCATTTCTTCTTCAATATTTATCGCCAGTCGTGCCATCTGTTCTCCTTGTAAAAAGCAGTAAGCTGTCAGCTGTGAGCAATCAGCTCAAAGAATATTATGAACTGATCACGTACCGCCCAATTCTTTTTCAGCAGATAATAAAAAGGTTTAAGACCTAAAATTATAACATTTTTGTCTTGGAAATAACATTCGATTTTTACGGCTGAATAATGAATTCCCCCACAGAATTAAGGTATAATGAATCATCCAAGTTCCTGCTTGATTCAGTACCCCCGATAAGGCATCTTGAGACAATGTCACCACACACAGGAAATGGGTCAATTCATATATGTCTTTGGCATATGTACATGTATGTTGTCTGTATTATGAGGCCTGACAGTGGTATTGGTATAGAATATAGCTTGAGCATCAAGAGATCATGTATTTCAGGAGAATAATAGTTGTCAACATCTGAAAAAATAAAACATTTTGACTCTGTTGCAAAGGACAGGGACACATGGAGAAGGAGGGGTGCTTATTATCATAAAGAACTTGAGCGTTACCTCCGTTTTTTAATACCCGCAGGTTCATCTGTGCTTGAAATAGGTTGCGGCACCGGGGCTACTCTTGCCGCCTTGAATCCTTCAAAAGGAGTCGGCATCGATATCAGTCCCCAAATGATCGGAATAGCAAGGAGGGAAAGACCGCATTTACGTTTTGAAGTCGGAGACATGGAGGCACTTCAGATAGATGAAAAATTTGATTATGTGCTTATAGAAGGCACGATCGGCAATGTAGATGATATTCAGAAGGCCATTAAGGAGATGCATAAGGTATGTAAGCCTGAAACGCGGCTGATCATTGTATATTACAATTATCTCTGGGAACCGGTTCTCAAGCTTGCAGAAGCAGTTGGCCTGAGGATGAAACACTTGTTGCAGCATTGGCTTCCTCTTGAAGATATCTCCAATTTACTTTATTTAAATGATTTCGAAGTCGTAAAAAAAGGTTACCGATGCCTGATGCCCGTGTACGTCCCTCTTATATCTGCCTTCTTTAATAAAATTCTGGCAAATCTGCCTTTTTTCTGGAAGCTGTCTCTGTGCGAAGTGATCATTGCCCGCCCCACAGGATGGAGAAAGCCGCCTGAAGAAGTGACATGCTCAGTCATAATCCCCTGCCGGAATGAGAGGGGAAACATCGAACAGGCGGTAATCAGGACCCCCGAGATGGGCGCGCGTACCGAACTCATATTTGTAGAAGGCCATTCCGGAGACGGGACACTGGACGAGTGCGAAAGGGTAAAGGCCACGTATCCGGAAAAGGACATAACGGTTTTAGTGCAGGACGGAAAAGGGAAAGGCGATGCCGTAAGAAAAGGATTTGACACGGCCAAAAACGATGTCTTAATGATTCTGGATGCAGACCTGACCGTCCCTCCCGAAGACCTTCCTAAATTTTTTAAAGCGATTGCATCCGGCAAAGGGGAGTTTATCAATGGATCACGACTTGTGTATCAGATGGAAAAAGAAGCGATGCGTTTCTTGAACCTCCTGGGGAATAAATTTTTCAGCAGGGCCTTTACCTATCTTCTTGAGCAGAGAATTAAGGACACGCTCTGCGGCACAAAGGTCCTGTGGAATGAGGATTATAAAAGGATCCAGGCCGGGAGGGAATATTTTGGGGAGTTTGATCCATTTGGAGATTTCGACCTGCTGTTTGGAGCAGCCAAGCTTAATCTCAAGATCGTGGAAATTCCCATACGCTATCGTGAGCGGACATACGGGTCAACCCAGATCAGCCGCTTCAGGCACGGGGTATTGCTTTTGAGAATGACTTTTTTCGCGTTAAGGAAAATCAAATTAATTTAATCAATTCACGATACGGAGCAACAAGTGACTGTTTTATCTTATGGGCTTAGGCCGATCTGGAGAGAGAAAGATAACAACCCGGGAATGAAAAAGACACAATAATCTTCTATAATAACTAAATAATAGCAGTAGTAAGAAAATGACGAGTCATTAAAGAATAAAGGAGAACCTGAATGAGTAAATTAGCGATTATGTCTGAGTTCTGGGAGTTCTTAAAGGTACGGAAAAAATGGTGGTTGACGCCTATCATCTTTTTCCTGGTATTACTTGGTGCCTTGATTATCTTTACCGAAGGTTCAGCGGTAGCCCCATTTATTTATACTCTGTTTTAAGATACATTCATGGTTCATTAAAACAGCACTATCAGAAAAAACTCCCCGCTTTTTAAAGCGGGGAGTTGCTGAAAGGAAACAGGAAAGATTCTCTCTCCCGTAATTCGATAATCGTATTCCCTCAACCTATCCCGGCCTGTTTTTCCTCTGTTTAATTACGTCCCTCTGCATTGTCAGATAGAGATTTTTACGATAATATCGTTCATACAGTTTCTGGGGTGAATATCCCATAAAGAAAAGAGTGACATATGCCCAGTTTCTCAAGGTGGTTTTCAAGGCGCCGTCTCTCTCCCATGCCCGTGCGCAGGTCTTGATTTTCGGACGTATTATTGCTATTTTCCCCTCTCTCTTTAATCTCCTGACGAAGTCAATATCTTCCATGAGCGGTATGTTTTTAAAACCGTTTACTTTTTCAAAGAGCTCTCTTTTTACAAATATACCCTGGTCCCCGTAGGGGATCCCTGAAATCATTGATCTCAGCTCAACCACCCGTGTTATTAATCTTAGTGAAGACAGGTCAGAGTCAATTTCAAGCGTAAAAGCCCCGCCTGCAACGCCTGGCTTTTCTAATGTCTCCAGAATGTGATATTTAAAATTGTCCGGAGGTATCGAATCTACATGAAGAAACCATAATATGTCTCCGGTTGCCTGGGCAGCACCGGCATTAAGCTGTACTCCTCTGCCCCGTGTGCCCCTGATAATCTTATCCGTGTACTTGCCAGCCACCCTGCAGGTACGGTCGATACTCCCTCCGTCAGAGACGATAATTTCAATGTCACTTACACCTCTCAATACCATCATAAGGCCCTCAATAAGTTCTTCCTCATTAAGGGTCATGATTATTACTGAAATTTTTCTTGACGTTATCTTTGAATCAGCCGTCAGGGTTGCCATTATTTGTCTCCGCACTTACTTATATAAGCGAGGATCTGTCCGGAATGATCGAAAAAAACATTCGTTCCTTACAGTGGTTTTTCTATATATGTAAAATATTGTTAATAAACTCCCTGGTCCGTGCGTGTTCAGGATTAACAAGCATCTTTTTTGTGGTTCCTGTTTCCATAATTTTGCCGCTGTCCATAAAAACAATCCGTTGGGCGACCTTCTGTGCAAACCCCAGTTCATGAGTGACAATCATCATGGTCATGCCTTCTTCTGCCAGCTTCAATATGACGTCAAGGACTTCGGAGGTCAGTTCCGGGTCAAGAGATGACGTTGGTTCATCAAAGAGCATTATTTTAGGGTCCAGGGCAAGGCCCCGTGCTATTGCCACACGCTGTTGTTCTCCGCCTGACAGGTGTACGGGAAATGAGGTGCTTTTATGGGCAAGCCCCACACGTTCGAGCAGGTGCAGGGCCTTTTCATCCGCGTGCGTTCTGCTTAATCCCCGCACCTTGCGCGAGGCGAGTGTTATGTTCTCAAGTGCTGTCTTGTGCGGATACAAATTAAACTGCTGAAATACCATCCCTATCTCGGCCCTGAGGGCAGTAAGATCTGTCTTGTGGTCATAGAGGTTTTTCCCATCAATAATTATCTCCCCTGAGTCAATGCGCTCAAGCCTGTTGATGGTTCTCAGGAGAGTACTTTTACCGGCCCCGCTCGGCCCGCATATGACCAGGACCTCTCCTCTGGAAACTTCAAGGTTGATATTGATCAGCGGTTTGCAGTGCGCATTAAAGGCTTTATTAACATTGATAAACTTTACCATAGTGCAATCCAAAAAGTGTTCCCCTGCATCCCCATTCTTTTCTACGGATGTGGTGTGAAATGCTGATAATTGCATAAATATGACAGGTTGCAAAATTTGTACCATGACAGTAGTTTCTTTGAAATTCAAAGTATTGAGAATAATAATCTGCACAAGAGATGATCAATATCTATACATCATGTGCAATTATGAGGCAGAAACGATTTCCTGTATTCAATTTATGTTTCGGATCTCAGCATATTACAGTGATGATTCATGAATCATCAGGACGATGAGGAGAGTCTGATCAGAGGGGCGACATATTTTTTATAGAGGCATCCTGGCCTTTTGATCTGTTCAAAAATTTCATTCCAGTAATACCGGGCATATACATCGGCTTCATGGAGACAGTGGGTATAGCAGTTCATGCATTGGGGGTCCAGGCGGTTTTCGTAAATATTTTTATGGGTATTAACTTTTTCCAGGAATTCCCCGAAGGTGTTAAGGTATTCCGCGCCTTCCCCGTAGCAGTAACAGGGGAATTTTATTTTGCCGGTGGGGGTAACACTGACAAGACTGTGAAACATGCATTTAAGTGCCCTCTGGCCGTAGAGGAACTTGCCGAAATTAACACTGTTGCCGAGCCTGAGCCCCTGGTTATTTATGATAAAGTCGCCGAGGGCTTGCAGACCTTGTTCATCTAATTCGACCCCGTTCTTCAGAACGGGGTTCACATACATCCTGTCGCTGAAGCCGGATATAAACCCCATGGTCTTATTCACTGCGTCTATGTTGCTTTTGCTTATCACCGTGTTCGTATAGATCAAATGTCCTGCTTCTTTTGCGAACCTGATATTTTCCATTATCAGGTCGAAGCAGCCTCTTAATCTGTTATGCTCCTCCTTCAATCCGTCAACTGAGATTTGAAAGAAAAATCTGCTACCGGGGCTGAACTCCGGATAATGTCTTAACAAAACGTGCTTAAGGGTGATGCCGTTCGTCAATACCCCGGTAATTTTTCCGGTTTCCCTGCATAGCCGTACAATCTTTCTCGTGGTTTCGAGTACTTCACCAAACAGCAGAGGCTCTCCGCCGCTCAACAGGATAATCGGACTGCCGATTTCTTTTATCAGGGCGTGAGCTTTTGCTGTATCAAGCAATTTATAGTTTTTATTGTCATTTTTATACAGGCAGAACCTGCAGGTCATATTGCATTTATCCGTTACTGCCAGGTGCATGATATTCGGGCTCTCGGGTCGTCCCCTGTATCTTTTCAGGGAGCTCAGCCTGACGATAATTCCCTTTATGTTTCTCAGAAAAGTAACGGATTTGTGAGGATGCGCATGGTTGCCGCGGCGTGTGTTCATGGTTAGCTTATTCCCGTGTCCGAAAGATACATTATTTTATCATGAATCCATATCCTCCTTTTTTAATCGGCAATAAAAGAATAGGACTGAAATAACCCAGCCCTCGGAGGTTTAGGGATTGTGAATTGTGAAAACCCGAAGCAACGCCTGGAAACTTTTTGATTACGACCTGGTATTACTGCATTCACACAAACAACAGCTGCCAGGAAGAAGTGCATAATCGTGTTTCATGTGATAACGGGTTCTTTCAACATCAATCTTGTTATCGGCCTCAGCATGGAAGTAAAAATATTGAATATGAGGTAACTCGTATAGAAAAGACAAAATAAAACCCCTATAAGCAAAACAGCTAATGCGTGCATGGTTCGATTATACATGCTCAAATCAGGCTAACGCCCCACCGCAGCTCGCTCCTGCACCCGCGGTACACATGAAGCAAAGTGGGGATGTTATTATTTCTCTGCTACACAGCGATGCATAATCAAAGCTGTGCACATCGTTTGAATTTCTGGTTTTTACCGGGAGTTTCAGCACCTGCCAGAAATCACAGTCATAAAGAGTCCCGTCAGGAGCGACACTTATCAGGTGCCTGCACATAACGTTATTTACTGTCACAGGATTAAACTGCTCCTCAAGCTGTTTTAAATATTGTTCCTTTTCAATTGCCGACATTGACTTGCCGAGTCTTCCAACCGGCATGTTGCTCAGTGCGATGAGATGATTGAAGGTTATCCCGTGCATCTCTTTTAATTTTTCCCTGTAGGTGGTTTCAAGCATCTTCTGGTCAGGAGCGATGCCCTCTTTGGCCGGATTGAACATGATGTCAATTTCAAGACCTGTGCCTTCCTGCCCGTATCCCAGTTTATTAAGGCGTTTTAGAACTGAGATAGCCTTTGCATATGTGCCCTTACCCCTTTGTCCGTCAACGCCTTCAGCCGTGTAACAGGGAAGAGATGCAATGACTGCCACTCTGTTTGTTGCAAGGAAATCAGGGATGTCTTCCATCCCGGGTTCAGCGAGTATCGCAAGATTCGAACGCACGATTACTTTCTTACCCAGGTCAACGGCAGACTTTACTAAGCGTAGGAAATGAGGATTTAACTCCGGGGAGCCGCCGGTAATATCAACAGTGGTTATTTTATCATTATCACCAAGGATTTCAATAAGTCTATCGACGGTGTCCGATGACATCTCTTCAGACCTTCCTGGAGAAGCGTCGACATGACAGTGCGTGCATCTCAAATTGCACTTATACCCTATATTTACCTGAAGCGTCGATAGATCATTTGCCGTAAGAGGATAATGTCCGACATCCTTTATTTTCTGATCAAACTTATTCATGGTTCCTCCATGCTGTTATATGGAAAATAACTTTTCACACCAAGTGAATATGCGCAGCATGTTATTTATGTAAAGGACGTTCTCTCTCCTATTACGTAAATGTGTGTTCTTATCCAGCAGAAAGAGTAAAGAAGTGCTGATTACTATTATGAATGAAACAATAATAAATTTACAGAACACGCAATGGAATTTTACTATACACACTTTTGTATGACAGCAAGTTTAATACCATAAATAATTCTTTTTAAAAACAGCAAATTAGAAAATAAGAAGAAAATAAGGAAGCCCAATATATGAACATATTGTTCAGTAATTGGTCAGGGTATTAGATTACTTGCATTTGTTTGATACAAGCATATTTTTGACAACGTTAGGCAGCGGGAATAATACCAGGTCCTGCCTGCAAATCTCGGGTTTGTACGCCTCATAATCAATGACACCAACTTTTTTCTCAAGCACTTCGGCCGCATGCGAGAGGGTATAACATACCACCCAGAAGCCGATTGCCATAACCATATACGAAGCAAATATCCTGTTGGGTTTAAGCTGGCTTATAATTATGCCCGTCCGGGTGAGTTCCACTACTCCGATGATATACACAGTAGACGTATTCTTGAACATTGAATTGAAAAAACTTACAAAGGAGGGCAGCATCATTCTGAATGCCTGGGGCAGAATTACATACATAAGCGCCTGAAAGCGGGACATGCCGGTGGACAATGCAGCATCCATCTGCCCGAACGGCACGGCAAGAAAGCCGGCCCTCACTATCTCAGCCTGATAGGCCGTCGCATACACGGTGAGCGAAACAACAGAGCACCAGAAGAGCGATAACTGCATCCCCATAACCGGTAACATGAAATATGCCCAGAATATTATCATGAGCAGGGGCGTTGACCTTACCACATCTATAAAGATACTGCAGGGATATTTTACATATCTTCTGCAGGACACCCTTCCCAGTCCCAGGACTACACCGAAAAAAAATCCAATCGATATGGAGAGTAAGGCAAGCACTATGTTCAGGGCCAGCCCAGTCAGCGGGCCTGAAGGGTATGTCCCGAAAAGATAGAACTTCCAGTTTGCCAGCTGTTCAATAAAAAAGTCCATCTCAGGTCTTCTGCTCCTTAATACTTGTAAGATCGATTTTAAAATGTGTCTCAAGTTTGATAATAAGCGCGGCCATTATCAGTGAGAGGACTATATAAAAGACAGTTGCAAGAAACGTTACCTCAAGTCCCCTGAAGGTAATCGACTCAACCTGCTGAGTGGCCCATGTGAGTTCAGGCGCTGTGATAGCCATACAGAGAGAGCTGTTTTTAAAATTATGTATCATCCTGGAACCAAGCGGAGGGAGGATGGTCCTGAAGGCCTCCGGCATTATGATATGTCTAAACTGCTGGAACCTGTTTAATCCTGTTGAAACAGCTGCCTCTATATGACCTCTCGGCACACTTAAAAGACCTGTCCTGACAATATCGGACACATATGCGGAATTATCGACGGTTAAGCCGAGAATACCTGCGACTACCGAGTACTTCACAAATTCATGAAGTGTGTCTCCAAGGCCAAACGGTAAAATTTCAGGGAAGACAAAATAAAAAAACAGGAGCCAGAATAAACCGGGGATATTCCTCACAATCTCGACATAGATTTTAGCGGGAATATTAAATATTTTGAACCGTGAACACCGTAACATGGCCACAATCGTGCCGATGAAAAGAGATGTGATCGCTGTAACCGCTGCTATGAGAATTGTCAGCTCTACGCCGGTAATGAGCCAGCCGAGAAATGGCTCCCGAAAAGGGATGCCCCAGTCAAAGTCGTATCTCAAATTAAGAAATTTCATTTCGCGGTCTGTTGATCAGCACACTTTTTCAGGTAAAAGGAAATACTGAAGCTTTACATATATATGTGTTATTCCTGAACGCACAGAATTCAAAAATTTCAAGGGCATGATGTGTAACGAATTATATAAATATTACCCTGTAGGCAGTACTAAATGCAATCCAGAACACAAATATGGAGGCGCAGGTTGTACCTGCGCCTCCATAGGTTTATCCCACACACTTTTTGGCGTATCTTAATCCGGCCAAATGTAGAGCATGTCTCCGAATGTATCCTTAGGTAACCGCGGCCTTGCGTTTATAGGAAGCGGGTATTTGCCCTTGGGGCCAAACCACTTCTGGTAAATCTTCTCATATGTTCCGTCCTTGAGCAGGTCCTGCAGGACGAAGCTGATCTTGTCCTTCCACTTGCTGTCATCAGCCGGGACCCCGATGCCATATAGGCCCGGGCTCCAGATCATGCCGCCGACTGCCTCATATTCCTCGGCTAAATTGCCTGCTACCGCTGCCATTATCTGTGCATCCTGGGAATAGGCGTCAATCTTTCCCTGCTTTAGTGCGAGGAAACCCTCTGCGCTGTTCTGGAAAGAGAGCATCTCAGGGGCCTTGCTTGTATGTTTTGCAATCTCCTGGGGTGCTGCGATAAATGCGTTTGAACCCTGGTCTACGCCTATTTTCTTGCCGCCAAGGTCTTTTATGCTTTTGAATTTACCTTTTTTCGCATAAAATATTTTGCCAGTCCAGAAATAAGACGGCTCTGCATAATCCATCTGCTCATCACGGCTTCTGGTGTGGCTGATATTAGCCAGACACATCTCGATGGATCTGTTGGCCAGGAAGGCTATCCTCGTTTTATTGTTCACTAATACACGCTCGACCTTGACACCGAGTTTTTCAGCAACTGCATTCCCGAGGTCGATCTCAAACCCTGTCCACTCACCCTTTTCATCGATGAAATTCATCGGAGGGGTATCATTATTGGACCCTAAACGTACAACACCAGCTTTTGTTACCTTGTCAAGTATGCTTTCTTCTGCTATTGCCGCAGAGGAAATAAATGACATGAGTAACAGCACTGCACACAATAATACGAATACGCTTCTTTTCATGCTTTTTCTCCTTCCTTTGGGGGTATTGAAATTAAGGCTTCTATCAAGCCTCATTGATTCATAGAGTTATATTCTTTACGAAACACATCATGGATTTTAACTTCAATCTATAAGTGACGTGAAACTTCTGATAATCAGTTTATGAAAATCGGAATTGAATATTGCAACAACTGTGCCAGTAATGGAATTCTTTATTATCAAAGAGAAGAGAAGATTNNATACCGAGAAACCTTGCGGTCAGGACTTGATTGTTCTTGTGCAATTGCATCGCCTGTTTGACCAAGAGGCGTTCAAACAGCGCGACCGCTTCTTTATATATGTTGGCACCGCCTTTTTTAAGAAACCCGTCAACGACGTCAGATAGCATCTTTTCAAAGTCGGTTGCCGTACTATCCAGGCCCCCTTTTTCCGGCGGCCACTCGCAGTCTTCAGGGGAGAGAAAATCTTTCTGACACAATAACATCCCTCTCTGGATAATGCTTTGCAGCTCTCTGACATTTCCAGGCCAATGGTATGCCTTAAACTCCTTCAGCAGGTCAGGCGAAGACCCGTTTACTTCCTTTGTGAATTCTCTGTTGAATTTCCTGATAAAATATTGGACCAGCACATCAAGGTCATCCAGTCTCTCTCTAAGAGGGGGTATGTGTATGCTGACTACATTTAAGCGCCAGTAAAGATCGTCTCTGAATATCTTTTCATCCCTGAGTTGCTCGAGATTTTTATTGGTGGCGGCAATGATTCTTACATCGGTCCTGATAGTTTCTTTTCCGCCCAGCCGCTGGAAGCATCCGTCCTGAAGCACCCGGAGCCATTTTGCCTGAATAGAGAGAGGCATATCCCCTATTTCATCCAGAAACATTGTCCCGGTGCTGCACTGNNGCGCAATTGACCGGGAGAAAGGGTTTATTGACCCGTTTGCTGTGATGATAAATGGCCCTTGCTATGAGCTCTTTGCCTGTGCCTGTTTCCCCTCTGAGGAGCACGGTTACGTCACTCTCAGCGACCTGTCCGATTTTCTTGAAAATCTCGAGCATGCCCGGGCTTCGGCCGATAATCCGGTCTCCCTTTTCATCCCCTGTTTCATCAAAGGTTACGGGCGTGGATATCCTTTTATCCATTAATGCCTTTTCAATAAGAGAGATAAGCTGGGCGTTGTCAAAAGGTTTTGTGAGATAATTATAGGCCCCATATTTCATTGCGGTGATTGCCCTGTCGGATGTGCTGTGCGCCGTCATCATTATTATTATGAGATCAGGGTAAAGAGATTTTAATCTCTGGAGCGTTTCAAGGCCGTCCATCTTCGGCATGCTCACATCCATGACAACCAGGGAAGGGGCGTCTTTTCCTGCCCGTTCAATGGCCTCAAGGCCGTTACCTGCCGTGATCACGTCATACCCGAGCCTGCCGAGGATTTTTTTAAATGAATAGCAGACCCCTTTTTCGTCATCAACAACCAGTATTTTATCCATTATCAACCTCTTTCAATTTCTGATGCTATCGGTAATCTCACACTAAATACAGTGCCTACCCCTTCATTGCTGTTAAAGAATATATGGCCGCCGTGAGATTTTATTATATTATATGCAATTGATAAGCCTAACCCCGTCCCGCTGTCTTTTGTCGTAAAAAAGGGATCAAAGATTTTGGAACGGATATCGGCCGGAATGCCGCCTCCCTTGTCCCAGATCATTACTTCAGCAAATCTGTCATCTGATTTGCCAGAGATGCGTATCGCCCCTCCATGAGGCATGGCCTGGACAGCGTTCAGCACGAGATTGAGAAACACATGTTCGAGAAGCGACCTGTCCGCTTTTACCACCGGAATGGTGTCCATAAGGTCCTTTTGTACACCTATCCCTGCATTCTCGATGTCAAAGGTGGCAAGAGACAATACCCGGTCAATAAGGTCATTGAGATTCACTTCGGAGAAATGAAAACTCCTCTGTTTTACAAATCCCATAAAGTCAGTAAGAATTTTATCGATTTTTTCTATCTCATTATGTATGACGTCCGCATCTTCTTTTGTCATGTCAGGCTGGTCTCTGAAGGCCTGAAACATCATCTTAAGAGTGGTCATCGGATTTTTCAGTTCATGAGCGAGTCCTGCTGAAATCTGTCCGATGGAGGAAAGCTTTTCCGCCTGTAAAAGGTGNNGGACCTCAACTTTTGTACCGTATTCCCCTCTGCCGAGCACTTTGATAAATTCTATACACGTGTTCAGGGGTTCTGTAATTAACCGGCTGAACACAAAGGAAGCAATGATCCCTAAACATATGACAAACAGTATTGAAGGATATGTGATATATCTCGCCCTGCTGAGGGTTTGCTGTAAACTGTCCTCCCTAATGCCCAGGTGGAGCTGTGACTTTGTCCCCTTAAAGACAGTTACCCCAACATCCCGTATATAACCTTTTTCAGTGTCAAGAAGCTGTATATTCATTGTCTTGTCCTCAAGGGGGTTCCAGGCCAATATCCCGGAAGGAACACCGTTGTCGAATGTGTGGGCCATGATCCCGCCTTCCTGATCCGTGGCAAAGATATATTCGACATCCCTTTCTTTACCAAGAACTTCACTGAACGCACCTGATATTTGAAACTGGTCTTTCAGGAGAATATAATTGGCTATTCTGTCCGAAAGGTTCCCTGCGATAGAGACGGCCCGCTTCTCAAGCTCACCCCGGAAGGCATCGATAAAAACCCCCCTGATGGCAATGATCACCAAAAAGACAACAGTAATCGCAACAGTGATAGTAAGCCACGTTATTTTTGTTCTTACTTTCATTGAGTTAACAGCCCATACTCTCTTGCAAATCCTGCCACCTTGTCAAGCTCGCGCTCATTGATTTCAGTAAAGCCAAGGGGCATTTCTGTCCTGTCCCATTCAACGAGCAGGGGCTTGTGTCTTCCTCCCGGGTCAAAGGCGAGAAGAGCGGACCGTACCGCATTGACTGTAGTACTGTCCACCCCGCGATTGTAGGCAATTACGCTGCTCGGAAAAGGGCCGGACATCTTTAATATCCTTAACTTTCCTTCTGCAGCCAGCTGCTTTGCCAGGGAGTCCTGAATGCCGCCGGCATCGCATTCTCCGTTGATAACAGACCGCACCGCATTCATATGTGACCCGGTATAGATATAATTGCCCAGGTCTTCACGCGTTACCCCTGCGTCTTCAAGCATATTCCTGGGGATAAGATGTCCTTCCGTAGACATATGTGAACCGAATGCAAAGCATTTGCCTTTCAAATCAGACAGATGCTCAATACTGCTTCCCGGCCGGGTAAAGATTGCTGACTGATATTTCGGATCACCGTCCCTGTTTACTCCGCTGACAAGGTATTTTATGCCATATTTGTTCTGACCGACCACATAATTAAGTGTACCGAGTGAGGCAAAGTGTGTGATGCCCTTGCCGAGGTTTTTAACAGTGTCCTCATCCCGTTCAGTAAATTTTATCCGGAAACGTTTCCCGGTGGCCTTTTCAAGGTAGGTGAGAAACGGCGTGTAAATCAGCACTTCCTCCTTGGGGCCGAGCCGGTGATCAAATCCAAACCAGAGGATGTTCCCGCTGGAATATTCCGGGTTTTTTGAAACTTCGCCGTCCCTCTGATAAAGGCTGACTTTCTTCGGAGTTTCTCCCTTTGTACATCCGGAGATGAAGATGAGAAGGAGAAGAAGGAAGCTCGAAAGCAGGCCTATCTTTTTCTTGTGAACTTTCGTAACTTCTGGTCCTTGTATCATATTTGCACTGATAAGCAAATTTATTATAACTCAACATTACCCTAATGTGATATACTCTATCATCGCGGTCTTCTTATGATATTGTAGGAATGAAGACACATGGTAAAGCGTACATTACAAGTAAAATTCTGAAGGGCAATCCGCAAAATACAAACAAATTCCAATAACAAGACCCCAATGACCGAAGCAACTGCGTCAGTACATTATTTGATTCTTCGAAGTTTGTGTGTAGGTGTTGTTTGGCGCTTGGGACGTGGTGCTTTCAGCCGTGCCTCTTGATCTCACTATTTTCCGGGAAGCCGCCGCAGCGATTGAGGAAGAAAAGGCCGGTACCTTCACGTCACTTTCCGGCTCGTCGGCCGCACTTTTATTTTCAATGGTACAACCTGCATGTCTGCTCCTTTGCCAATCGGAAGAAACAGCCAGGGAATTATTTGCGGACACCCTTTTCTGGTCAAAACTTATTGAAGCAGACCCGCCTGTGCTCATACGATCTGAAGGAAGCCCTGAACGGTTAAAAGGGATAGCCGAGCTTTACACTTCTCGGAGGGGGAAAATCATCGCTTCTGTGGATGCCGCGCGCGCCGCCCTCTGGCAGAATAAAGACTTTCCCCTGCTCGGTATGTCAAAGGCGGAAGGTGCGGACAGGGACGAGGTGATCCGTGAATTATACAGCATGGGATATATCAATGTTCCGGTGGTCTCAACCCAGGGAGAAATAAGTATCAGGGGTGGCATACTCGACATATTCCCTCCTGACAGCGAGTACCCCGTAAGAGTAGAGTTCTTTGGTGATGACATCGAGTCTCTGAGGTTTTTTGATGTCGATACCCAGCTGTCAATAAAAGAGATTGAAGAGATCTGGATATGCCCTGCAATAGAACCGAAGGATGGCCCTGACCTTATTTCACTACTGCCTGATTACAGGCTGATATTGAATGAGCCTGATGACATCAGGAGGCATTTCCCGGACCTGGATCAACTGCTGGGAGAAAGAAAGACAGTATCATTCACATCCCTGCCTCTTGAAGGGGAGGGGTACCATTGCCGTGTTAACAGTATCGCGGGACTTGGGCTTTTGCGCGATGAACGGAAGACCATTGAGGACTTTATTTCACAGGTCAACATATTAAGAAAAACCTATTTTATCGTGATGGCCTGTTCCTCGGAAGGGCAGGCCAAAAGACTGAAAGACCTGTTTGCCGAGCAGCATTCAGATGTCGCCCTTTCTGTCAATCATGTGCTCAAAGAAACGTACAGCCCCCTTATCACAATAGGCGAATTAAGCGGCGGGCTCACATATCAGGATGTCATCGTACTTGCCGGGACGGACATTTTCGGCCCACGACCTGCATTTAAATCCATCAAGAAATCAAAGGTCTCTACGCTCATTTCATCTATAGAAGATTTCAGGGAGGGGGATTATCTTGTGCATGTCGAACACGGGATAGGAAGGTTTCTGGGAATCAGGAAAGAGCGTATCGGGGGCTATGAAGACGATTTTATCACAATTGAATACCTTGACGGGGACAAGCTGTTTGTCCCACTTGAGCGAATTAACTGCATCCAGAAATACCACGCCCCTGAAAACATAAAGCCGAAGGTCGACAGGATGGGGGGCAAGACCTGGCAGAAGACCAGGCTGAAGGTCCAGAAGAAGATAAAGGACATGGCCGAAAGTCTTCTGAAGATTTATGCCGGCAGGACAGCTGCGGAGGGGATTGCCTTTTCAGAAGACACGGAACTTCACAGGGAATTTGACGGGTTCTTTGCTTATGAAGAAACTCCTGATCAACTCACATCTATCAATGAGATAAAGCACGATATGGAGCAGCCTGTTCCCATGGACAGACTATTGTGCGGGGACGTCGGCTATGGCAAGACCGAAGTTGTCATGCGGGCGTGCTTCAAGGCTGCGTACGATTCAAGGCAGGCCGCAGTCCTTGTTCCCACAACGATCCTGGCGGAACAGCATTATGAAACTTTCACCGCACGATTTTCTGCATTTCCGATCAGAATTGATTTCCTCAGCCGTTTTAAAAGCAGGGAGGAACAGAAGCAGACGCTTGCGGCTCTCGCAGAAGGGGAAATCGATATCATAATTGGGACACACAGGCTGCTGGCCAAAGATGTCAGTTTTTTTAATCTCGGGCTCCTTGTTATTGATGAGGAACATAAATTTGGTGTAGCTCACAAGGAGAAAATGAAGGCGATTAAAAGTAATGTGGATGTCCTGACCCTGTCCGCGACCCCGATACCGAGGACCCTGCACATGGCCCTTTCGGGCATCAGGGGGATGAGCACAATAGAGACCCCGCCTGAGGACAGGCTTGCTGTCAAGAGTATGGTGGCACGCTTTACCCCGACAATCATCAAAGAAGCCCTGCAGCATGAACTGGACAGGGGAGGACAGGCATTTTTCGTACATAACCGGATACTTGATATATATGAAACAGCGAATTTCCTGAGAGTTCTGGTGCCCGGGGCAAAGTTAGGGGTGGCTCACGGACAGATGAACGAGAAGGAGCTTGAAGCGGTCATGCACAAGTTTTTTCACAAGGAAACGAATATCCTTGTATCCACTGCCATCATCGGCTCTGGTCTTGATATCCCGTCTGCGAATACGATAATCATAAACAGGGCGGACAGATTCGGACTGGCAGACCTCTATCAATTAAGGGGCCGGGTGGGGCGTTCCAATATAAGGGCCTATGCTTATTTTCTCATTCCCGGAGAAGATATTATCTCCGAGGAGGCAAGGAAGAAACTCCAGGCAATCCAGGAACTGGGTTATCTTGGCGCAGGATTCAGACTTGCTTTGAAAGACCTTGAGATCAGGGGCGCTGGCAATTTGCTCGGCGCAGAGCAGTCAGGACACATCGAGGCGGTTGGGTTTGATATGTACATGGAGATGCTTGAACATGCGGTATCAGAACTCAAAGGCGAAAAAACTACTCCCGCAATTGAGTCTATTCTGGATCTTAAAGTAACAGCGATAGTTTCGGAAAAATATATTGAGAACCCTGAAATCAGATTAAGCGTTTACCGGAAAATTGCATCTGCAAAAGATATTAAATCTCTCAAAAGGCTTGTTGATGAGCTTAAGGACAGATTTGGCCCGCTGCCGGAAGAGACAGAGAGGCTCATTCAGGTTATGGAGCTTAAAGTCCTGGCAATGAGGCTCTTGATAACGAAAATTGAACACATTGAAGGAAAGATAAAAATTCTCTTTGCCCCGGATACTCACGTCATCCCTCAGCAGCTGTTTGACCTTCATACTACCAGAAAAGGCTGGATTAAATTCCTTGCCGAGGGAGGGATTGAATTAAACCTTAAAGGCAAACCGTGGGACAGGATATTCAGGGAATTAAAAGGCATTATGAAAGAACTGGGAAGCGATGAAGGTGCGTAGCNNTTCTATAGATTCAATTAATTCAATTGAATCTATAGAACCTATATAACATGTTAATGCGTAATAACCTTTTTGCACATTGCCCCCTTTTGTAAGATATCCCAAAGAGGGCTGAAAGGTCACTGCTTATGTTATATATCGGTCTGGTTGTCGGCGCATTTTTAGGGATCTGCATAAGCATTATTGTTCTCGTGATTGTCAAGGACCTTTTGATACGGGCAAAGTCCGATGAAGAGACTTCCTCGGTGCTTGATCAACAGGTAAACGAAACGTTGCCGACACTGCTATCTTCATCCCCGGCTGGTGAATAAGAAATCCTGGATGATGTGAGCCCGTAATATTCAAACAATTACCGGGAAAGCAGGCGCTATGAAGCAAGGCCTGTCTTTCTTGCTGCGTCAGCTACCGCATGGGCTACTGCGGATACGACCTTTTTGTCGAATATGCTCGGGATGATGTAATCTTCATGAAGCTCATCGTCATCAATGGTATAGGCGATGGCGTTGGCAGCAGCGAACTTAATCTGTTCATTGACCCCATGTGCCCTGACATCCAGTAATCCCCGGAAGATCCCCGGAAAGCTGAGCATGTTATTTATCTGGTTCGGGTAATCTGATCTGCCGGTCGCAAGCACCCTCACAAGAGGCAGCGCATCTTCCGGTGAAATTTCAGGATCAGGATTTGCGAGGGCAAAGACAACGGGCTCTTTTGCCATCGTCTTAATGTCCTCAGCCGTTATGACATTCGGGCCTGACAGCCCTATAAATACCTTCGCACCTTCCAGGGTACTGGACAGGCTGCCGGTCACGCTCCTCGGGTTTGTCGCTTTTGCGAGCAGCTTTTTATATTTGTCCATATGGCGTTTTCTTTTCTCATGTATTGCGCCAGTCCTGTCACAGACAATCGTATCTTTTACTCCATATCCCGCGAGCATAAAGGCCGTGGCAGCACCGGCTGCCCCTGCTCCTGAAATCACTACCCTCATTTTTTTAATGTCCTTCCTCAAAAGACGGGCCACGTTTATAAGGGCTGCAAGTACGACAACGGCTGTTCCGTGCTGGTCATCATGGATTACGGGAATGTCCAGAGTCTGTCGTAAAGCTGTTTCAATATCAAAACACCGGGGAGCCGCGATATCCTCAAGGTTTATTCCGCCGAAGGCAGGAGAAATATTCTGGATAGTCTGAATGATATCTTCTGTTTTTGTCGTATTCAGCGCAATAGGGAAGGCGTTGATTCCNNACGGAATTGCCCTTAATCGTATATCGGTAGGCATGATCACGGTTACCCTTTATGTCCCTGCATATCCGTGCAACCCCCGGGGTGTAGATCTTTGAGAGATCGTTCTGGTCACGCACCGGCACCCTCGCCCGCACCTCGACCTTGCCACCCTCGTGAGAGGTAAATGTCCGGTCCATGACACGCCGGACTTTTATACCGGGGATTTTGTGCAGGGACCTGACAATGGCTTTTTCGTGCATCTCATCGCGGGCATCAACGGTCACGTCCCTGACTATTTTCCCTTTTTCAACACGTACGATCTCGATGGACCCAAGATCGCCGCCTGAATCGCTGATGGCAGTTGCCAGCCTGGCGAACATGCCAACTCGGTTATCTATCTCCAACCGTATAGTTATACTGTAACTGGGGCTGGGAACATTCGTCATTTTTTCCTCCTTGCTACATAAATAACGCATTCAATATCGCAAATACTGATCGATCATAACCCAACTATATCACACAACAAAAAGATTGTATCAAATTTCCCGTTGAGATATAATCCGTCTATGCACCATGGCTTTGATAGGAAACCCGGCATCGTCATTTGTGTTTCTGAGCGGTTATATCGCTTTCCCGTTTGAACGTGATAATTCTTTAAATCATAAAGAGGATGAACACGGCGCGTGCTCATTAAAAATACAGTAGGGAAGAAAATAATCATGGCAATCACGGGGCAGATGCTTGTCCTTTTTATTGTCATCCACATGATCGGCAATTCTGCAATATATGTTGGCGGTCTGAATGCATACGCTGACCGTGTGCATGCCCTTCCGCTCCTGGTGTGGATATTCCGCTTGGTGATGCTCATGATATTTTCGCTTCATATCATGATCGGCATTGAGCTATACCTGGAAAACCGGAAGGCAAAACCGGAGGGATATGCAGTCAAACAGGATCTTCGTGCTACCTTTGCTTCAAAGAATATGCTCTGGACAGGGCTTTTGACAGGAGCGTTCCTCGTTTACCATCTTCTCCACTTCACCTTCCAGGTAATCAATCCTGAAATCGCAGCTCTTCGTATCCATGATGCTGCCGGGAGACCGGATGTCTCCGGGATGGTCCTGCAAAGTTTTCAGAATCCTGCGGTATCATCTGTCTATATTTTTGCGGTGATCATGCTTTCCCTTCACCTGAGTCATGGCATCCAAAGCTCTTTTCAGACATTAGGGATCAGCAATGAACGAACCTTGCCGGGCATCATAAAGACGGGATCGGTCGCTGCGCTTGTCCTTTTTCTTGGGTATGTGTCGATTCCGCTCCTTATTTTTATAGGGGTAATGAAAGGTTAATTTATAAATGCTTCTTGACGGAAAATGTCCATCCGGCCCTCTTTCTGAAAAATGGGACAGGCATCGCCGGGAACTGAAACTTGTGAGCCCTGCCAACAAGAGAAAATATACAATTATTGTTGTCGGCACAGGACTTGCCGGTGCCTCCGCTGCCGCTACTCTTGGCGAGCTTGGCTATAACGTCGAGGCCTTTTGTTATCAGGACAGCCCCCGCCGTGGACACAGCATCGCGGCACAGGGCGGTATTAATGCTGCGAAGAACTACCCCAATGACGGTGACAGCATTTTCCGCCTTTTCCATGACACGATTAAGGGCGGGGATTTCAGGGCCAGGGAGGCCAATGTGTACCGTCTCGCAATGCTGAGCAATAACATCATCGATCAATGTGTGGCACAGGGCGTTCCCTTTGCGCGTGATTACGCAGGGTATCTTGATAACCGCTCATTTGGCGGGGCACAGGTATCGCGTACCTTTTACGCAAGGGGACAGACAGGGCAACAGCTTCTGCTCGGCGCGTATGCGGCCCTTATGCGTCAGGTAAAAACAGGGACTGTCAGGCTCCACCCCCGCTCAGAGATGCTTGATGTTGTGGTAATTGACGGAGAGGCAAAGGGAATAACAGTGCGTGATATGGTGAACGGCCATGTGGGATCTTATGCGGGCGACGCTGTCTGTCTCTGCACCGGAGGATACGCAAATGTATTTTACCTGTCTACAAATGCGATGGGCAGCAATGTCACTGCTGCATATCGAGCCTATAAAAAGGGGGCTTTTTTTGCAAACCCCTGTTATACACAGATACACCCGACCTGTATCCCGGTCTCGGGCGGACATCAATCGAAATTGACCCTGATGTCCGAATCCCTCAGAAATGACGGCAGGGTCTGGGTCCCGAAGAGGAAGGGGGACAAGCGTGCTTCCCATGAAATATCGAATGAGGAGCGGGACTATTTCCTGGAGCGAAAATACCCCGGCTTCGGCAATCTCGCCCCGCGCGACATAGCCTCACGATCTGCAAAAGAGGCCTGTGACGAAGGGCGAGGAATCGGCACAAGCGGCTTTGGCGTTTATCTTGATTTTGAGGATGCGATAAAGCGACTTGGAGAGAATGTTATCAGGGAGCGGTATGGCAACCTTTTTGAAATGTATGAGAGAATCACCGGTGAAGATGCGTACAGGCAGCCGATGCGGATTTATCCTGCACCTCATTACACAATGGGCGGTCTCTGGGTCGATTACAACCTTGAGAGCAATGTCCGTGGTCTTTTTGTGCTTGGTGAGGCGAACTTCTCTGACCATGGTGCCAACCGCCTTGGTGCAAGTGCGCTTATGCAGGGACTGGCTGACGGGTATTTTGTAATTCCCTATACAATAGCCGGCTATCTGGCCCGAACGCAACCTGGCAGCGCAGCCGCCGTTCATCCCGAATTCAAAAAATCCAAAGAGGATATCAACTCCCTTACAAAAAAACTCCTGTCCATTAATGGGAAGAAGACCGTGAGTGACTTTCACCGTGAACTCGGCAGGATCATGTGGGACAATGTCGGAATGGCGCGGAGCGAAGAGGGACTGAAGAGGGCCCTGGAACTTATCCCGGAGCTCCGCGCTGAATTCTGGCAGAACGTCAGAGTGCCCGGAGGCGGTGATGATGTTAACCAGGAGCTGGAAAAGGCGGGCCGCGTTGCAGATTTCCTCGAAGTCGGAGAGCTTATGGCCCGCGACGCTCTGCACCGCAGGGAGTCATGCGGGGGGCACTTCCGTGTTGAACATCAGATGCCGGATGGTGAAGCGAGGCGTGATGATGAAAACTTCTGTTATGTTGCAGCGTGGGAATTCAGGGGAGGCAACAAAGAGCCGGAGATGCATAAAGAGCCTCTGGTGTTTGAAAATGTCGAGCTTGCGGTAAGGAGTTATAAATGAAATCCTATTATTTGAAAAATCCCCCTTCGTCCCCCTTTTTCAAAGGGGGAAAATATTCCCCTCTTTGGCAAAGAGGGACAGGGGAGACTTTACTTAAAAATAAATTATGAACCTTACCCTGTACATATGGCGGCAAAAGGGGCCTGACAAAAAGGGAGGGCTTCAACAATTTAAAGCCGAAAACATCAGTCCGGAGATGTCATTCCTCGAAATGCTTGATGTTGTAAATGAACAATTAATTAAAATCGGGCAGGAGCCCATAGCATTTGACCATGACTGCCGGGAAGGCATTTGCGGAATGTGCTCACAGGTGATAAACGGTGTTCCCCATGGGCCGCAGGAAAGGACAACAGTATGCCAGCTTCACATGAGGCACTTTAAGCATGGCGATTCCATTTATATTGAACCGTGGAGGGCCAGGGCCTTTCCCGTGATAAAAGATTTGATCGTGGACAGGAGCGCCCTTGACCGCATTATTCAGGCAGGCGGATACATATCTGTTCATACCGGCGGCGTCCCTGATGCCAATGCCGTGCTTATATCAAAAAAGAGCGCTGATACAGCCATGGACGCGTCAGAATGCATCGGCTGCGGTGCATGCGTGGCAGCCTGCCCCAATGGTTCAGCAATGCTTTTCACCGCTGCAAAGATAACCCACCTTGCAATGTTGCCTCAGGGAAAGATCGAAGCTGCCAGACGTGTATGTGTTATGACCGAGGCAATGATGCGGGAAGGTTTCGGCAATTGCACAAACCATTACGAATGCCAGGCCGCCTGTCCGAAAGACATCAGAGTTTCTTTTATCGCAAGGCTTAACAGGGAATTCATCAAGGCGCAGTTGAAAGATACAGGGTAAACCCTCCCCCTGAGATAGAGGACGAATGAAAAAGAGAATCTTTCTGACATTTATTGGACTTGTTTTAGTGATCGCTGTTCTCGGAGGTATTAAAGCGCTCCAGATCAGCAGGATGATCAAGGCCGGCAGCCAGTTTGTCCAGCCGCCGGAACCGGTCACTACTGCAAAGGCATCATCCAGTTCATGGGAAACTGTACTTCACTCTGTAGGGAGCCTGACAGCAGTACAGGGGGTAACGGTTGCCGCTGAACTGCCGGGGAAAGTAATGGAGATAGCCTTTACTCCCGGTTCTACAGCTAAAAACGGAGACCTGCTGCTGCGTCAGGATACTTCCTCTGAGCAAGCCCGGCTTCCGGGCGCTGAGGCTGCATTGACCCTTGCGGGCAGTAATTTGTCCCGCGCCCGGGAGCTGGCCAGAGAAGAACTGATCTCTCGGACACAACTCGATACTGCCCAGGCAAATTTGGAGCAGGCACAGGCTGCGGTAGATGATCTGCGCACCCAGATCGCCAAGAAGACGGTCCGCGCACCGTTCAGCGGCCGGCTGGGCATTCGGATGGTAAACCTGGGGCAGAGCCTTAACGCAGGAGATGCTATCGTCTCGCTCCAGACACTCAGTCCGATCTTCGTCGATTTCCAGCTGCCGCAGCAGCACCTGAATCAGGTCCGTCGTGGCCTGCCTGTACGGGTGACTGCTGATGGTCTTGCTGACCGGCTGTCGACCGGGCAGATATCCGCGATCAATCCTCAGGTGAATGCTGTTACCCGGTCGATCGGCGTGCAGGCGACATTGCAAAACGCGGAGGAACTGCTTCATCCGGGCATGTACGTCAGCATCGAAGTGGTGCTTCCGAAATTGCGGACGGTGCTCTCGGTCCCGGCCACCGCTGTTCTCTACGCGCCCTTTGGCGATTCGGTCTTCATTGTAGAGGAGAGAAAGTCGGAAGATGGGAAAAAGCATCTTGCGCTGCGCCAGCAGTTCATACGGCTTGGTGAGAAACGCGGCGATTTTGTGAGCGTACTTTCCGGCCTGAAAGAAGGAGAACGTGTGGTCAGCACCGGGGTTTTCAAACTGCGCAATGGCCAGACAGTAGTGGTAGACAACACTCTGGCTCCAGAGTTCAGGCTGAACCCGAAGCCGGAGAACAACTGACGAGATGACATTCACCGATCTCTTTATCCGCCGCCCTGTGCTCGCGATGGTCATCAACCTGCTCATCATCATTGCCGGTCTGCAGGCGGTCCGCACACTCAATGTGCGTCAGTACCCTCGCAGCGAGAATGCCGCAGTCACGGTCACTACCGTCTATGTAGGCGCCAGTGCCGAACTGGTGAGGGGTTTCATTACAAGCCCTCTGGAACGGGCCATTGCTGCGGCTGACGGGATCGACTATATCGAGTCACAGAGCAGCCAGGGTCTGTCAACGATCAATGTGAGGCTGAAACTTAATTACGATGCAATCAAGGCCCTGTCAGAGATCAGCTCAAAGGTCGACCAGGTCCGCCGTGACCTGCCGCCCGAGGCTGAGGTGCCGACCATAAATGTTGAATCAGCGGACAGCCGCTTTGCCTCGGCATACCTCAGTTTTACCTCTGATATCCTTGTCCAAAACGAAATTACCGATTACCTGGTGCGGGTGGTCCAGCCGCATCTTTCGGCACTTGAGGGGGTACAGCGGGCCGATGTTCTCGGGGCGCGGACCTTTGCCATGCGCATATGGCTTAAACCAGACCGGATGGCCGCACTTAATATCAGCCCGGTCCAGGTGAGACAGGCGCTATCTGCCAATAACGTACTTTCTGCGCTCGGCCGCACCAAGGGGGCGCTGATACAGGTCAATCTTACAGCCGACACGAACCTTACAAACATCGGGGAATTCAAACGGCTCGTAATCCGCGAGCAAAATGGCGCGATTGTGCGTCTGGAGGATATTGCTGATGTCGCATTAGGCGCCGAAGATTACGACGCAGAGGTCCGCTTTTCCGGACAGACCGCTGTGTTCATGGGAATATGGCCTCTCCCTAATGCCAACTCCCTTGATGTGATCAAACGCGTCCGCGCTGAAATGGATGCGATCCAGAAGGACTTACCGGGAGGGCTGAAGGCCCGGATCGCCTATGATGCCACTGCCTACATCGACAATGCCATTAAAGAGGTCATTAAAACTCTGAGCGAAACCCTCCTGATCGTGGTGATCGTCATCTTTCTCTTCCTCGGCTCGCTGCGGTCTGCACTCATCCCTGTCATTGCGATCCCGCTGTCTCTGATCGGAGCGGTCTTTCTGATGCAGGTCTTTGGCTTTACCATCAACCTGCTGACGCTGCTCGCTGTTGTCCTCTCAGTAGGGCTGGTGGTCGATGATGCTATTGTGGTGGTTGAGAATGTTGAACGCCATCTCCGTGAAGGGGGGACCCCTTTTGACGCAGCAATACTCGGCGCCCGTGAACTGATCGGGCCGTTGATCGCAATGACCATCACGCTGGCGGCAGTGTATGCGCCGATCGGCTTGCAGGGCGGCCTGACCGGTGCCCTGTTCCGTGAATTCGCATTTACCCTGGCAGGTGCGGTGACCATTTCCGGGATTGTCGCACTGACCCTTTCACCGATGATGTGTTCCCGTCTGATGAAGCCGGGGATCGGAGACCGGGGACTTGCCGGCCGCATATCCCGCGACTTCAACCGCCTGCGCAACTTTTATGGTCGGATCCTTGACGTCAGTTTGAAAAGCAGACCGGCTGTCTATCTGGCATGGGTGGTTATCGGCTTGCTGGCGGTCCCCATGTTCATAATGTCACCGGTGGAACTTGCGCCGATAGAGGACCAGGGAGTCATCTTCGGTATCCTCGATGCTTCTGCCAATGCAACCCTCGACCAGACCAGCACATATGCTGCAGCGGTCAACCGCGCCTTTCTGAGCGTGCCCGAAACCGATTTCACTTTCCAGATCACATTCCCCAGTTCAGGTTTCGGCGGTATGGTGACAAAGCCATGGGATGAACGCGGGCGTACCGTGTTCCAGATCCTTCCGGAGGTGCAGCAGAAACTTTTCGCGATTCCCGCTATACGTATTTTCCCGGTCACTCCTCCGGCACTGCCGGGAGGCGGTGATTTCCCTGTCGAGTTCATTATTGCGTCTACTGCTGAGCCGCAGCAGATCCTGCAGCTGGCCCAGCAGATCCAGTTTAAGGCGATGCAGAGCGGCATGTTTGCCTTTCCGCCAATTATTGATGTCAAGATAGATCAACCCCAGGCAGAGTTTGCTATTGATCGCGACCGGGTCGCTGCCATGGGTCTCAACCTGCAGCAGGTGTCCAACGATCTGGGGGCGATGGTGGGCGGCAACTTCGTTAACCGTTTTGATATCGCCGGCCGCAGCTACAAGGTGATCCCCCAGATCCAGCGTGTTGACCGTCTCAACCCGGCACAACTGCAGAACATCTATGTCAGCGGGCCTGATGGCGAACTGGTGCCTCTGTCGAGCGTCGCCACCATCCGTAACTCGACGGTGCCTCGTTCACTCAACCGCTTCCAGCAGCTCAATGCGGTGAAGATCAGCGGGGTTTCGGTCCGGCCGCTGGATGAGGCGCTGCGATATCTCGAAGACGAGGCAGCAAAGGTGCTCCCCAAAGGCTACGTGCTTGACTACACAGGCGAGTCACGCCAGCTGCGCACGGAAGGGAACCGGTTTCTGCCGGCCTTTGGATTGGCGGTGGTCCTGATATTCCTGGTCCTTGCAGCACAGTTCAACAGCTTCCGGGACCCTTTCGTCATCCTTACCGGATCAGTGCCGCTGGCCATGTTCGGTGCGCTGATCTTCACGTTTCTAAAGATGCCCGATCCGAATATCCCTTTCTGGACACGCGGCTGGACCACGACACTTAACATCTACTCTCAGGTCGGACTGGTGACCCTGGTGGGGCTTGTGTCGAAGAACAGCATCCTGATCGTTGAATTTGCAAATAAGGCTCAGGAACAGGGGCTTGACAAGCTCGCTGCAGTCCGGGAGGCGGCCCTCACACGTCTGAGGCCGATCCTGATGACTACTGCCGCCACCATCGCCGGGCATTTCCCGCTGACCCTTGTGAGCGGCGCAGGTGCAGCAGCCCGGAATTCAATCGGGCTGGTGCTGGTCGGAGGCATGGCAGTAGGCACACTATTTACCCTCTTTGTGGTGCCGTCGATCTACATGCTGGTGGCGAAGGACCATTCAAAAGATCACACGGCAATATAAGAAATTTATATAGTGAATCACTTGTCTCGACAATATTGAAAAAATGTTTTATTCTGAAAACGGCAGAGAGGCACGGACACAGAGAACACAACCTGATTCCGGCACCCCCTCGGGGCGACAAATGTTTCCTGGTCTCTTCTTCTATTTTTCAACTCTGTGTGTCTGGTCTTCCTTTTTCAACCAGTAACGTTCTTGCATAACAAATGCGGGATATGGAGTTATGAATGACGTTGATTACGGGTCTAAAAAAAGCTTGACAATCGATTAAGAAACGTTATAATTGAATCAGCTTCACGAATGATATCAGCCTTTGATATGACACGTAAGATTAAATTCAAAACATTCTCTATAAACCAGTCAGTTTAGTTAAAAAGGAGCCATCCATGAGACGATTATCGATTTTGCTGATCCTGGTATTTATGCTGGGTATCTTTTCATCCGGGATCGCGGCTGCGGACACACTTAATCTGAGCATCCCTCTCCCGCTCACCGGTTCACAGGCAAAGTTTGGGGAGATGGAAAAGAAATCATATGAAATTGCTGCTGAAGAGATTAATGCAAAAGGCGGGATAAAGGGAAAAAAGGTCGTGCTGGAGTTTGAAGATTCCCAGGGCAAGCCAGAGATTTCGAGGTCGATAGCGGAGAAGCTTATTGATGTAAAAAAACAGCCTTTTATCATCGGTGACTACAGTTCCTCATGCTCCAAGGCCATTGCCGCTGTAGCAGAAGAAAGGAAGACCCCCTATCTTGTGGTGACCGGCGCTGCAGATGACATTACACAGCAGAACTATAAATATGTATTCCGCATGAATCCTTCAAGCGCCTATTATTCAAGCGGCCTTATGTCTTTTCTCAGTGAGGTTGTTAAACCGAAAACTGTTGCCATTCTCTATGAAAGCTCTGACTTCGGGACGTCCGGGGCAAAAGATATGGAAAATCAGGCAGCAAAAACCGGGATGAAGGTACTCGTTAACGAGAAATACGAAAAGGGGGCCGTTGATTTCAAGCCGGTCCTTTCGAAGTTAAAGGCAACCCGACCCGATGTGATTTATATGGTGTCCTATGTCATGGATGCCGCTCTCCTCATGAAGCAGATAAAGGAGCTCCGGATTGATGCCAAACTGTTTGCCGGCGGAGCAGCGGGATTTGCCATACCGGAGTTTATTGATAATGCCAAGGACGCCGCGGAATACGTTGTTACCTCAACGCTCTGGAGCTCCCAGGTTACGTATCCCGGGGCAAAGGAGTATGCGGAGAAGTACAAAAAGATGAACGGCGATTATCCTTCCTATCACGGCGCTGAGGCGTATTCAGCGCTCTACATTTTGAAAGACACACTCGAGAGGGCAAAATCATGGTCTTCAGAAGACATCCGTACTGCCATGAAGGCCACTGATATGGTGACAGCCTTCGGGCCGATCAAGTTTGAAGACAAAGACGGATACCAGAACCAGAACTTTATGGACACCCTTGTCCTTCAGGTAATGAACGGCGTACACCAGACAATCTGGCCCAAGAAGTACGCAACCACAAAGTATAATTATCCGATCCCGAAGTGGAGGGACAGGAAATAGAGACCAAGATATTAAGAAGCTCAGAAGTTGAGAAGACGAGAAGTTGAGCCCATAGTATCATCTTCTCTCTTGGAAGGGATTAACAATGACTTCTGCCGCTATTGAGGTATTTCTCCAGACGCTTATCGCAGGGATTCTTCTGGGCGGACTTTATGCCCTTATCGGCCTTGGCATGACCCTCATCATGGGAGTGATGAAGATAATAAATCTTGCCCATGGCGAGCTCATGATGGTTGGGATGTACATTGCCTACTGGATGTTCGTCCTCTTCAATATCGACCCGTATCTTTCGGTCTTTATCGCGACCCCGATACTGTTTTTCCTAGGAATCGCGCTCCAGAAATTCCTTATAAATCCTGTGCTCAAGGTGGACTCCATTTTGCCGGAAAATCAGGTCATCCTCACCGTGGGCATCGGTATGGTGCTGGCAAATCTTGCGACAATCTTTTTTAAATCCGATTACCGCTCTACCCCGGTCAGTTATGCGACAAATGCATTCTACCTGAGTGATTACTGGAGGGATTCTCCCATTGAACTGTCATTATCAGTGCCCTGGACCGTTTCATTTGTGCTCGCAGTAATCATCACCATCTCCCTTTGGTTTTTCCTTGCAAGGACAGACACCGGCAAATCAATAAGGGCCACTGCCCAGGACACCGATGCGGCGCTGCTCATGGGAGTGAATGTAAAATTGATGCGTGTAGTCACATTCGGGATCGGCTCTGGACTCGTGGGCGCTGCAGGATGCCTGTTTCTCCCAATCTATTATCTGTTCCCTTCATTAGGCGGACAGTTTACCCTGATCGCCTTTGTTATTACTATCCTGGGCGGACTGGGTTCCACGATAGGGGCCATCATAGGGGGGTTGATACTCGGTGTTTTCGAATCCATGACTGCCACCTATGTCGGCATGGGATGGGCGCCTGTGGGCAGGTTTGTCATATTTGTGGTCTGCCTTATATTCCTGCCCGGAGGAGTGGCGTCTCTGCTGAAAAGAAAGAAGCTGGGTAAATGAAAAAATATCTTCCACTGATAATCCTGGCCTTATTAGCAGTCCTGCCACTGACAGGGCTGAGTACCTATATGTTGCATATCATGATCCTGGTTATCATGTGGTCCGTTATCGGCATGTCATGGAACCTCCTTGGCGGATACTGCGGCCAGGTGTCATTTGGTCATGCGGCATACTTTGGTGTTGGTGCGTACACCGCAGGGATCCTCTATACCAAATTCGATCTCTCTACATGGTGGGGCATTCCCTTATGCATTATCGTAGTAGCGTTATTTTCTGTTGTCCTTGGTTATATTGTTCTCAGACTCAGGGGGCCGTTTTTTGCCCTCGCTACCCTCGCAAGCGGAGAGGTCATGAGGATCACTGCGGAGAACTGGGTGGATTTCACAGGCGGTACCATGGGGATATTGATTCAGAAAAGGACATGGGTTGACAAGACCTGGTATTTCTACATCATCCTTCTCATCGCGGCAGTGACGTTTTTCCTGGTAAAGAAACTGATTGAATCAAAGCTCGGATATTACTTTGTCGCGATAAGGGAGGACCAGGATGCGGCCGAGTCGCTCGGAATAAATACAACCCTTTACAAGACCGTGGCGTTGTGCATAAGCGGCGTCATGACCGGAATTGCCGGGGCATTTTATACCAGTTACATGGGGTATATCGACCCCCACGTTGCCTTTGCCCTGCATGACATATCAATTATCACTATCATGATTGTCATGGTGGGAGGAGTGGCAACCTTCTGGGGCCCCTTTGTCGGCGCATTGATCATGGTGCTGCTGGCGGAATTTATCCGGTCCATGCCCGGCCTTGGTACGGCATATCAGACATTCTTCGGGATTTTACTGATTGTTATCATTATCTTCTTGCCGAACGGTATTGTAGGTGATTATAAAAAATTGAAAAGACTCGTGGGACTGGGGAGGGCCACTTCATGAGCCTTCTTGAAGTCAAAGGGGTATCCATGTTCTTCGGCGGTCTTGCTGCCATAAGTGATGTCTCATTTGACATTCAAAAGGGGGACATCCTTGGACTCATCGGACCGAANNGGCGCGGGAAAGACAACGATGTTTAACGTGGTAAACGGTTTTTATGCTCCTTCTAAGGGCACGGTCTTTTTTAAGGGGAAAAAGATATCCGGCATGAAGCCCCACCAGATCTGTAAATTTGGCATGGCCAGGACCTTTCAGGTCGTGAAACCCCTGCAGCGGATGAGTGTCCTTGATAATGTCATTGCCTCCGCATTTTTAAGGGTAAAAAGCAGGGGGGAAGCTGAAGAAATCGCCAGGGAGAAGATAAAGTTTACCGGGCTGCATGATGACATGGATGTCATTTCCAAGGGGCTCCCCCTCGGCAAAAGAAAGAAGCTCGAGATCGCGCGGGCCCTTGCAACGCAGCCCGAGATGATACTGCTTGATGAGTCCTTTGCAGGGCTGAATCCGGCAGAGCTCGACGAGTCTATCGAAATCATCAGGAAGATAAAGGAAAGAGGCATCACCATTATGATCATAGAGCACCACATGAAGGTCATTATGGCCATTTCCGACCGGATCGTTGTTTTGAGCTATGGTCAAAAATTGGCGGAAGGGACCCCGAATGAAATAGGAAACAACCCCCTTGTGGTAGAGGCGTATCTCGGAGAGGCTGAAAGTGCTTGAGATAAAAAATATAGATGTCTTTTACGGTGATGTCCAGGTGATCTGGGATGTTGCCTTTGAGGTAAAGAAAGGCGAAGTAGTCGCCCTGATCGGTGCTAACGGCGCAGGGAAATCAACCACGCTGAAGACCATTTCCGGTATATTGAGACCGAAAAAAGGAGAAATTATTTTTGACGGCACACCAATCAATAAAGTCGAGCCTTTCAGGCTTATAGAAATGGGGATTGCCCTTTGTCCTGAGGCGAGGAGGCTCTTTGTCGAGATGACCGTGGAAGAAAATCTGGATATGGGNNCAGAGACAGAAGACGAAGGAGATGGTATTTGAGTTATTTCCGAGACTGAGTGAACGGAGGCGGCAGCTTGCCGGGACCCTGAGCGGTGGAGAGCAGCAGATGGTTGCTATAGGAAGGGGTCTCATGTCATTGCCGAAACTGCTTATGTTTGACGAGCCCTCCCTCGGCCTCGCTCCGATCCTTGTCAGGGAGATATTCGCCGTAATTAAAAGGATAAGACAGGAGGGGACCACGGTCCTGATTGTTGAGCAGAACACAAAGCAGACCCTCTCTATAGCTGACAGGGCATATGTACTCGAAAACGGGGAAATAACTCTTCAGGGGGCCGGACAGGCACTGCTCAATGATGAACATGTAAAAAAGGCGTATCTGGGAGTATAAAATATTAAGGACTCGACGGATAACGTTCGGTTTTTAGTTTTCAGACTAACAACTGGCAACTAACAACTTTCTTTCACCTGAATCCTTGAACCCTATGTAAAGGAGCAACCCATGTTTGTATCAGACTGGATGACAAAAAAGGTCTTTACCGTATCACCTGATGACAGTATATCCGAAGCAGCACGTTTATCAAAAGAAAAAGACATCAAGCACCTTCCTGTGGTAAAGGGAGAAAAGGTAGTAGGGCTGCTGTCTGACAGGGATATCAAAGAATATGTCCCTTCAAAGGCAACCTCCCTGGATGTGTATGAGCTCCATTACCTCCTTGCCAAGACAAAGGTAAAAGAGGTGATGAAAAGGAATGTTATCACAACGCCCCGGGACACGCCAATTGAAGAGGCCGCAATGATCATGCATGATAACAATATCGGATGCCTGCCGGTAGTTGACGGGAACAGGCTGGTTGGAATTATCTCAGACCATGATATTTTCCAGGTGCTTGTTGGTATCACGGGAATAAGACACGGAGGGCACAGGATATATATGACCCTGGAAGACAGGCCCGGATCGATAAAGGACACTGCCGATATTGTAAGAAAACACGGATTCAGCCTTCAGAGTATTCTTACATCCTACGAGGGAGTTAAAAAAGGCTTCAGGGATATTGTAGTAAGGACAAAGGGCAGCGGTAACTTTAAGGCCCTGAGGGAAGAGCTGGAATCATCATATATCGGAGTAAAGATAAAGAAAGGATGATAATATCAGGGCTATAGCATGGCATTAAGAGCGTTGCCGATATTATCCTTGCCTTTAAAAATTCAGACATCTCGAAGTTCTCAGCAGAGATGTTAAATCTGTCCACGGAAGTGTGTGTCTTCCTTGGCAGTACCTCATTTTTTACGCCTCTCCTGCACCATCATCTGGTATGTTATTATTGAATGAATTTCTCATAAAGACATTGCTACAATGAAACCCTGGAAAGACAACGTATACTTCACCCTGGTAGAACCGAGAGAACCGGGGAATATCGGCGCATGCGCGCGGGCCATAAAAAATATGGACTTTAAAAAACTCTGCCTCGTGAACCCGCCCGCCCTTATGACTGACGAGGCCCAATGGTTTGCACGTAATTCTCTGGACGTCCTGGATTCAGCTGAAACGCGAGGTTCTGTCCATGATGCCATAAGGGACAAGCATTATGTGGTCGGAACCTCCAGAAGAAGGGGTAAACGGCGGGGGGCCTTTCTCCCGGTTGAAGAGGGCGCCAGACGCATCTTTGAAATTGCACATACGAACAAAGTCGCTGTTCTTTTCGGCAGAGAAGACAGGGGGCTCTTTAATGAAGAAGTTGAGGAGTGCGCCTTTCTCATGACGATCCCCGCGAATAAAAAACAGCCCTCACTCAATCTTGCCCAGGCTGTCATGATCATCGCATATGAAATTTCAAAGGCGGGCATGAAAGGGGGGAAAGATACAGATAGACACACAGAAGAGCGTTTACTCACCGCAACTCCGCCGAAGATGGCATGCCAGGACGAGCTGGTGCTGCTCTATGAGAGACTGGAGAACGCCCTGCGGCTGATTGAGTACATTCCCCCGAATGATAAAATAGTCCGCAGAAAGATCATGCAGAACCTGAAGCACTGCCTCGGGCGTGCAGGGCTTACAGACTGGGAATTCAACATGTTCCACGGCATCTGCAAGCGGATTGAGCAGAAGATGGGGGAAGAGAAAAAATAAGTGTCACCCATTTCCCGTCCACTGCGTTCTCCTTCATAGTCAGTCCCGCATCTTCCATTGCCCTGATCACATCATCTTCCTGACCGGTGAGCATTCCTGAAAGGATCGCTATCCCCTCTGGCTTGAGCCTAGATACAATATCCCTGGCAATAGGGATCAGTGTCTCGGATAAAAGATTGGCTGCTATCACATCAAACACGCCGGTAATGTCTGAGATGCTCCCTTTGACGATGGTCACGTTTTTCAATCCGTTCAGAGAGATATTATCCATGGATGCAGCTACAGCCGACTGATCAATATCAACGCCGATTACACGGCCGAAGCCTAATCTGGCAGCGCCTATAGCGAGAATGCCGGTGCCTGTACCGAGGTCAAGAAAATCCTGTCCCCCCTTGTTCCGGGAATACTTCTCTATAAGCGCAAGACACCGCCTGGTCGTCTCATGATGTCCTGTGCCGAAGACCATCCCCGGATCGATGATTACAGGGATGCGGTCCGTATCCGGCTTTATCCAGGAAGGAACTATGGTGAGTTTATTGCCGATATCAATAGGCGAAAAGCTCTTTTTCCATGACTCATTCCAGTCTTTGCCGGGGATCAAGCTATAGTCAAAAGAAAATGCAGAATCAAGACCTGAGGATTTCAGCACGTCCCGGAACCTGTTTAATTCATCGCAGAGTTCTGTGATGTCAGTCAGGTAATCAAAGTAGGCGATGATATTCCCGTCCCGTTCGAAAAATCCCGGAGACCCCATCTCCATTATTTTATTCGTAATTGCATCACGCGATTCATCAGGCACGCTGAGGATGAATTCATAATATTCACGTAAAGCGTCTGTCAAGGTGTACCCCCCGGACCTTTTGCCTCTTTCACCCTTTTCATCAGAAAGACAAGGGAAAACACCGCTACCATGGTGATGGACATTAGCAGGAACGTGTCATTAAAGGCGAGCATGTGCGATTGCCGCTGGAGCTGGCCGTAGATTATGCTGTCCGGATTTACCGTATCCAGTCCCCTGCCCGAAAGCATCTCCGATATGCGATCCTTAGCAATAGAGTATGACGTGTCAAACGGCGTCAGATGGTCCACCATACGCGCCTGATGAAACTGCGCCCTGCGGGCAAGGATCGTGGTAATAAACGCCACCCCGACGCTTCCGCCTATATTCCTCAGAAAATTATATATCGCAGTCGCCTGCCCCATTTTCTCTTTTGGGATGTGAGAAAGCGTTAACGTCGTCAGCGGGATAAAAATACAACCCATGGCTACACCCAGCACTACCCTCGGCCATACGAGTGTCCAGAAGTCGGACTGAAGGGTAAAGAGCGACATGAGATAGGTTGAAAAAGCGCCCATGATCATGCCAAACACTAGGACCCCTTTGGGATTCGATTTCTGCACCAGTCTCCCCACAATGGGCATGGCGAACATCGAGGCAAAGCCGCCGGGGCCGAGCACAAGGCCCGCGAGAAAGGCCGTATACCCCATTACTGTCTGAAGATATATCGGAAGCAGTACGATGCTGCCGAAGAGGTTGAAGAAGACAAAGAACATGAGCACATTGCCTGTGGCAAAGGTCCTGTCCTTAAACAGTCTCAGGTTTACTATCGGCCGTTCGGAAAAAAACTCCTGGATAATAAAGAGGACAATAGCGACAACCGCGATTATCGAAAAGGTGACAATCACAGGTGATGAGAACCAGTCCTCCCTTTCCCCTTTATCAAGGACAAACTGCAGTGAACCAAAGCCGATTGCAAGGAGCGCCAGTCCCCAGTAGTCGATCTTCATCTTGAGCTTCTGCATATACGGCGGGTCCTGGATGACAACAGACGTGAGGAGCACGGACATGACCCCTATCGGCACATTCACGTAAAAAATCCACCTCCACGACCAGTTGTCCGTTATCCAGCCCCCGAGGAGAGGCCCGACAATGGGGCCGAACATGATGCCGATCCCAAAGATCGCCATTGCCATGCCGTGCTGCTTGCGGGGAAAGGTCTCAAGCAGGATCGAATGGCTGAGCGGCTGCAGCCCTCCCCCGCCGATGCCCTGCACCACCCTGAAGAATATGAGACTCTGAAGGCTCCACGCGGAACCGCAGAGGAAGGAACTGATAGTGAATACGATAATCGAGCCCAGCATGTACTTCTTTCTGCCGAAGAGCCTGCTGAGCCAGCCTGACATGGGGATGACAATGGCGTTNNATCAGCGTCGGGATCATGACGGTTAAAGCAACGAGCCATTTGTTCATAGGACCTTAAGATACATAAACCTTTCGATTTTATCACGAATGCATATCATTAATACAGGATGTTCCAGTTGATGCATGATTTTGCTATTATATTCAGCAGGGAGGATTCATCAGGCCCCAAAAACGGTACACGAAAGGAGAACAATTGATGTCATTATCCAGGAAAATACTCATGATAGTGGTGGCGCTGTCATTGACTGTCAGTGTCTGCAGTTGCAAGAAGGAAGGACCGGCAGAGCGCGCAGGCAAAGAAATAGACAGGGCGTTTGATAACGCGAAGGACAAACTTGATGAAGCTACTAAATAGAATGAATAAGTAAAGAAGATCGAAAGCGCGTAAGACTGAAAGATATAACTTTCAGGCTTGCGCGCATACTTTGTTACGATCTTACACACTTTCACACGTACGGGCGCTCGGCCTTTCTTACTCCACCAATATCGTAGGCACCACCGACATCCCGACCCTTAAGACATGCTCCCGGTCTGTATCGTTATCAAGCACGATCTTCACCGGTATCCTCTGCACGACCTTAACGTAATTGCCTGTCGCATTCTCCGGAGGGAAGAGGGAGAATGCTGAGCCAGTGCCGGCCATGATACTGTCCACTTTTCCAGTAAATTTCTTCCCCGGGTATGTATCCACTTCTATCTCTACCTTCTGTCCCCGTTTCACCCTCTCAAGCTCGGTCTCCTTGTAGTTTGCAGTTACATACACATCGTCCAGTGACACGACCGCCATAATCGGTTGTCCTGCCTTTATCTGGTTGCCAATCTCGACAGATTTTTTCGTAACATACCCGTCTGCCGGGGCATTAATTTTAGTGTATCCGTAGTTAAGCCGTGCGGTTTCGAGGACCGATTCTTTTTGCTTGACAGTGGACAATTGAGATATCTTTGAGGCCTCTGCCTGAGTGACCGCGGCCTTCTGTGCCTCCACGGCAAGCGTGACAGCATTCATATCCTCGGATGAGGCCCTGACCTGTGCAAGGGCCACTTTATATGCGGTCAGTGTCTTTTCATATTTCTCCGTGGATATTGCCTGCTTCTTATAAAGCGTATCCGCCCTGTCCCTGTCTTTTTCAGCCTGTTCGAGATTTGCATGCTGAAGTTCATTCACTGCTTTTACTGCCTGGACCCTGGCCACTGCCTCTGCCAGCTGTTTTTTAGATGTCTGTATCTTCGATTCGATCTCCGCGGTCTTTGCCTTCTCTGCCTCCAGGGCTGAAGCTGCCTCTGATACCTTCACCTCATAATCCGCTTCATCCAGCTCCACAAGAATGTCTCCTTTTTTGACCAGCTGGTTTGAGCTGACATACACATTCTTTACCGTGCCTGGGACCTTTGGTGCAATGGTATATATGTCCCCGTCTATGAAGGCATCATCGGTTGTTATGTGCGTCTTTATGTACCGCGTATAAAAAAAGAGGGCGGTCAGCCCCACGATTACCATAAGGGCAAATATACTTAACGCGAGCTTCTTTTTACTGCGGCTGCCTGCAACTTCCTTTGTCTCATCCATCTATTTATACACCTCCGACAAGTCCTGTCCTGTTGAGTATATGACCCCGGCCTCTGCCTTTCTCAGGTCATAGACAGCCCTGTAATAGTTTGTTTCAGCTGTAGTTAAAAGGGCAACGGCATCGAGTACGTCCGTTGCCGTTCCCACGCCTTCTTCGTACCGTATCCTGTTTATCCTCAGATTTTCATCAGCCTGGGCAACTGCATTCTCTGTGACCGCAATCTTCTCTCTCGCCGTCCTTGCATCAAGCACATATCTCTCCACTTCCAGTCTGATCTCATCAATGAGCTTATTTTTCTGTTCAATAAGCTTCTCTCTCTTATGATCTATTTTTAATATTTCAGCGCTTGTGGCCCTGCCGTTAAAGAGGTTGATGCGCATGCCAAGGATGAACGACCAGTTGCCTTCATGGAGCTGGTACTCATTCTCTGTGTAGTCATAACCACCCCTGGCGAAAATCTCCGGGAAGTACTCTGATCTCCTCGCTGTCGTTTCGAGCTCAAGGACATTTACCGTCTCATCAACTATGACTATTTCAGGTCTCAGTCTCTCTGCTGTCCGCCATGCGCCTTCAAGTTCCACCCCGGAAATATCGTATAATGGGCCGTTCACGTCAACTGCCTGGATGTCTGTCTTCAATGGCCGGGAGATAACATTATTAAGCCGGGACGTGGTCAGGGCCTTCAGGTTGCCGGCAGTCAACAATCTCTGTTGTGCATCAGAGATCTTCACTTCAGCCTGGAGGAGCTCATTCTTTGTTATCACGCCCTCTTCATACAGGGTCTGCGCGTTCCGGGAATGTGATTGGAGCCTCTCCACTTCCTTTTGGGCCACAAGAATCATCTTTTCCGCTTCAAGGAGATCAAAATAACCGGTCACAAAATCGAGTGCGACAAGGTTCCGTATCCTTGCGGTATCAAGCTTTCTGGTATTAAGCACCATTATGCTCGCCTCGTAACGCGCCGCGTTCTTCCTGAAGTCATACAGTGTCTGCTGGACACTCAGGCTGTANNCCGGGCTGGTCCGACAGAAAGGTCTGACTCAATGAGGCATTGACCGTGGGGAGCATCGGTGACCTCGCAATGAGTGTGTCCGCTTCTGTGATCAGCTCCTCGCGTTCGCTTATCTTTATTGAGCTGTTGTTTTTCGTAGCGAGGCTGAGACCATCCGATAAAGTCAGGACCTCTGCATATGAAAAATATGCGAAGGCTAAGATGACGCATGAAACTGCACACATGACAAGAGTTTTATTTTTCATCTGGCCTTGTTAGGGATCTCTTTTGTAATAATGTATTTCAAACAGGGGGTAATGTCAATTATCGATACCCGCTTTACAAATGAACGATACAACAATGCGGTCCTGATATATGAAAACCGTTTCTTAAGTTTACCATTACATAAACCGAAATGATAATCACGGAATACAGAAACGGAGGTTATGGTTGTGATGAATAAAATGGTTATCGAGAGGACCCATCCTTTAAGAAAACTCTTCAGAAATGCCCTGGACTTCGGGCTTAAGCATAATCCCATAGACAACGTCGAAGTCGCTGACTATATCGAAGAACAGATACTCTGCGAATTTATTCATACTGACAACCTCTACAGAATACAGGACGCGGACGGGAGGCGCCTCGAAGACATGGCAGATATGCTTGCTGAGGGGAATGTGCTCCTAAACGCGCAGAGTTACCAGAGGGAATTTCAGGTACATAAACATATTGGTGACTACACCCTGTTCATGCTCGGCATGTTCCCCATGGTCCTCACGCGGAGAAGGGGCAGAGAGTTTATCCTCGGGCACCTCGTGGTCCCGGGGGCAAGCCTGTCAGAACATTATATGCTGCAGGGCCAGCGCTCTTACAGGATCGCCTCTGAGCTGACTCATGGGGACATTTTCCAGGAACTCTCATTAAATTTTGCTCTCTACAAAAATATCATCGAGCTTGTCAGGATCTACATTGAATCTGAAAACAACAGAGACCTGCTGAGTGAAAACTAAATAAAAGGCGGTACATACAGTACGTCTGCCAGTTCCTCTTTAACCCGCATCCTTCTCAACCATAAGGCGAACGCGAGAAAAACAGAGATTTATTGTCACATCGGAAGGGAAGCCATTGACATATTAAACAGAGATAGACATATTGATGTCATGTGATTCGATATTATAATGCCGCAGATGGACGGCAATGCATTGATTAAGGTAGCGCAGTCCCCTCATGGTTGCCCGGGGTGAAGATGGTATCCGATAACGTAGTATGTTCACAACAATCCCCTTTTGAAGATGTCAGGGCGGTTCAAAGTGTAATTGGGGAAGTCGAAGCGACTCTGATGGCATCTTCCGATTCCATTAAGCCGCGACGACTTGAGGGGGCATATGGATGAAGTTTATCTATGATTGAATTGTAATACTGGATAATTACACTGCCTATGACATAAATCATAACAAGAGCAAACAAGTATTGATAAAATTATTTTTCTGAAAAATCAATGGCAAGACTGAAAACAGATAGCATTTTTTCAGCTTCTTGTAATAAGGCCGCACAAGCGCTTACATCAATTCCCTGAAATCATGAATGGTGAGAAATTCTTCTGTTTTTTTCGGAGCGGTTTTTGAACTTGCCTGTGCCTTAAAAAGGAGGTATCTGATACCGAATTCCCTGGCTGTCTTCAAGACATCCTCTGTATCGTCAATAAAGAGAGAATGTTCTTTATCGAACTTAAGCCTTCTCTCCGCCTTTTGCCAGAACTCGATATCCTCTTTCGGATGACCTACATTAAACGAGCACAGCACATCGTCAAAGTAATGCCCGATCTGTGTCTTGGCGAATTTCAGTTTGACCGTCTTGAAATGCGCGTTTGTCAGAAGAAAGATCTTCTTCCGGTGCCTTCTCATCAGCTTTAAAAAATCTATTACATGAGGATGCACTTCGATGAGGTGCTTTATCTGCTCCTTGAGCGCGGGGATATCAAGATGCAGTTCAGTTGACCAGAAATCAATATCACACCAGTTCAGCGTGCGCTCGTGCGACTTGTAGGTTTTGTACAGGTGCTCCTTTGCGTGTCCGAAGGTCATATTGTGCTTTTCAGCATATTTTTCAGGGACAAGATGGCCCCAAAAGTAATCGTCAAAGTACAGGTCAAGCAGGGTGCCGTCCATATCGAGCAGGACATGTTTTATTTCTGTCAGTGGTATCTGTTTCATCATGTGTAATTTGTTGTTTTTTTGTGCCGGGGGGATATTGTAACATTTTTACGTTTTTCTATTTTGCATTTTTAATAGTACTATTTATTTCTTGAATTCTTTGTAGGTAATTCCATATAGTAACAATGACGAAAATCGCTCTTCAATAGAACAACGCAGGTCCGTGAGGAGGAATATATGAAAAAGATCGTTATTCTCGGCGCGGGAACTGGCGGCACAGCCATCGCCAATAAATTAAGACAGGCGTTATCACGTGACGAGTGGGAAATCACCGTCATTGACAGAGACGATAACCACGTTTACCAGCCCGGCCTGCTCTTTGTTCCTTTCGGAATCTGCACAGTTGAGAGCATTATAAAATCCAGGAAAAAATATATATCCGGCGGGATAAATTTTGTAATTGATCCGATCACACGCGTAAACCATGAAAGAAACAGGGTTGAGACCAAGGGCGGAAGCTTTGATTATGACTGGCTGATAATAGGCACCGGATGCCGCCTTGCACCCGAGGAGAACGAGGGCCTCATGGATGAATGGGGCAAGAACGCCTTTTCATTTTATACTCCGGAAACTGCTGAGAGTCTCCGGCACGCGATCGCGGGATTCAAGGGCGGAAAGCTGGTCATGAACGTTGCCGAAATTCCGTTTAAATGTCCGGTGGCGCCTATAGAATTTATCTTCCTTGCTGACTGGTATTTCAGAGAGAAAGGGATGCGCGACAAGGTCCAGCTCCATCTGGCCACCCCCTTTCCGCAGTGTATGCCGAACTGGCCAAAGGGACGGGTAGTTATGCTGGATGCGGCCAGAAAGAAGGACATATCAATATCAACCGGCTTTGCCCTCCAGGAGGTCAATAAAGAACGTAAGTACATTCAAAATTACGCGGGTGAACGGATCGATTATGACCTGCTGGTTATTGTCCCGACCAACCAGGGGGATCAGGTCATATCTGAATCAGGACTCGATGACGGTAGCACGTATGTGCCAACGGACAAACACACCTTAAAGGCCTTACATCATAAAAACATCTACGTGATCGGTGACGCGACAAATATTCCTACCTCAAAGGCAGGATCGGTAGCGCATTATGAAGCAGAGGTAATCACACACAACCTTTTGAGCGAGATCAGGGGAAAAGCACCTGAGCCGATATATGACGGCCACTCAACCTGTTTTATTGTCTCGGAAAAGGGTAAATCCTATCTGGTGGATTTTAACTACGACACAGAGCCTCTGTTCGGCAAGTACCCCCTTCCGGTCATCGGGCCCTTTTCGCTCCTGAGGGAGACGAGAATGAACTGGAAGGGCAAACTCGGGTTTGAGTGGGTGTATTGGAACATCCTGCTGCCGGGTAAACGCACGATGCTTCCTCCTACCATGACCATGGCCGGAAAGAAGCAGGAGCCTTAAGAATAACGTCACCAAGTGAGTACACGTGAAAGTCTTGAAGTATCGACGTACGTACCCCCCTTCCAGCTTGCGTCTGTTCCAGCCGCCTGTCCCTTATGCGGCATCGCATATTACTTGCAGTATTTATTAAAATAACATGATGAAATTTCCGCGCGACACCAGGGAATTACACGGCGTTTTCAGGGACGCGTCAGATCCGGCCCTGTCTGGGATGGCAGGGGAATATCTCGTTGACATGCTTACCGTGTGGCCGAGCTTTAAACTCCTTTCCCACCGTAAGATCTTTTACAGGGAGAATAATAAAATCCTCGGACATAATGTGCTTCTGAATGTTACCTGGGGCCGGTTCTTTATTGAGGAAGGCACCTGTAAAGCTGCAGGTTCGGTAAAAGTTGCTGTAATCAATTACAACAGGCCGGAAAATTTATATCACGTTCGTGCAATCAGGGACCATATCAGATGTGTTGATAACGGTATGCATTATATCGGACGGTTTAATTATCTTATGTCCGGAAGGCTGATGTTCCTTGGATATTTTTCACTGGAGAAGATAAAATGAGGACAGGATTATCCCGCCCTTATCGAGCTATTGACCCAAATAATGCAGATGTTAAGTTAACATGAAAAAACTACTTGTCACAGGCGCCAGCGGTTTTCTGGGATGGAACACATGTTGTGAGGCATATACACGCTGGGAAATCTTCGGAACGGTCTTTACTCATCCAGTGAACATCAAAGGGGTAAAGATTGTTCAGACCGATTTAACGCGGTTTAGAGAATTCAAAAAAGTGTTTAAAGAGATCAGGCCAGATGCCGTTATTCACACTGCTGCATTAAGCAGTCCCGATTATTGTCAGCAGAATAAGGCCGGTACCCGAAAGATTAATGTCGATGCGCCAGTCAATATCGCGGGACTCTGCGCTGATACGCACATCCCCTTTGTATTTACTTCATCAGATCTGGTATTTGACGGACTTAACGCACCCTACAGGGAAGATGATCCGGTGTGTCCTGTGAATGTGTACGGCGAACAAAAGGTGCGTGCTGAAGAAGGGATTATGAAGAGGTATCCTGGAGCTGCCGTATGCCGTATGCCATTGATGTTCGGGGACCCGGGACCGGCAGCCTCGAGTTTCTTTCAGGCCATGGTTAATGCCTTAAGAGATGGCCATGAACTGAGGCTGTTTGAAGATGAATACAGGACCCCGGTCAGCGGTAAGACCGCGGCCCAGGGGCTTTTTATAGCATTGGAAAAAATAAAAGGCCTGATTCACCTGGGTGGGGTCGAGCGGATTTCCCGGTACAATTTCGGGTTACTGATGATGGGTGTCCTGGGGATAAGGGATGCAAGATTAATAAGATGCCGCCAGAAGGATATCACCACAGCAGCCCCCAGGCCACCTGATATATCGCTTGAAAGCTCAAAGGCATACTCCAGCGGATTTAAGCCCCTGCCCTTAAAGAACCAACTGGAGGAACTTCTGGCAAGAAGATACCGCCCTAAAGGCACGTTAGGCTAAAATAGCCTATCTCTGAATGGGACATTCTGTCCTGTGCGTCTGTGCTCTAGCAATATAAGCTCTTGATATTAATCTATTCTCCAGCCTGGCACAGGCCTTGCGTTACCCTACCTGACTTTCAAATGGATTGAATGCGAATAAACAATACAACAGGAGGGTGGTTACGTGGCAAGTCTATCGAGTAAGCATATGATAAATGAATGTAAGAGTAACAATGACAAAAGAAAGGCTGGTTCGGTTGCGTATGATGCGCTTATTATCAGCACGGAATTGGACCTGACAGGCCTTCTGTTTGCGGGAAAAGAGAGAATAGACAGGCTTCCACTGATGTATCTTTCGGAAGCCAAGGCTTAGTCTACATTATTGATAAATCATAACCTTTAAGGAGGATATTAACATGGCAAAAACAATAGGCATAGACCTTGGAACCACGAACTCGGCGGTTGCCGTGGTACAGCATGGTGAACGAATTGTAATCCCCAACCAGGAGGGCAACCGGACGACACCGTCTGTTGTAGCTTTTACAGACAAGGGGGAACGTCTTGTCGGACAGGTAGCCAAAAGACAGGCAATAACAAATCCGGAAAATACCGTGTTTTCGATTAAGAGGCTGATGGGCCGTAAATACAAATCCAGGGAGGTTCAGGATGCGATAAAAAAGCTCCCCTACAGGATCGTTGAGGCACCAAACGGCGATGCACATGTGGAGATAAAGGGGAAGAGATATTCTCCGCCTGAGATTTCAGCGATGATCCTGCAGAAATTGAAACAGGCGGCAGAGGATTACCTTGGCCAGACAGTGACCGACGCGGTGATAACCGTACCCGCATATTTCGACGACAGCCAGAGGCAGGCTACCAAAGACGCGGGCAAGATCGCCGGTCTTAATGTCATGAGGATCATTAACGAACCGACCGCAGCATCGCTTGCCTACGGTGCTGATTCAAAAAAGGATGAAAAGATCGCCGTCTACGATCTTGGAGGCGGCACGTTTGACATATCCATACTTGAGATCGGGGAGGGCATTACCGAGGTAAAGTCCACAAACGGAGATACCTTTCTGGGAGGTGACGACTTTGACCTGAAGATCATGGACTGGATGACCGGGGAGTTCAACAAAGACCAGGGAATTGACCTCAGAAAAGACAAGATGGCCCTGCAGAGACTCAAGGAATCAGCGGAAAAGGCAAAGACAGAGCTTTCCACTGCAGTTGAAACTGACATTAATCTGCCCTTTGTTACTGCGGATGCCACGGGTCCGAAGCATCTTGTGATGAAGCTTGCGAGATCAAAATTTGAGCAGTTAACTGAAGAGCTCGTGCAGCGTTCTCTTGAGCCCTGCAGGCTTGCCTTAAAAGATGCAGGTGTTCCGGTTACGGACATAGATGAAGTGTTGCTTGTCGGAGGCCAGACCAGAAGCCCCCGCATAGCGGAGGCGGTAAAGGGCTTTTTCAACAAAGAACCGAACAAGGGCATAAACCCCGATGAAGCGGTTGCCCTGGGCGCGGCAATACAGGCTGCGGTCCTGACGGGTGAAGTAAAGGACGTACTGCTGCTGGATGTAACCCCGCTCTCTCTCGGGATCGAGACCCTTGGCGGTGTGTTCACAAAGCTGATAGACAGAAACACGACAATCCCGGTTAAAAAGAGCCAGGTCTTCTCGACAGCCGCGGACAACCAGCCGGCGGTAAGCGTACGGGTATTCCAGGGGGAAAGGGAGATGGCAGGTGATAACAAACTCCTTGGTAATTTCGAGTTGTTAGGGATTCCCCCGGCGCCCAGAGGAGTGCCCCAGATTGAGGTGACGTTTGACATTGATGCGAACGGGATCCTTCATGTGTCAGCCAGAGACAAAGGCACGGGGAAAGAGCAGTCTATCCGTATCACTGCATCGAGCGGATTATCGGAAAGCGAGATTGACAAGATGGTCAGAGATGCCGAGGCTCATTCTGGTGAAGACAGGAAAAAGAAACAACTGATTGAGGCCCGGAACGAAGCGGACAACCTCGTGTATACGGTTGAAAAGACTTTAAAGGATCACGGAGACAAGCTTCCCGCTGCGGACAGAAGTGATATTGATAAGGCGCTTGAAACGTGCAGAAAGATAAAAGACACATCGGACAGTCCAGAAGAAATCCGAGAGGCCATTGCCGCGTTATCCACCGCATCTCACAAGATGGCGGAACATATGTACAAGACCGCTTCAGCGGAACAGGAGGCTTCGTCATGCGGCAGTGGAAACTGTGGCAGCGGGGCGGCCCACCCTGAGCATGATACTACAGTCGAGGCTGAGTTCGAGGAAGAGACAGTCGGCAAAGGTGCCTGATGTAAATATTATGAGACATTACTGCAGGGGCGAACGGGAGTTTGCCCCTGCATACCACACTTTCTGTCTTTCACCTTTTCCCCTTTGATCAGATTCATCTCAGGTATTCAGGGACATGAGTTCCTCGAAATAATAAAAAATCTTCAGGCTGCGCAGACAGCGGGATTTATCAGTATAATAATACATTACGTTACCGGATAACCATCACTATGTAGAAAAGACCCCGGTCTTTGTTGTTTCGTGTGCTGATGGCTGACTGCTAAAGCTTAATAGTTGATTTGGAGAGGTGCCGGAGCGGTTGAACGGGGCGGTCTCGAAAACCGTTGTGCCGAAAGGTACCCAGGGTTCGAATCCCTGCCTCTCCGCCATTTAAAGGCCGTGATCAGTTCGCAGCGTTCAGCTAATAGAAAATATTTCTTGATATTATTTTGTTAAAATGGTGTTACCGGATAGCCAATTGAGTTGAAAGTTGGAAGGCTAAAGTTATAAAGTAGTAGTTCGAGTAAAGTGTGAGCCGGAACCAGCCGGGTCTTTATTCTCAGCTTAATACCGTATTATTAAGGTTTTTCTTTATTTTTAGCTGAATACTGACAGCGTGGAGCTGGATTGGAGAGGTGTCCGAGTGGCCGAAGGAGCACGACTGGAAATCGTGTAGGCGCTAACACGTCTCGAGGGTTCGACTCCCTCCCTCTCCGCCATTGTTTGGAGTTATGAGCCAGCAGTTATGAGGTGAGAGCCCTGAATTGGATGATATCTAAAGGTAACTCTTGACTCTTAATTCTAAACTCTAAGTTTGGTCGGGTCTTCGGGCCCTGTGCAACGGCATGCTGTGAACCCCGCCAGGTCCGGAAGGGAGCAACGGTAAGCAGTTATTCCGGGTGCCGCAGGATTACCTGAAGGCCTGGCCATTAAATAACGAGGGAAGAGTAAGGAGTTATGAGTTTAGGGATTTCAATTGAAGGTACCCTGCATGTGACCCTTAACTCTAAAAAATATGAGCTACATAGTTCTTGCAAGAAAATGGCGGCCCCAGAGATTTGATGATCTTGTCGGACAGGAATCTGTAGTCAAGACATTTAAGAATGCCTTGTCGAGCGGCAAAATTGTTCACGCCTATTTATTTTCAGGCCCCCGGGGGGTTGGGAAAACAACATCAGCAAGGCTTCTGGCAAAGGCACTTAACTGTACGCAGTTGTCAGAAAATGAACCTTGCGGGCAGTGCGTGAGCTGCAAGGCAATAACCGCGGGATCTTCCGTTGACGTCATCGAGATTGACGGCGCTTCCAACACCGGCGTTGACGCGGTGAGGGAGTTGAGGGAAACGGTCAAGTATGCACCTTCCGGCAGCAAGTACAAGATATATATAATCGATGAGGTGCATATGCTCAGCACGCCGGCTTTCAATGCACTTTTAAAAACACTTGAAGAGCCGCCGCCCCATGTGATCTTTATATTTGCGACAACCGAGCCAAAGAAGATATTGCCGACCATACTCTCCAGGTGCCAGCATCATGCCTTCCGGCGAATGACGAAGGGCAGAATTAAAGAACAGCTCAATAAGATCACCAGCGCTGAGAAGATCAATATACAGGAAGCTGCGTTGGATATGATAGCAAAGGCCGCGGACGGCAGCATGAGGGATGCCCTCACCCTTCTTGATCAGGCATATTCCTTCAGCAATGACATCACCGCAGAGGAACTTCAGGGTCTTTTGGGTCTGCCTGAAACAGAAATTGTCACCAATCTCTGCGGAACTATTCTGTCGGGAGATATTTCGAGGACGTTATCTATTATAAAGGAATTGACCGACAGAGGGAGTGATCTGAGGCAGTTGACCAGGGAGCTTGTCGAGAATTTCAGAAACATAGCCATAGTAAAGGTCACAGAGGATGCTGAGGGGCTGTTGGAGTTTACACAGGAAGAGGTGCAGAAGCTGAAACTGCATGCCTCAGCAGTGAGCATAGAGCAGTTGACCTTACTGCTGACAGAACTTCTGAGGCTCGAAGGCGAGGTGAGAAATGCAGTTCATCCAAGATATACGCTTGAGTTGGGGCTTTTAAGGACTTCCTTTGTAAAAGGCATGACCGCAATTGAAGATATTTTAAAAATGCTCGGCGATCCGGGAAGGCCTGTTGGTACCCCTGTTGCCGAACCTGCGTCCAGGGAGAAGGCCGTTCCTTCGGAAGGGAGCAAAACCGGGGTGATAAATGAAACCGAGACGGGGAGCAACGAAATATTACCTGTGAGCGGCACAGATAATCTCTGCAAGGAGGATGTCTGGCAGAAACTGATCAAAAGGGTAGACGCCGAAGATCACCTGCTTGCGTGCAAAATGTCAGAGGCCAGGGTCCTGCACCTTAATTCAACAGAGCTTTCAATAGGATTTAATGGAGGCATGTCAGTGCTTGCGGACTCCGTAAAGAGCAAGACCTCTCTTATTAAACCTATTTTGAAGAGTATCAGCGGGCATAATCTTAAATTAAAGATACTGTCACTTCCCAAAGAGGAAACTAACATAGACAAAAAAAAGATGAAGGAAGAAGTCGTTGCGGAACCGTTAGTCAAGGACGCCTTGAGAATTTTCGATGGCTCCCTCATCAAGGTGAATCCGCTTGAGGATCGTGGAGAACTCAATGAATAGGGACGAAGGCACAGAGTGAAAGAGGTATTGCTTTGTGCGGATAAGAAAAGGAGGATATGATGTCTAAGAAAATGCTTGGAGACCTGATGAAACAGGCCCAGAAAATGCAGCAGGAAATGGGCAAGATCCAGGAAGAGTCGAAAAAGAAAACCGTGGAGGCGTCATCTGGCGGGGGAATGGTTGTGGTTACTGCGAGCGGCGCCATGGAGATCGTTTCCATTAAGATCGAGAAGGATGTGGTAAATCCTGATGATATCGAAATGCTCCAGGACCTTATAGTTGCTGCGGTAAATGAAGCCCTCCGCAGGGCGCAGCAGATGGTAAGTGAAGACATGAGCAAGCTCACCGGTGGAATGAATATTCCGGGGCTGGGGAACATACTCGGTTAATGGCAAGCAACGTTGTTGAGAACCTGATAAGCGAGCTTATGCGTCTTCCCGGGATCGGCAGAAAGTCCGCGCAGAGGCTTGCGTTTTTTATAATGGGGATGCCGGGGCATGAGGCTGTTTCAATAGCTGATGCCATTATAAGGCTGAAGGAGAAGGCTCGCTTCTGCAAACACTGCTTTAATATTTCGGAAGAAGAGATATGCCCCATTTGCAGTGACCCCCGTAGAAATCATGAAAAGATCTGTGTGGTGGAAGAGCCGAGCAATCTCATCGTTATCGAAAACACGAAAGTCTATAACGGGCTTTATCACGTCCTGCTCGGGGCGCTTTCTCCTATTGACGGGATAACGCCGGAGAGGCTCAAGATATATGAATTGGGACAGAGAGTTAAGGAAGGCAATATATCAGAGGTAATTATCGCCACAAACCCAAACACTAAAGGGGAAACCACTGCCCAGTATATAGCCCAGATGCTCAGGCCCCTTGGAGTTACCATCACCCGTATCGCGTATGGATTGCCAATAGGCGGAGACATTGAATTCGCTGATGAAGTGACCCTGTCAAAATCCCTTGAAGGGAGAAAAGAAATATAGCCTGCTTTGCCGCATGAAAAAATGTGGGGAATGGGTGATTAATGATGCCCGTGCTCTTCCATCACGCCGCCTTTATTTTTATCCGCCTTAACCGGTACCTTAATGCGTTGTGAGTGGCCGTTGCTGAATTGCAGCAGCAGGTCAATCTCTTCACCCTCCTTTGGCACAGTCTTCGGACCTATCAGCATAAGATGGAATCCCCCGGGTTCAAGAGTGACCGAACCGCCTGCCGGAACCGACATACTCTCCTGAGGGATCATCTTCATCATGCCCTCGTGCATTTCGGTCCTGTGAATCTCGATCCTGCCAAACATACTGCCTGACACTCCCGTAAGCGTAATTGTTTCCTCCGATTTGTTTTTGATGATCATGTATGCTGCAAGCACGTCTGCCCCGGGCGGAGCAGAGCGTACCCATGCATTATCAACCGAGACCTGCTGATGTGCATGGGCTGATGAAAAGAGATGCAGAAGAATAAATATTAAAGAAACGTTTAAGGACTTTTTCATTTCTTCTCCTTTCTATAGTCAAATATAACTGTTTCAGTTTTCTCATCCCCTGATATGCAGCACTCCTCCGTGTATTTTTTGCGGATATTTCTGAAGTCAGCTGCAATCGTTTTCGGGACATGAGGAGGCGAAAAAACAGCACGCATCCTTCCGAGCGGGTCAATGAGAAGGATTGATGCACTGTGGTCCACCAGATAATCCTTTTCCGCATCCTTGCCGGGTACGCGTCTGTATGCTATTCCCAGTGGACGGGCGATTGAATCAATCATGTCCGCATCTCCGGTAAGCCCGATAAAGTGCTTGTTGAAGAAGGGGACATACTCTCTTAACTCGCTGACTGTGTCCCTCTCCGGGTCCACGGTTATGAATACGAACTGTGTACCGACCCCGAACATTTTTTCAATCAGTTCATCTTTCTCCGCAAGGTCATGATAAATGTTATTCATGTCCACAAGCGCTGTAGGGCATACATCAGGGCAGTGTGTGTATCCGAAAAAAATAAACGTCCATTTTCTCATAAAATTATCGGGAGTAAACAGTTTTCCGATGTGATCGTTCAAAGAAAATTGTAGCAGGGGGACCGGGACCTCCAGGACCGTGGCACTCGGGAATTCATCTGCAACCATCATGGGGGGGCTGTTATGGCCCTTACCGAACCAGATGCCGAGGCCGAGCAGTAATATGCCCGCCAAGACCAGGAGGAGTATTTGTATCTGACTGGAAGAAATAGAATTGTTTTTCATTATTCCTTGCCGGGGACGCACAGATGCCCCCCTGCTGAGTCCCAATGTGTATGTTCTGCTATTATACAGGAACTGCCCTGGCTGACCGGCATATGAAAATAATCTATAACGATTATTTATATTTATTTCATTCCTGATTAGTTCTTCACATTTCTTTCATAGTCTCGATATAAAATAATAACTGAAAATATCAGGTCAGTTATGAAAAGACGATGAACTGCCTGTGTGTAAATAAACAAATATGGAGGAGGAGAAATGAAAAAACTTATTGTAACCATGGTGGCCCTGATGTTTGTAATTACAGGCATCGCCTTTGCAAAAGACTATGAAGTAAAAAAGAAGGCAGGGGACTTTGACGTTGTCGTGGCAATTGACAAAAACCCGCCTGCCGTGGGAAAAAATAATCTGACCATTGATATCAAGGACCCTTCCGGCAAACCGGTCGCGGACGCAAAGGTTAAGGTCGAATACTCAATGCCCGCAATGCCGGGAATGCCCGCAATGAATTACAAAACGGACGCTGAATTAAAGGACGGCAAATATACAGCCACTATGGACCTTTCAATGGCAGGCTCGTGGAATATTACCGTAAAGATCACACGAGACGGCAAGACATCAAAGTTGAAGTTCAGCATAGATGCGTAGCACAAAATCCGTTCCGGGTAGAAATAATGAGCTTATTAACGCCCCTTCCTCTCATTACAGGCAGAGGAAGGGGCGTTAATTTCAGGTGCAAAATAGCAGCATGTACCGTATAATGTCTAATAATTATTGTGCTATTAAATAACATGAAACTTGCGATGACATATGCGCTGCTTATGATATGTATCCTGCTGACAAGCCCTCTCTTTGCCGGTGAATTGACTCTGCAGGAGTTGATTGACGAGGCACTGAAAAACAATCACGAGGTCCTGATGCTGGAGGCAAGGGAGTCGGTCTCAAAATTCAAAATCCCCCAGGCGGAAAGCCTTCCTGACCCGATGTTCATGTTCGGCTATATGAATGACGGTGTCAGGGACCTGTATACCTTTGATGAAGAAATGGCATCTGACTCTCAGTGGATGTTCACTGTGTCCCAGATGTTTCCGTATCCGGGGAAACTTTCGTTGAAAAGCGAAATGGCAGAAAGGGATGCTGAAAGCCTTAGTGCGTCGCTGGAATCAGCGCGGTTAAAGGTGACGGCCGGGGTAAAAGAGCTTTACTATGAACTGTTCTATACATATAAAAGCATTGATTTTGTCAAAGACATGTCAGGGCTTTTTTCAAGGATTGAAGACGCAGCGCTTGCAAGGTATTCAACCGGGATGGCCCCGCAGCAGGAAGTGTTGATGGCCCAGACTGAGAAGTACATGCTGCTCGAAAAAGACGAGATGCTCAGGCAAAAGATCCAGTCCATAGAGGCCATGCTCAACTCCGCCATCGGACGGGACGGGTACACCGGCATCGGACGGCCTGTTGAATTGACACCCAGTGAATATTATCACAGCGTCGAAGAACTGCTGAATGCGGCATATAATAATTCTCCGGACATAAAGTCCAAGGAGCGCATGATCGCGGGCGCTGAGACCAAAGTCAGAATGATGGAAAAAGAGTATTATCCGGACGTTACTGTAGCTGCAAACTATTTTGCCAAAAACAAATATTACCAGGACATGTGGGGTATGACCGCCACAATCAACATCCCGATATTCTACAGGACCAAACAGCGGCCCGCGGTCCTTGAAGCCCAGGCCTCACTGTCACAGACAGCTCATGAGCTTGACGATATTAAATTTATGATGTCTTCAAACATACGGGACAATTATTCAATGCTCAGGTCATCAGAGAGATTAATGGCCCTGTACAAAGAGGGCCTGGTCCCGAAGACCTATCAGAGTTTTGAAACAGCGCTTGCCGGATATACCACCGGAAAGACCGAAGCGATAACGGTCATAACTATTCTCAAGTCGCTGATTGATTATGAACTTTTATACTGGAAACAATTCGTAGAAAGGGAGAAGGCCATAGCGAGACTCGAGGCGTTGACGACTGTAGGGGTAAACTCCCCTCAGCAGCCCGTACAAGGAGAAAAAGAAAAATGGGAACACAGGCATTAATAATTACATCCATACTATATTTATTGTTTTCATTTAACATGTCCCTGGTTTACTCACAAGTCCATCAGCATGGGACACCGGCCGGGGAAACATCCGGTACACAGGCAGAGGAGGTTGTGCAGGAAGAAGTCGATGATGAAGAAACCACGGTCGAGATCGAGCTGGAAAAACAGCAGCTTATCGGAGTAAAGACAGTTGCGGCTGCCGTCAAACCCATGAAGAAGACCATCAGGACAGTCGGGAGGATTGAATATGATGAGAGAAATCTCGCGACTGTCAACACCAAGTTTGAGGGCTGGATCGAAAAACTCCATGTCGACTACACCGGGAAGTATGTAAAAAAAGACGAACCGCTTGCTGAGATTTACAGTCCCGAGCTCGTCGCAACACAGCAGGAGTTTTTGAATGTATTAAAGTGGGAAAAGTCAGCGGGCAGCGGGCAGTCGGGATCGACTCTTACCGAGCAGTCAGCGGTCAGCTTAATGCTTTCGAAGGATGCAGAACGAATAGTCGAAGCCGCACGCCAGAGGCTGAAATTATGGGACATTACCGATGAGCAGATTGAAAAGATAAAAGAAAGCGGAATACCGGTAAGGACATTGACAATCTACAGTCCGGTCAATGGATACGTCACTCAGAAAATGGCGCTGCAGGGAATGCGCGTGATGCCCGGAGAGAAACTGTTTGACCTCGCTGACCTGTCAACAGTCTGGGTCATTTCTGATATTTATGAATATGAACTGGGCCTGATAAAGGTGGGACAGACAGCTGACATCAGCCTCAGTTACTTTCCCGGGAAGGTCTTTTCATCAGTTATTGATTATATATATCCTTCTCTTTCAGCTGATACAAGGACGGCAAAGGTAAGGTTCACTGTTAAAAACCCGTCTGAACAGCTTAAACCTCAGATGTTTACAAATGTTGAGATCAGCATCGATATGGGCAGGAGACTGATGATCCCGAATGAGGCTGTCATCGATACGGGTACAAGGCAGATAATCTATGTTGATAAAGGTGAAGGTTATTTCATGCCGAAGGAGGTACATCTCGGGCTTAAAGCCGGAGGCATGACAGAGGTCCTGCACGGGCTTGAGGCAGGCGAAAAGGTGGCGTCTTCCGGCACATTCCTCATTGACTCGGAAGCTCAGCTAAAAGGCGTGAAACCCGTTGAATTGCACAAACATTAAATTGACATGCAGGGGCGAGGGGTTGCCTTGCCCTTCCCGGGTCCCTTTTTTACGGGAATGACAGCAAGACATAACGTATGATATCCAAAATCATAGAATACAGCGCGCGGAACAAATTCATCATCTTCCTGCTCGTGTTTTTCCTCTCCGCATGGGGCTACTGGGCACTTAAGAACACGCCGCTTGACGCGATTCCGGACCTGAGTGATACACAGGTCATTATCTATACCGAATGGCCGGGCCGGAGCCCCGACCTTGTGGAGGACCAGGTCACATACCCGATAACCTCCACCCTGCTCGCTGCGCCGAAAGTCCAGGTGGTGCGCGGGTTCTCATTCCTCGGGAGTTCATTCATCTATGCTATCTTTGAGGAAGGCACGGACATCTACTGGGCAAGGAGCAGGGTGCTGGAATATCTTCAGGCGGTCAAGAACAAGCTCCCTGCTGACGTCAATCCTGTCCTCGGCCCTGATGCCACAAGTGTGGGCTGGGGTTTTTCATATGCGGTAGTGGATGAAACCGGGCAGAATGATTTATCAGAACTCCGCTCTGTCCAGGACTGGAACATCAAACTCGCGCTCGAAAGCGTACAGGGGGTATCCCAGGTCGCGAGCGTAGGAGGATTTGTAAAGCAGTATCAGATTACCGTGGACCCCAATAAACTCCTTTTCTATAATATCCCGATCCAGAAGATAATGGAAGCCGTCAGAAAGAGCAACAGCGATGTTGAGGGAAGGGTGCTCGAATTCTCCGGTGTTGAATACATGGTAAGAGGTCGTGGATATATCAGGAACATCGGTGATATTGAGAACATTGCAGTCGGTACCAGCGGAAGCGGTACCCCTGTTTTCCTGAAAGACATCGCGAGCGTTCAACTCGGCCCGGAGATAAGAAGGGGCCTGGCTGACCTCGACGGCAAAGGGGAAGTCGCGGGGGGGATTGTGATAGTGAGGTTCGGTGAGAATGTCCTCAATGTCATAGAAAAGGTAAAGGACAAAATCAAAAAGGACATAGAGCCGAGCCTTCCCAGAGGAGTGAAGATCGTCACGACCTATGACAGGTCCGACCTCATTCTCCGCTCTATTGATACGCTCAAAGAAGAGATCATAAAGCTTTCGGTTGCTGTGAGCGCCGTGTGTATCGTGTTTCTGTTTCATCTGCCCAGTGCGCTCGTTGTTATCCTTACGCTGCCTTTTGCCATCATTATTTCCTTTATCTGCATGTTCTATCTTAAGGTGACGTCAAACATCATGAGCCTGAGCGGAATAGCGATTGCGATTGGAGCGATGGTGGATGCGTCGATCATTATGGTGGAGAACGCGCATAAGAAACTGGAGGAATTAGAGCACAGCACGCAGGGCCCGGTGCCTGAACAGGCAGAACGGGTAGAGGCCATTATCGAAGCCGCAAAAGAGGTCGGCCCGTCGCTGTTTTTCTCATTACTTGTCATCACAGTCGGCTTTCTCCCGGTATTCACGTTAGAGGCGCAGGCGGGCAGGCTGTTTAAACCGCTTGCATATACAAAGACGTTTGCGATGCTGTTCTCATCCTTTCTTGCAGTGACCCTGACTCCGGTGCTGATGACCCTGTTTATCAGGGGGAAAATACGTCCTGAAGAAAAAAACCCGGTCAGTTACATATTGCATAAAATCTACGATCCGGTTGCAGCTCTTGCCCTCAGATTTAAGAAGACAGTCATATTCTTAGCACTCATTATTATGGCCTTGACAGCGTATCCTTATCTGAAGCTCGGAACAGAGTTTATGCCCCCGCTTTATGAAGGGTCGTTATTCTACATGCCGGTAACAGTCCCCGGCGCCTCAATAACTGAGGTGTCCAGCCTGCTCCAGATGCAGGACAGGTTGTTAAAGAACATCCCCGAGGTAGATCAGGTCTTTGGAAAGGCGGGGAGGGCCGAGACCGCTACGGACCCGGCGCCGCTCGAGATGTTTGAGACAGTCATCAATCTAAAGCCTGAATCCGAGTGGCGGGAAGGCATGACAGTTGATAGGCTAAAGAATGAAATGAATGACGTGCTGACCATTCCCGGCGTGGCTAACTCCTTTACCATGCCGATCAAGGCCCGCATTGATATGCTCTCAACCGGGATAAGGACCCCTGTGGGGATCAAGATCATGGGTTCAAATCTCAGGGAAATCGAAAGGATCGGCATTGCGATAGAACACCTGATCAAAGATGTCCCGGGCACACGGAGCGTCTACGCTGAGCGGGTAACCACCGGGTATTTCCTTGATTTCAGAGTGAAACGGGATGAGGCAGCGCGGTACGGACTCACCATAGACGATGTACAGGAAGTCATTCAGTCGGCCATCGGCGGAATGAATATTACTACTACTGTTGAGGGCAGAGAACGTTATCCCGTAAACATTCGCTATCCGAGGGAACTGCGCAACGATATAGAGAAATTAAAACGGGTTCTCGTGCCCGTTATGTCTGCGGGGATGCAAAATGCAAACATTGCAATGGGTGCGCAGCAGGTCGCCCCTGCAACTATTCCGCAGCGCCCGCAGGTTCCTCTTGAACAGCTGGCTGATATAAACATTGTAAAAGGCCCCCCGGTAATTAAAAGCGAAGAAGGACTTCTCACATCATACGTATACATAGACTTTTCAGGAAGGGATGTCGGGGGGTATGTGGAAGAGGCAAAAGCCAGGGTAGCGGGTCTGAAGATTCCGGAAGGTTACCGCCTCAAATGGAGTGGTGAATATGAACACCTGGTCAGGACCCATGATAAATTGAAACTCGTTATCCCGCTGACCCTGCTCATAATATTTGTGCTTATCTATTTGAACACCAATTCTGCGGTCAAGACAATGATCGTTCTTCTTGCCGTGCCGTTCTCGCTCGTCGGATCATTCTGGTTTCTCTACTTCCTCAATTACAATATGAGCATTGCCGTGTGGGTAGGCATTATAGCGCTTGCAGGACTTGACGCCGAGACCGGCGTCATCATGCTGCTGTACCTGGACCTTGCGTATGAGCAGTGGAAAAAAGAGGGGAAGATGAGAAATCTTGCTGACCTGAAAGACGCGGTCATGCACGGCGCCGTAAAGAGAATCCGTCCCAAGATAATGACGGTGAGCGTCATACTTGCGGGACTTGTCCCTATCATGTTCAGCCACGGCGCGGGTTCTGATGTCATGAAGCGCATTGCCGCGCCTATGGTCGGGGGAGTTGTCACCTCAACGGTACTTGAACTGATAATCTATCCGGCGATCTATATGCTGTGGAAGGGGAGGAAACTTAAATAGAACGGGCACCCATGTGATTGCCCTTGTTTAGGCAGGCATATAGATCCGCCCCTACGACAGCGTTTCCCTGATAATTTCCCGGTCGGTGTCTTCTTCTATTCTTACCCTGCCGATTGCCTCAGGGAGGATGAACCTCAGTCTGCCTGCCTTGACCTTTTTGTCGACCTCCATCGCGTTCATTATTTCCGATACATCAAGATCATCAGGGACCCTGCTCGGGAGATTATATATTTCAACAAGCTCCCTTAAACGGGATGCCTCTTCTTTCCGAAGCAGTTTCATCCGCACCGCGAGCTCTGCTGCAGCACACATGCCGATAGCAACGGCCTCACCATGAAGAAACCTTTTATACCCTGTGACGGTCTCTATGGCGTGACCGATGGTATGACCGAAATTAAGAATGGCCCTCAGGCCGCCTTCTCTTTCGTCCTTTGATACAACATCCGCCTTGATTTCACAGGAGCGTCTGATTATATTAATGAGCCCGTCTCCCAGTGAGAGGATGTCCTCCCTGTTTGTTTCAAGATAATCGAAGAGATGTCTGTCAGAGATGACGCCGTATTTTATTATCTCCGCCATTCCCGCGTAGAACTCCCTCTTCGGAAGGGTCTTTAAAGTGTCAACATCAATAAGGACAAGAGAGGGCTGGTAAAAGCTGCCTATCATGTTCTTTCCCAGGGGATGATTTACGCCTGTCTTTCCCCCGACCGAACTGTCCACCTGAGCGAGAAGGGTGGTGGGCACCTGTATATACCTGATCCCACGCATGTATGTTGAGGCTATAAATCCCGTTATGTCTCCGACAACACCTCCTCCAAACGCGATGAGGAGGGAATTTCTGTCGAACCTGGCCTTAAGAAGTTCACCATGGATGTAATATGTCCAGAGAATGTCCTTATACTCTTCTCCGTCGGGTAAAAGTATGACCTCCGGGACAATATGGTACTGCTTCAGGGTGCCGAGGACAAGATCCCTGTAGAGGGGGAATATCGTCTTGTTACTTATTATGGCGATCTTTGACGGACGGAATTTTTTTACCCGGAGCCCGAGCTTTGGAAGTATCTTGCTTCCAATGGCGATATTGTAGCTCCTCTCATTCAGTTCAACCGACACGCCGGGGTGATCAAGGCCCAGCCGGTCAATGATCTCATGGGCCGACTCCCGGGGTGTTATATAATTGGTGTCAACGGAAGTGTCCGCCTGTTCATAGAGTTTAATGCGTTCTGAAAGCAGCTTGTTGATTTCCTTCAGGGGCTCTTCAACCTCTAGAAGCGGCCTCTTGCCTCCTTCAAGCATGACCCGCTTAAGAATAATCTCCGGGTCAGCCTTAAGCCATACAATGATCCCGTTCCTCCCGAGGTTTTCCACATTTTTCCTGTTCTTGATAACACCGCCGCCAGTGGCAATCACGGCATTGCGCTTCATGGAAACATCTTTGACGGTGTCCTGTTCGAGTTTGCGGAAATAGTCTTCGCCCTTATTCTTGAAAATAAGTGAAATGGGCGTCCCTTCCTTTTCTTCTATCAGCGCGTCGGTATCCACAAAGGGGTAACCGAGCAATCCGCTCAGTTCTTTGCCAACTGAAGTCTTGCCTGTGCCCATAAAGCCTGTCAGTACGATTTTCATAGTTGCTTAGAATAGATTATAGCAAGTTATCGTTTAGACGTCATTGATATATGATAAAATTTTCCTTGGCATACCCGTTATGTGACTAAGCACGGGATAAACTCCAGCGGGTTTATAGATGATTGCAGCGTGATACATGTTTGTACAGGGATTACTGGATTCCCGGTCAAGTAGGGAACTACAATTTAGCAGCACACATCCTTCCACGGGAAGGACTCATCAGAATTCCTTTACTTGTTTTAAATACCCTTTATAATTTCTCCGGACCTCTTCCATACTGTCACCGCCGAATTTATCGAGGATACTGTCGGCAATTACGAGTGCCGTAACAGCCTCGCCTATGACTGATGCTGCGGGGACTGCACAGGTATCAGACCTTTCATATGCGGCCTTGAACTTCTTCTTGGTATTAATATCTATTGATGAAAGCGGCGTCTTCAGAGTAGGTATGGGCTTCATGGCAGCTCTGACAATAATGGGCATACCATTGCTTATCCCGCCTTCAATTCCTCCGGCATTATTTGACTTTCGGTAAAACCGTGATCCGCGATAGAATATTTCATCCATAACTTCCGATCCGGACCTTCTCGCCATTTCAAAGCCAAGCCCTATCTCGACCCCTTTGATAGCCTGTATACCCATAATTGCGTAGGAGAGTTTAGCTTCAAGCTTCCTGTCCCACTGGCTGTAGGAGCCAAGCCCGGCAGGAACGCCCAGGACCGCGACTTCAAATATTCCGCCCAGCGTGTCCCCTTTTTTGAGTGCGGTTTTAATTTTCGCGATTATTTTTTCTGCAGTCTTTTCATCAGGGCATCTTACCGGAGAGGCTTCGGCTTTTTTGAAAATGGTCAGCAGTTTTTTCTCTGAACTCCGCTCCTCGGGATGAGTCGATTCCGACCTGTCCCCTGATCCCTGTGTCTTGATACCGCCGATCTCGGTTACATAGCTTATTATCTGAATATCGAATGCAGAGAGAAACTTCTTTGCGACCGCTCCTGCTGCAACCCTTGCGGCTGTCTCTCTCGCGCTTGAACGTTCAAGGACATTCCTTAAATCCCTGTGACCGTATTTTAGGGCGCCGGCCAGGTCTGCATGCCCTGGGCGGGGGCGGGTTACCGGCAGGGACTGGGTTGGTTTGGCTGGCGTCCGAGGATTGGGGAGCGGGGATTGGTTACGGAGTGCCCATTGATGAAGCGCCCTTAAAGGTTCCGGACTCATAATCTCCTGCCAATTAGCCCAGTCCTTGTTTTCTATCAGAAGTGAAACAGGGGAACCGAGGGTCTTTCCATGGCGGACACCGGAGAGGATTTGTACGCGGTCTGTCTCTATCTTCATGCGTCCTCCCCTGCCGAAACCCTTCTGCCTCCTTGCCAGATCTTTGTTAATGTCTTCAGGAGACAGGGCAAGGTTTGACGGGAGGCCGTCTATAATGCAGGTTAACGCCTGTCCGTGCGATTCACCGGCGGTAAGAAAATTTAGTCTGGTCATATATTATATGTATTCCTCAGAATTAAGCATTACCTATGTTATTAAAATTGAAATGTAATGTAAAGCGGAATCATGCAACGCCTCGAGAGATGCGTCTAAAGGCTTTAAGGTCGCAACTGGAACCTTATATGCTGATCTTGCCTAAACGCATAAGACCTAATTTATGTGTTCTTGCAATAAAAAAGGAAGGGACCAGGTTTGTGACCTGATCCCGATCATACATATTATTTTGTAATCTAAATTATTTATGAAAGCCAGGAAAAGAAGGGGGCCGAATTACATGTAGAGGTCGTATTATAATGATACCGCAGGTAATTCTCCTCCTCCAGATATGTCATTCTACCGTAACTTCAAATGTAGCCGAACTAAAAAGAGAGCCTGAGGTAACCTGAAAATCACCTTTATACGCAAGATCTCCTTCATCAGCAACTCCCGGGGCTGTATCACCCACCTGATATGTAAACCAAATAGTATAAGCGCCATTCTTGTCTGTCGTTGCAGTCATTGGAGAAACAGTAGCAGAAGCGCCTCCATCGGGGACTCCGTCATAAAACTGTACAACACCGGTGGTTGTTGCCGTACTTGCCCACGGATACGAGATAGTGAGATCAACATCATTAAGCGGTGTGCCTTTTTTATCCTTAACTACGATTGTAAAAGAAGATGAATACGTTGTAAGGGGATACCCTGCAGCAACTGTTATAGTGTTCGAGGATGGACTAATGGTAATAGTGGCATCTGCAGGCGCATCTTCGCTATTATCGCGCCCGCAGCCAGGGATTATCAATAAAAGGGCAACTAATGCCAGGGAAATAATATATCTTCTTTTCATTACTCCTCCCATATAACCTGTAAATTTAAAATATCCTTTTCCTTAAAAATTCTGATAAATCTTAATAAGACATTCTCCCCCAATATCATTCTCTGCTGCCTCATAGCGGAAACACATCGTTTCTAAAATAAATCATTTAACAATCCTCGGGGTGATAAATACCAGAATCTCAGTTGTCTCATTCTTGTTCAGCTCTTTTTTGAAAAGCCATCCCAGGACAGGTATGTCCCCAAGCCACGGCACCGCAGAGTTGTCTTGTGTCTCATTCTTCTTGTAAATACCGCCGAGGGCCAGGGTATCTCCATCGTTGATCAGAACCAGGGTTTCAACTTCGTTCGTATCAATAGTTGGCACATTGTTGGATGTGCGTGAGAAATCGGCTTCATTTTTCTTGACCTCAACTTTCATCAGAATGGTCCCTTCAGGTGTAATATGGGGGACCACGATGAGTTCCAGCGCGGCATCTACAAATTCAGTCTTGGTTCCGTCCTGTGAAATTGTCTCGTACGGTATTTTCTTACCCTGCCGGATAACGGCCTTCTGGTTGTCCATAGTCACGATCCGGGGGCTGGATATTACCTTGCCCTCCCCCGTGCTTTCCGCAGCAGAAAGCTGAATGTCCAGCGCTCTCAGTGCATTGGCGCTTATATAACCGATCCCTAATGTGCCCCCACTCCCGGCGCCCACGGCAGCAGGCAGGTTTACTGCCAGCGGTTTGCCTGTGAAATCTCCTAGGCCTCCGGAAAGAAGACCGCCGCCGACCTGGGTTTGGGGCGTCGGTTTTACAAGTGCCCCCCACTGAATGCCCAGTTCCTTTGTGAGATTGTCCGTTACTTCAACTATCCTCGCGTTAATACTTACCTGTGGGGTCGGGTTATCGAGCGCGGATATAATTTTGTCATATTCTTGATGTTTCTGATCAACGTCCCTTATCACGATTGAGGTCGTTCTTTCATCTACACTGATGAAGCCCCTGTTTGTAAGTATCTTGGCGTCTTTGATGGTCTGCATCATCGCCTTAACATCAGCGTAATTGATCGGATATACCCTGGTCACAAGGTTCCCGGATTTTTCCTGTGACTCTTTGACCCGGGCAATTTCTTCTTCCTCCTTCGCAAGTATCGCGGTTGGGGCTATCCGGATGACATTGGCTTCTATTGACTTTGACAGCCCATAGTTGCGGAGTATTATATCAAGGGCCTGGTCCCAGGGAACATCTTCGAGTTTCATTGAAAATTTCCCCTTCACATCCGGACTGACAACAATATTGTAGCCGCTTATATCGGCGATGAGCCTGAATACATGAGTGAGATCAACGTCCTGAAAGTCAATAGATATCTTTTCTCCTGTATATTTTTTCTCGGGGATTGTTTCTTCAGGAGTGTTATCAGCTTCAGGGAGATCTTCTCCTTGAGGAGCTGCTTCTTCCATCACGGCCAGAGGTTCGTCACTGCTTTCAGGGTTATCAAAAGAAAGCGTCAGGGTATTATCCTCGTATATAGGTGCAACATCAGCAGGGACAGTAAGGGCAATATCAATCCTTGCAATGTCCGGCGTACTTGCATCTTTCACAGGCGTTATATCAAGGACCCCTGCGCGGTCAATCGCTATCTTGTCCGTGAATTTGCCTAACACCGTGCCCTGCAGGTCCACGGTCAAATGATAAGGGTCTGACTTATATATTGTATATGTAAAAGGAGAGGTGGTTTTTATTTCAATCTCGGTCTTGCCGTCGACAAGATTCAGGGCAATCTCAACAATCTCTGATATAAGCGGCGGGTCTTCTGCCTGGGCTCTGATGTTCACAAGGCCGCATATTGATAAAAGGACAACTATACATAAAAAAGGTTTTTTAATTAACATCATTCCACCTCTCCTTTATGGAATTCAAGTATTATTTTTCTTGGTTTTAATTCTCCCCTATAATCGCTGGAATATTCTATTATTATTATTTTGTTTTTTGTAATCTCCTGAACCTTCCCTTTATGTAAGCCGATTGCAGTCCCTTTATTAACGGTAAAAGACCTGTTATCCGGTGTGGTAAGAAGCGCGAAATACTTCCCTCCCTTTTGGGCAATGGCTGCCAGGGTAAAGTCACCTACATCATAACTTACGAGTGTGCCGGCCCTTGTGCCCTCTATTTTTATCGGCTTTCTCTTGGGTACTATGAGCGGGATAAAAGGGTCTCGCCGGTTTTTCTGCTGATATATATATCCTTCCTGTTCAGGTGCTTCTTCAACTGCTGTATCAGGCAGGGGCGAGGCAGGTTCGCTTCCGGTGTTTGCCGCGACCTGTTTTTGCGGTGCACGGACCGGCGAAGGCTGGTCTCCGCAGCCGTATATACAGAGTACTAAAATAATCAATGTACAGAGAAAGACTGGAGAAGAGGTGATCAACTCCACTGATCGTTTATGATAGATTCCTTCTGGTATCTGGCGGTTCATTTATTTTCCACCTTGCTGCCCGGTTCCTCTGGGGTTACAGACGCGAACGTGCGGGCCGTAAAGTTCGTGCCGATCATGCCTTTGCCCTCATGTCCTTTTACTTCTCTTACTTTCAATGACAAATCTGAAATATTAACGAGCCGTGGCAAACGGCTTATCTGGCTTAAAAAATCCCCGAGACGGTGATATTCCGCCAGGACCTCCACTTTTACCGGGATTTCTATGTAAAGGCCTGATGGATCTGTCTTCCTTGCCTCCGGCTTCCAGAGAAGAATCTGCAGTCCAGACATCAGACCCAGGTCGGATATTTGCTTCAGCAGCACCGAAACCTCTTTCTCCTCAGGCAGCTGTTCTGTCAGCTTTGCAAGCTTTTTCTTGAGTAGCGCATTTTCAACTATCAGGGCATCAAGCCTGCGGACCTGTTCCTCATTAACGGAAATCTGTTTGTTTATTTGTGCAATCTTTTCATTGAGGCCGCCAATTTCCTTGCTCTTAGGCGAGTAAATGAAAAAGAAGAACAGAACAATCAAAATCAGAGAAGGCACGACAGCAATGATAAGCTGCACACGCGGCGGAAAGGTCTTTAGTTTATTGAAATTTATATTCAGGTCTATTGCCATAATTGATCACACCGTAATTTTCAATGTAAGATTAAATTTGTATATTGTGAAATCCTCCATCTGGGTCTGTCTCGATTCAACAAGCATTACTTCGGTGAAGTATTTGGATCCCTTAAGATTCTGGACATACGAGACAAGATCGGAGTTAGTGAATGCGAATCCCTCAATGCTGACAATGCCCCCCTTGTCAGTTAAGCTTGTCAGCCATACGCCTTTGGGAAGCATTTCGCTGACTTCATCCAGGAGTCTCAGGGGCACGATCTGGTTCTTTTTCAATTGCTCGATAATACTGTTTTTATCTCTGTAGTCTTTATTGTCCTTCTCATAATTCTTGACCTCTTCAAGCGCGGCCTGTAATTTCTTCAGTGTCTGCTCTTTTTCTGAAAGATCGGCCTGTTTTGAAGAAATCTGATTGTTCATAAAAAAAGTGCCTGCAAGAATAACTATGATTACAACGACCATAGCTATAATCCCATAGATAAAAACTGGAGGTAACAGGAACGCCTTTTTTCTCTTGGATGGAAGGAGATTTATTCTGATCATTTGTCTCCTACCCTTCTCATGGCCAGCCCCACAGCGACAGAAACAAGGGGTGACACCTTCTTCAGATATTCCTGGTCAAACGAATCAGGCACAGTAATATTTTTAAATGGATCTGCAATAGAGACCGGCACTCCCACCCTCTCCGACAATGCCGGGGCAAAATCCTTTGTTAAGGCCACCCCGCCGCTCAGAATTATTTGATCGATATTTTCGTAGTTCGTGGTATCCCTGAAGTAGTCAAAGGAGCGTGAAATTTCAGAGATAATGTCTCCAAAAGCGGAATTTAAAACAACCGTTACATCTTGAGGAGATACCCCCTCTACGGCTTCTGCCTGCTTTAACTTCTCAGCATTGACGTATGAAATGGTAAATTCTTTTTGTAACGCCTCTGTCAGCAGATTTCCTCCAAGCGAGCTGTCTCTTGTAAAAACCGATATGCCGCCTTTCAGAATATTGATATTGATCATGCTGGCGCCGATATTGACTAGCGCAATGTTCTCGCCTTCCTTGACCTCGTAATTAAGCTCATACATGTTTTCCAGGGCAAAGGCATCAACATCGACAATGACAGGATTAAGTCCCGCATCCTTTACAACTGTGACGTATTCGCTTACCTTATCTTTCTTTACCGCCACGATAAGGACATCCATCATGTTCTCTTCTTCTGCAGGACCGAGTATTTGGAAATCAAGGTTTACATCTTCAATGTCAAAGGGGATGTATTGTTCAGCTTCAAATCTTATCTGCTCGTCCAGTTCTTCTTCAGTCATCTGAGGGAGTGACACTCTTTTTATAATTACAGAAGAATGACCGGAGACAGACAAAGTAACGTCCTTTGCCTTTATCTCTGTATTTGTAATAAGTTCTTTTATTGCATCAACAACTCTGGAGGAATCTAGTATTGAACCATCAACAATGAGTTCAGTCTGGAGCGTCGCGATACCGAGACGTTCCAGGGTGTGGCTGCCTTTACTCTCTTTGAGTTGAACAACCTTTATATGCTTGGATCCGATGTCCAGGCCGATTATGTCTTTTGCGCCGAATAACATTAAATTAAGTACCTCTCTGACACAGGAATAAAAGAGACTCTTATGCAGGTTTCTTTAAACCCTGAAACATCCTCTGTCATTAACGTCTTTTCCTTTAAAAAGAAATTTGTTAATAGTACCATAATTTAATATTTCGTTAATACTATCATAATTCAATAAATGATGCACTCATAAAATGATTTAAATATTATTCAGCAATGGTTAATTATCGATAACGCGCACTTTTCCGAAACATGAAAGATTGTACAATTTATTTTCCCGAGAAAATGCATTGCTGATATTTTACTTAACGCTCCAATAAAATCAAGCATATAATTCCCTTATCGGATAATTATCTCGTTCACTTAAGTAGTGTATGAGTTTATTTCTCAATTTAATGTGTCACTAATCACACACATCAGAACAAATATTTGATGACGGCTTCTCTCATAACAGCGACATTAATCAAGGCGGTGACAAGGAGGATAAATTTAAATATAATGCTGTTACCCCTCCCCGGGCTTACTGTATAAAGGGTTTCCTGCTAGGCTGTCTGCCGGATGTGTGCGATATAAAGGTTAAAGGCGCNNAAAGAAACTGACTGTCTTGTGAATTTTCCCTACGTTGGCTATAATGTTTATCCGTTTATGAATGTAGAGAGAGGTAAAAAATGCGAAAAAAAATAACCGTTATCGGAGCAGGAAATGTCGGGGCAACGACAGCACAGTTAATTGCAAAGGACGGACTTGCCGATGTGATGCTGTATGACATAGTTGAAGGAGTCCCGCAGGGAAAGGCGCTGGACATTGCAGAGGCCTGCCCCCTCTGGGCCTCTTCTGTGTCAGTGAAAGGCACCAACAATTATGATGATACCGGAAATTCTGATATTGTCGTGATCACTGCGGGTTTCCCACGGAAGCCTCATATGTCACGGGATGACCTGCTGCATGCCAATGCCGGGGTTGTACACACGGCGTCTGACGCGATTGCAAAGACTTCGCCGAATGCTATTATTATTGTGGTAACCAACCCGATGGACGCAATGGCCCAGCTTGCATGGAAGACAACCGAGTTTTCCTGCAGACGTGTTATGGGGATGGGGGGTATACTTGATTCATCAAGGTTCAGGACGTTTCTTGCCTGGGAATTGAATGTTTCACCCGAAGACGTAGAAACGATCATCCTCGGTGGACATGGTGACCAGATGGTACCGATTCCGAGGTTTACTACGGTAAAGGGAATTCCGGTAACAGAGCTTCTGAAGAAAAGCACCATTGATGCCTTGCTGAAGCGGACGAGCAGCGGAGGAGCGGAAATAGTTGGCCTGCTCAAGACCGGAAGTGCGTATTATGCCCCTGCCGCAGCGGTATTACAGATGGTCAAATCGATCATCAATGATGAAAAGAGACTACTCCCGTGCGCCGCTTATCTGAACGGAGAATACGGGGTAAAGGACCTCTATGTCGGCGTACCGGTCATTCTCGGGAAAGACGGGGTCGAGAAGGTAGTAGAGATAAAGCTTGTGAAAGAAGAGAAGGCCCTGTTTAAAGAATCATGTATATCGGTGAAGAAGCTTATTAAGAAACTTGCGATATAAATAACGTAGTCAACCATAGAGGAGGAGAGATGTTATGGTCAGCATAGAACGCGAACAGACACTGGTTCTTATTAAACCGGATGCCCTCAAAAATTCCCTGACAGGGTATGTGCTTTCCCAGCTGTCCGAATTTCATACTGGTCTGCGCTTTGCCGGCACGAAGATCGTCCATGTCAGTACAATGCTTGCCGATCAACACTATGCGGAACACCGGGGCAAGGTATTTTTCCCTTCGCTTATTGAATACATAAGAGGCGCGTTGCATTATCCTAATGAGCCGTGGAAACATAGAGTGATCGCCATCGTATATCAGGGGCCGGGTGCAGTACAAAAAATACGGGACATTGCAGGTCCTACGAATCCGCACATTGCCCGGGAACAGAAACCTGGATGTATCCGTGCGCTTGGTACAGTAGTTCCTCTTAAAGATGCTGAGGGCAAAGTAATTGGTGAGCGTATGGACAACCTTATTCATGCCTCTGCCACTGTTGATGAAGCGGAACGGGAAATAAAGCTTTGGTTCAAGCCCAATGATATACCGCCATCCATGCAGGCGTATCCCACCGAGACCTGCGAGGAGTATTACTATATTAAAGATAACAAGCTTAGCACGCAGCATGAGACCGGCAGCATTTGCTTTCTTGCGCCGGGCAATATCGGATGGAAGGCAGATCTTGAAACACTGCGTCTTCTGAGCAAAGAGATGGCGGCACAATGCTCTCTTGAGGCAGTGGTTGCCAAATACCTGATCAATGAGAAGGAGAAAAACGCTTAACCCTGTTTTGATGCAATTCATAGGAGTCTCATTATTTCTTTATGCGCAGAACGCATATTACGTAGCTACCCGCTTTAATAAGAGCAGAATCTTTTATTAAAGATAACCCATGTATCATATCTGCCCTTTTCTTAAGTCCTGCAGGATAATGCATACTATTTTTAAGACAGCATTATAGATAACTATCCCTACTACATTATTAATTCTCCTTAATATCAATTGGTTCGCATGTCCCTGCCCTGCCCGGCACCTTTTTTGCGATGAATTCAGCACGATTTAAATTAGATCGATTATTAGTTGATTTAATTTAAAAAAAGTGATTTAACCCACTTATATTAAATAGAAATATCGGTATGATCTTAAAATATGCCAAATCTTAGCTCTACCAACTCACTAGGCAAAAAGAGTTTTCTATTAGGAATTGTATGAAATTGAAGTCATATTTAACATTAATATTATGTAGTATTCTGACTGTTGGCAGCAGTATCTGTTCAGCCCAATTTGTCTCGCCTGGCAAGTTAACAAATTCTCACAAGGAACTATCCAGTATTACAAAATGCGTGATGTGCCACACCTTGGGGAAGGGGATCCCTGATTCTTCCTGTACAGCATGCCACGATAGGCTTATGACGAGAGTCAAAGAAAATAAGGGCTTCCATGCAACGGTTACCGGAAAGTGTATTGATTGCCATACAGAGCATAAAGGTGAAGACTTCAATATTATGCCCATCGACGATAACAAATTTGATCATGCGTTAACAGGCTTCGCGCTTGAAGACAAACACAAAATCTTGTGCAGCAACTGCCATAAAAAGGAGAAGACCTTTATGGGGTTGACTCAAGACTGTCTGGGCTGCCATACGGATGTGCATCAGAAGACTCTGACGGAATGTCGCACATGCCATAGCTTCAAAGGCTGGAAGAGTCTGCAGTTTAATCATAACGAGTATTCCAGGTTCAAGTTGACAGGCAAGCATACAGAAGTCACGTGTGAAAGCTGTCATCCGGCGCAGAAACTCGAAAGGAAAAGTATAAAGGCGGAAAAGGTCCGTAAGGTACTCACATTTAAAGGGCTGAAATATGAAAGCTGCGACAGTTGCCACCAAAGAATTCATAAAGAAGATCTCAAGGACAATGCCTGTGAAAGCTGTCACAGCACAAAGGGCTGGAAGGAGCTGACCTTTGACCACGGCAATCCCAGGCTGAGTGATTATCGACTTGAAGGGAGTCATGCAAAAGCCTCGTGCGAGCTTTGTCA
>DKBK01000144.1 GCA_002451135.1 Nitrospiraceae bacterium UBA6902
CCCGGCCATGAAGCCTTTACCATGATGAGAGCCAGGGGGGCCAAGGTAACGGACATAGTCGTCCTTGTTGTTGCCGCTGATGACAGTGTCATGCCTCAAACCATTGAAGCAATTGACCATGCTAAAGCGGCAAACGTGCCGATTATCGTGGCAATTAATAAAATTGACAAACCTGAAGCCAATATCTCGAGAGTAAAGACCGAGCTTTCTCAGCACGATGTGGTCCCGGAAGACTGGGGCGGAAAAAATATCTTTGTTGAAGTTTCCGCAAAACAGAAAACCGGCATTGAGCAGCTCCTTGAAATGATCGCACTCCAGGCCGATATTATGGAGTTAAAAGCTGATTACACCAGACCTGCAAAGGGAACGATCGTGGAGGCAAAACTCGACAGGGGAAGAGGCCCTGTCGGCACCGTTCTTGTCAATACAGGCATGTTGAAAGTCGGAGACTCTTTCCTTGTGGGTACGATTGCGGGCAGGGTCAGGGCACTGATAGACGATACGGGCAGGAAGATAGAGAAAGCCGGGCCCTCGACCCCCGTTGAAGTTATAGGTTTTCCGGATGTGCCCCAGGCAGGAGATATATTTGTCGTGATGGATGACGAGAGGAAGGCAAGGCAGATCGCCGTAAACAGACTGCACAAGCAAAAAACAGCTGCAATTGCTCAAAAGAAAAAACTGACCCTCGACGATCTTTATGAACGGGTTAAGGAAGGTGAAATCAGGGACCTCAATATCATTCTCAAGGCAGATGTCCAGGGTTCTCTCGAGGCGGTTAAAGACGCCCTTTCCAACCTTACTCATCCGCATGTGAAGGTAAACGTAATTCATACGGGGACAGGAGGCATCAATGAGTCTGATGTGATGCTTGCTTCTGCATCAACCGCTATTATTATCGGATTTAACGTACGGGCTGACGCGAAGGCATCTGCGCTAAAAGAGAAGGAAGGCGTCGATGTCAGACTGTATAACGTAATTTATGTGGCCATAGATGATATTAAAAAGGCCCTTGAAGGCATGCTTGAGCCTACTATTACTGAAAAGGTCCTGGGCAGGGCCGAGGTAAGAAGTCTCTTTCAGATATCTCGTATAGGGACCATTGCCGGATGTTATGTTATTGATGGGAAAATCGCCAGATCGAGCGCCGGCATCAGGGTAATAAGAGACAACGTGGTGATCTATGACAGCAAGATATCATCTCTTAAAAGATTCAAGGATGATGTAAAGGAAGTGCTGTCCGGGTATGAATGCGGCATCATGGTAGAAAACTTCAATGACATCAAGGTAGGCGATATCCTTGAGAACTATATCATAGAGGAAGTAGCTGCCAAATTTGAGTAGTTCCATATTTATTTTGAAAGCCGGTAAACCTTCAGACAGATAATGCAGAAAGCCAGATAATAAAAAAGTTGTTGGTTGTCAGTTTTTAGTCTAACAACTGACAACTAAGAACCAGCAACTGATATGATCGTCGGACTTCTTACTCTCGATTTACATATCTTTGAATCCCACTCCCTGAAAGAAAAAAGATTTGTCATCAAAAGCCTGATCGACAGGATAAAAAACAAGTTCAATGTCTCTGTTGCTGAAGTAGACGCAAACGATCTCTGGCAGCGGAGTATTATCGGGATAGCGTTCGTCTCAAACGAGACAGTGATGGTGAATAAGGTTTTTGAACAGATTAAAAACCTGGTGGTCGGGATTCACTCTGTGGAATTGCTGGATTCACATATGGAGCTGCTGTAATCGACTTACGAGAAGGGCAGTCNNATTCCCGCGGCACCGGCCGTTTCATGACCCCTCCCGGCTGTGGGACAGGAGTTGGACTCAAAAGAGAAGCATAAGTGGATTACTGTTTGATTAATGAGTAAAATAGATACACTACATATCAGGAAAGAGTAAGGTACCATGCATCCATATAAACGGTCATCAAGAGTCAGCGACTCAATAAGGAAAGAAGTTGCTGATATTATAATGAACAAAATCAAGCACAAGCATCTCGGCTTTGTAACAGTTACGGACGCAAAGGCCAGCGACGATCTGAGGCATGCCACGGTGTATGTGAGCGTATTGCATGCTGAGGAGGGTGAAAAAATAGTAAAAAAACTCAACTCCGCAGCATCTTTTATAAAAGGGGAGCTTGGCAGGAGGTTAAAGATGAGATGTGTCCCGACGTTGACGTTCAGGATAGATGAATCAATTCAATACGGCATGAAAATCGATAAACTGCTTGACGACATCAAATCAGAAAGGAGCATCCCCGACGAAGATGAAGACCTCTTCTAAGCTTCTCAATCTTATCAGGCAAAACAAATCCTTTCTCATAGTAGGTCACATTAACCCGGAAGCAGACTCCCTTGGAGCGTCTTTAGCGCTGTCCCTCGGGTTAAAAAAACTGGGCAAAAAGGATATCTGTGTGCTCAGCAGAGACCCGGTGCCTGAAACCCTCCGGTTCCTGCCCTCATCAAGAATTGTCAGGCAAAAACCGCCTGCCAGGGAATTTGATGTTGTCTTCATAGTGGACTGCAATGAAGTGAAGCGTACGGGCTTTGAGGGTTTCAGGGCAAGGAAGACGGCAGTTATTGATCACCATGTCCTCCCTGCCGATGCAGGCACTTCTGAATTTTACAGGTCGTTATCTGCAAGCCTTATTGATCCCGATGCCGCGGCCGCCGGACTGCTTGTATACAGGGTGTTAACTGCCCTTAAGGTGCCTCTTGATAAAAATATAGCTACAAACCTGTATACAGCGATACTGACGGATACAGGGGGTTTCAGATATTCAAATGCTTCATCCGAGTCCCTAAAGACGGCGGCCCATCTTATTGACGCAGGCGCGAAACCATGGGACATATCAAAAGAGGTATATGAAAGCATTCCCTACAAGTCCATGAAACTCCTGGGGCTGTCCCTGTCCACCCTTGAGAGAAATGACGGTATCGCCTGGATCAACGCTACGCAACATATGTTTGATAAAACAGGGACGACTGCCGAGGACGCGGAAGACTTTGTTGATTTCCCTAGAAAGGTTAAAGATACCGAGGTTGCTGTGTTCTTCCGGCAGGATGGATACAATACCTACAAGCTGAGCCTCCGTTCAAAAGGCAGGGTCAATGTGCAGAAGATAGCCAAGAGTTTCGGGGGCGGCGGACATGTGGCCGCTGCAGGATGCAAAATAAACGGCACATTCACAGAGGTGCAGGCCAAGGTCTTCAGTGCTATTAGAAAGGCATTAAAGGAAAGTTAATATATAAATCCGCAGATTACCCAGATTCCTCAGATTTATTTATTTTAAATATACGAGCACATTCTGTTTGAATAAACCTTATTAATCTGTGGCATCTGGGTAATCGGCTGATTTTTTAATTTATGGACATTTTAATAGGCATCAACAAACCCAGAGACATTACATCTCAGGATGCTGTCACCAGGGTAAAAAGGATATTGAAAGCAAAGAAGGCCGGTCATACCGGCACGCTTGATCCGCTTGCGACAGGGCTTCTCATCATTTGCATAAACAGGGCCACGCGGCTCGCGTCATATTTTTCCGGTCTTGATAAAGAATATAAGGCCGTGATGAAACTCGGAGAGACTACCGACACTCAGGACGCATACGGCAAGATTATCGATCAAAGCAACACGAGCAATCTTGATGAGCGCCGCATAGAGGACACCTTGAAATCATTTGAAGGGACGTCGCTTCAACAGCCCCCGATGTTTTCAGCATTAAAACATAAAGGCCAGTCGCTTTATACATACGCGAGGCAGGGGATCGAGATAGAGCGCAGCCATAGAGAAATTACGATACACAGCATCAGGCTGATGAATATTGAGCTCCCCCGTGTAACTTTTAAGGCCCGCTGCTCAAAAGGCACGTATATAAGGACCCTGTGTCACGATATAGGTCAAAAACTGAACGTAGGCGCTCATCTTCTTGAACTGGAGCGTACCGCGATAGGGCCTTTTACCCTTGAAAACAGTTTAACGCTTGAGGAGTTGCAGTCTGTAAGTGAAGGGGAACAGGCGGACAGGGGTTTTTATACAATGTACGAAGCCCTGTCCTGGATGCCCGAATTTAAAGTAAAAGAGCCCACCGTGAAGGCCGTCATGCACGGACACCCGATACAACTCGGCACCCTGAGACCCGCTGACGATATAAAATCTTCTTCCGGCATTAAGATAGTATCACCTGGAGGAGACTTACTGGCAATCGGCAGTTATTCTCCGGTAAAAAATGAAATAAAGATGGATGCTGTGTTAGCTTAGAAGAGGATTCACACGATCCATGAAAAAATCTACGGTCGCGGCACCGAATGAATTAATAATCAAAATCAAGGTCGAACCGCGCTCTTCACGGTCAGAGGTGGTCGGTCCCTACGGCGAGGCATTAAAGGTCAGACTCTCCTCCCCGCCTGTCGAAGGGAAAGCCAATAAAGAGCTTATAGAAGTCCTTGCCAGGGAATTCGGTATTTCGAAAAAAGATGTCGAGATAATTTCAGGGCTATCCTCAAAAAATAAAACCGTGAGGCTTATCGGCGTGAAAGGTTTTGATGAGAGAAAAGGGAAGTAACCGGTATCTTCGCAGGGGCAATAAAATGCCCCTGCAATTAGTCTGAGCTTATTTCTTAATACTTGCCTCTTCTACAATAACGGCATATTTGTATCCGCTGCCGAAGTCTTTGTCCTTGAATAAAGTCCCCTGTGCGGTCACTATGTCCCCCACGGAAGGCAGGTCCTGCGTTGTTACCACTATATTATGTGAACCNNTCGGCCACGGTATAGGCGTCAGGACCGGCCGCCTTTTCAACTTTTATTTTCTTGGCCTCTGCCTGCTTCCCTTCAGATGATTTCTGCCCGGACACTTTACTTTCCTGTCCGACGATGCCACTGGAAAAAACAATCGTATCGAATGTACGGTTCAGCGAATTACTCTTAAAATCCGGCATAACCATTCCGGGAGCAACAGATATCTCCTGTCCGACCGTCACTTTCGTCTGAGGCACAGCCACCCATGTCGATTTACCGTTTTTCTGCATATTTATATATGTGTACCCGCCGCTGTCCATCGTTTCCAAAACCTTCCCGGATAACGTGGAGACATCTTCCTGAGACTTCATTTCTCCCTTCTTGTCCGTTACTTCGCCAGCCTTCAGGGAACCGGCATATGTGTTATGCATGGGAACCTGAAGCAAACACATGAACATCAAGACAAAGAACACCTTACATTTCTTCATATTACTTCTCCTTTATTATCTTAATTATTGCCGCGCAACAATTTACTGATACTTCTAATAATACTCCTTTTGTCTGAAACATAACAAGTTTCCCTTCCCCCTGACCACACGGAAACAGAAAACATATGAATGTGCGAGTTCTCTGCATGACATTTTCAGGGTTTTATATGTAAAATTACACCATCCCCGGTGGAGCCCATACGCAAAGGGCGTGCCGGGGCACATCACACATAATGAAAAAAGATAAAATCAACTGTATTGACTGCATCCACTATTTTATAACCTGGGACGATAAATTCCCTCGAGGGTGCAGGATCATGGACTTTAAATCCAGGGAGATGCC
>DKBK01000008.1 GCA_002451135.1 Nitrospiraceae bacterium UBA6902
GAGCAATAAATAAATTGCTTTCCGGCTGAAGATTTTTCTCGGTTATCCTAAGCGTTACCCCCGCTGAAAACTCACAGTTTAGTTGTTTATCAATACTCTGTGAGGACGTGAAAGTTGATGCGGGATAAAAGTTATTTCAGTTTGATCCAACGAATTGTTCGCAGCGATAGGAAGATGAGAGTAAAGGATATTCCCAATTCCGCTTATATGCATGGTGAACTCTGTTTCAAAGGCTGCTGAAATGAAATGCCTTTAAAGAATTTCTCGATGAAGCCGCTTCATTGCAGAGAGTAAGGGGTGGGGGGCAGAGTAAAATACACCCCACTCTTGCACTAAAGAAATATAACAAAATCTCTAGATTCCAGAAATTATGAGACAGCGCTCCCTGGTGCGCCTTTGTACATATTACGTAGATTAAACATAACGCATAAAGGGTTGCCGATATAACATGGAGTAATTACTTCTGTTTTATTTTCTCCGGTTCACAAAGTAGTTCAGGATTGACAGCTACCTGTCCGCATTTCTGGCACTGCCAGCGGTCATTGTGTACCTTATTATGGCAGAATGAAGGGGTTTTGCTGCTCTTTGAACCGCACCAGTCAGCTTTTTTCCCTTTACCCTGGACCTTGCATATATTGTGAGAATCAAGTGCTACTGCCCCGCAGTTGGCACAGAAAAACGCGGGCGTCTCTTTGGGAACAGGAACGTGTTTTTTTTCAGACATAAAAAGGCCTCCTTTAATCAGCTTTGTTCATTTTTTATGGTTAACTATATAGAATGCGGGCACTAAATTTCAACCATACTTTACTTTCAATGTTACCCTATGCATTCTGTTCATCATGTCGATATTATGATTCACCCAGCGATCGGACCTTTGATGTGTATTACAGGCAGATGGGGTAAAAAAACCGAAAAAAAGATTGGAAATGACTGAATTAACTATTTCGCCTTCTTTACCCCTTCACGGGCAAGCGCGACCTTGCCGGTGCGGACGAATTCTTTAATCCCGAAGGGCTTGACGAGTTCGATAAAGGCTTCTATCTTTTTTTCCTCACCAGTGATTTCTATGGTGAACGTCGTGGTCCCTGAATCGACTATCCGTCCCCTGAATATCTCTGCAAGTCTCAAAACCTCGATGCGGTCTTCTTTTCTCGGAGAGACCTTTATGAGGACCATCTCTCTTTCCACATGGTCGATCTCCATGAAATCCACAACCTTGATGACGTCAATGAGTTTGTTGAGCTGCTTTGTTATCTGCTCAACTACCTGGTCCTGACCGGTGGTAACAATTGTCATAATTGAAACTGCAGGGTCAATGGTTTCCCCTACTGAAAGGCTTTCAATGTTATACCCCCTTCCGCTGAACAGCCCCGAGATTCTCGAAAGGACCCCGAATTTATTTTCTACAAGCACCGAAATGGTATGTCTCATAATTCTCCTCGAATAGTTGTTAGTTGTTCGCTGTCAGTTGTTCGTGTAAAAACTAAAAAACTGACAACTGATAACTTACTTTACCGCTTTTAATTTCTTCTCTTCTTTTTCTTCACTGAAGATCATCTGGTCTATTGCTGCTCCTGCAGGGACCATCGGGAAGACCTTTGCCTTCCAGTCCACGACAAAGTCCATGAATACCGGCCTGTCCTTTACCTTGAGTGCCTCTTTGATAACAGGCACTACTTCAGCAGGCTTGGTGGCCCTTAATCCGACTGCGCCATAGGCCTCTGCGACCTTGACGAAATCAGGGTTNNGGCTGATCATATTTGTAAAACTGTGCGGCCCACATCTGGTTCTGTCCCACTTCCGTACAGATTATTGCATTGCCTTTTGTAACTTCGTATATCTTTTCCACGACAAATTCAGGCTCGATAATATTTTTATCAAGCCTGTATGTGAGCGGTCTTTCCTCTTTCCATTTATCAACCTGTTTTAACCATGAGCTTCTGATTGCGCCCCACTGCTCTTTTGACTCCTTGAGAACCTTTAAGAGGTCTTTTAATACGTTTTTCACATCTCCGACTACCGGGAGGTCAACACGCACATTTTTCCTGATTGACGTCGGATCAATATCGATCTGGATTATCTTTGCGTGAGGGGCAAAGGAGTCGGTCTTTCCCGTCACCCGGTCGTCAAATCTCACACCGATCCCGATAAGGAGGTCTGAATTCTGAACCGCGGTATTGGCATAATATGTGCCATGCATGCCGAGCATTCCCATCGAGAGTTTATTGTCGCCGGGGAATCCGCCAAGACCCATAAGGGTCATAGTGACAGGTATCTTTGCAAGCTCTGCGAATTCCTTAAGCTCTTTTGACGCGCCTGATAAAATAACACCACCGCCTGCCATAATAACGGGTTTCTTCGCATGCGCTATCATCTGAGCGGCCTGATTTATCATGTACTTGTTCCCGTGATATGTCGGGTTATAACTTCTGATCTTTACTTCCTGCGGCCAGACGAAATCGCTTGAACCGGCGGTTACGTCCTTTGGCAGGTCAATCAGGACAGGCCCCGGTCTCCCGGTAGATGCTATGTGAAACGCCTCTCTCACAGTCTGCGCCAGGTCTTTCACGTCTTTCACAAGGAAATTATGTTTTGTGCAGGGCCTTGTGATTCCGACTATGTCTGCTTCCTGAAAGGCGTCGTTGCCGATGAGCATGGTGGGGACCTGTCCAGAAAACACCACAAGGGGGATGGAATCCATTGAGGCGGTGGCAATGCCCGTTACCGTGTTGGTAGCACCTGGGCCGGATGTAACGATTGCAACGCCGACCTTTCCGCTGGCCCTTGCATAGCCATCAGCTGCATGTATTGCTCCCTGCTCATGCCTTGTAAGGATAAGCTGGATCTCTTTTTCATCAAAAAGAACATCAAAGATATTGAGTACCACTCCCCCGGGATAACCGAAGATGTGTTTTACCCCTTCTTTTCTCAGACATTCAATCAATATTTCAGCACCGCTCTTTTTCATTTTATCTCCAGTTGTTTTGAATATTGAATTTTGAATCTTATATCGGACGAATGACGCATCCGTCTTGGTCAAGAGTCTGCACGGGCGAGGTCACCTTGCCTCTACGTTTTCATCACTGCCCCTGTGCTTGCGGAAGTAACCAGTTTGGCATATCTCGCGAGCCAGCCCTTATTTATTTTGGGTTTAATAGCCTTATGTGTGTTAAATCTCTTTTTTACTTCTTCCTTGGTTACAAGTAAATCAATTTTTCTTTTTGGTATATCAATACTGATAATATCGCCGTCCCTGACAATTGCAATGGGCCCGCCTTCCATTGCTTCCGGAGATACATGGCCAATACACGGTCCCCTTGTCCCTCCGGAAAAACGCCCGTCGGTTATTAAGGCCACGGACTCGCCAAGTCCCATACCGGCTATGGTGGCGGTTGCGTTTAGCATCTCCCGCATACCCGGCCCGCCCTTTGGTCCCTCATACCGTACGACTACCACGTCGCCTGCTTTGATTCTGCCGCCGAGTATTGCCTTCATGGTTTCTTCCTCTGAGTTAAACACCCGTGCCGTACCTTTAAAACGCATCATATTACTGCTTACTGCTGTCTGCTTAACCACAGCACCATCAGGAGCAAGAGAGCCCTTTAAGACCGCAATCCCGCCTTCTTTATGGTATGCCCTGTTGATTGGTCTAATTACTTCAGCATCCATGATTTCAGTCTTATCAGCGATATCAAATGTTTTCATGCCCGAAAGGGTAGCAGTGTTGTTCAGGCTGGATTTCAATCTCTTCAATACCGCCGGTATGCCGCCTGCATATTCAAGGTCTTCCAGATAATGAGTTCCCCCCGGCAGCATATTGGAGATATGAGGAGTCTTGCTGCTTATTTTATCAAATATCTCCAGGGGCAGTGAGACCTCAGCCTCGTGAGCGATCGCAGGAATATGTAAAACAGTATTTGTTGAGCCTCCCAGTGCCATATCAACCCGTATTGCGTTTTCAAAGGCCTTGTGGGTTAGTATTTTCCGGGGTGTTATGTTCTTTTTTACGAGTGCCACTATCCTGCTGCCGCTTTCAAATGCGATCCTCCGTTTTTTTGACGACACTGCCAGGGCGGTCGCACAGCCGGGAAGGCTCATGCCGAGGGCCTCGGTCACACAGGCCATGGTGTTTGCCGTATACATTCCCTGACAGGAACCCGCTCCGGGACAGGCGCATATCTCAAGGTCAGCCAGATTTGAACCAGTCAAAAGTCCTTTTTTATATTTACCTATAGCTTCAAAGGTATCATTAACGAGTGATAGTCTTTTGCCTCTCAAATGCCCTGACATCATGGGGCCGGCAGTGACCACTATGGACGGAATATTGACCCTTGCAGCAGCCATGAGCATTCCAGGGGTGATCTTGTCGCAATTAGTAAGCAGCACCAGACCATCCAGCTGATGTGCCTCGGCAACGGTTTCAACCATGTCCGCAATCAGTTCCCTTGAAGCCAGGCTGTAATGCATGCCGCGGTGCCCCATCGCAATGCCGTCACAAATACCCGGGATACCGAAGAAGAAAGGATAACCGCCCCCCGTATGGACGCCTTTTTCGATAAATCTTTCAAGATCACGCATACCCGTATGTCCCGGGATTATGTCCGTAAAGCTTGTGGCTACCCCGATGAAGGGTTTGTTCATCTCAGTGCGGGGAATTCCTGTGGCATACAGTAATGCACGGTGCGGCACTCTTTCCAGTCCTTTTTTAATTAAATCGCTTTTCATTCTCTTTTATTTTAAACAGGTATAACGCCGCCTCGCCCTTACATGTACGGGCGGGGGCCCCCAGTTCCTCCTTAACTCTTAACTTCTGACTCCCTGATTGTAATCCCTGATAATCTGCGCCATACGGTCTTTATATTGAAGTTTTTGTTTCTGAATTTTCTTTTTCTCTACCTCTTCCTCCGGGGTGAGATATTTTTTCTTAAGCATTTCATCAAGAGACTGATCCAGCCTCCTGTGCTCTTCCTCAAGTTTTTTATATTCTTCATTCTCATTCCTCAAAATACGCATTATTTCCTCATCTTTCATGTGGCTCCCCCTTATATGTAATAAATTGAAAAATTACCATATTCTACAGAAAATTACAAGGTCAAAGCTTTGACAAATCCTTAATATTTCACTAACATAAAAAAACAAAATTGGAAAGTTCATGAATTAATTGTATATACAGATACTATCACGAAAGCAGGTTCTGCGGTTAATAAAGTACTTCATTATGATATCCAATGGGAGGAAAGCGCCAGTTGAACCCTCTGCTGATTGATACGCATTGCCATCTTGATATGGAGGCATTTGATGATGACAGATCAGAGGTGGTGAAGCGGGCTGAGGATGCAGGCATAACATACCTGATAAACGCCGGCTCTGACAGAGAGGGAAATATCAGAGGCCTTGCATTATCGAAAGAATATCCCCAGGTATATTCATCAGTAGGAATTCATCCTCATGATGCAAAGACGCTGGATGAATCATTATACAGGGAATTGAAGAAGTGGGCAAAAGAGCCTAAAGTAGTCGCGGTTGGGGAAATAGGGCTTGATTATCATTACCTGCATTCTCCCAAAGGGGTCCAGATAGAGGCCTTCAGGAAGCAGGTTGTTCTGGCAAGGGGCCTTGCCCTTCCGATTATTGTTCACAGCAGAGAAGCAAAAAATGATACCCTGCGTGTGCTCAGAGAAGAGGCAGCAGATACCCCGGGTGTTCTCCACTGTTTTTCAGGGGACATGGATATGGCCAAGAAGGCAATGGAACTCGGTTTCCATATCTCTATTGCGGGACCGGTCACGTTCAAAAATGCCACAAATCTTAGGGAAATTGCAAAGTTTATTCCGGACGAGTTTTTGCTCATAGAAACGGATGCTCCTTATTTGACCCCTGTGCCGTTGAGGGGGAAAAGAAATGAACCATCTTTCTTGAAATATACAGCAGAGATCGTGGCGGACATAAGGGAGCTCAATATCTCAGATCTGGCACGGATTACCACCCACAATGCAATGAGACTTTTTAAGATAGGGAAGATATCCGAACAAGGAGAAATAGCCTACAGGATACGGGACTCGCTTTACCTGAACATTACGAACAAATGTACCAATAAATGCGGGTTCTGCGTCAAGTTTCGCACGAGCTTTGTAAAAGGACATAACCTGCGGCTTGAAAAAGAACCCACTGCAGCGCAGATCATCGGAGCGATCAAGGACCCGAAGGCATACAGGGAAATTGTCTTCTGCGGTATCGGTGAGCCGCTGTTGAGACTTGATGTTGTGAAAAAAGTGGCGAAATGGATAAAAGGGGAGGGCGGCAGGGTAAGGATAAATACGAATGGTCACGGCAATATAATTAACGGGAGGAACATCATCCCCGAATTAAAGGACATTGTTGACAGCATTTCAGTGAGCCTCGATGCCGAGAATGAAAAAAAATACGACAAAATATGCAGACCTGCGGTCAAGGGCGCTTACAAGGGCGTTATCTCATTTATACAGGAAGCAGTTAAGGTGATACCTGAGGTGCAGGTTACCGTTGTCAAAATCCCCGGGATAGATGTTGAAAAATGCAGGGTGGTTGCAAAGGATTTGGGGGTAGAGTTGAGGATAAGGAGTTTTAATGTAGTCGGATGAAAATAGTTCAGAACGACTGAAGAATTTATACCATTAATAATATATTTCTTCCAGAAACAACCCGCACGCAGGCGCTGTCTTTCCCGCAAGACGCCTGTCTCTTGCATCAAGAATTTCCTTNNGGAACTGCATCCTGATGCGCGGAAAGAAGAAAAATCATGAGTTCCCCTCAAGTAATGAGCCGCATCTTTCATTGCTTCTATATCAAGTTGACAGCGCACATTCCATGAATATCTTGTCAGGAAGACGGAATATGCGTCCATACCTGAAATGACGTACGAATATGTCTTGCTTTTTGCGTCATAACGGGGATGGAATCCTTCATCACATTCCATCGCCTTCATGAGCCTGATATCCGGCGGCAGATGTGCATTGATGGCCCGTTGCAATATGTCTGCGTCCAGCCGGGATTCTGTCTTAAATACAGCGACCTGTTCAAGGGCGTGAACTCCGGCGTCAGTTCTTCCTGCCCCTGTAACTCTTGAATGCTCTCCGGTGATGGCTAATATGATATCCTCCAGATGTCCCTGGATAGTAGCAGCATTTATCTGGACCTGCCATCCCGAGTAATTTGTCCCGTCATATTGCAGTGTGAGTTTGATGTGCCTCATGATTTTACGTTTCAATCATTTAAACAAAAAGGGCCTGAAAATTTCCAGACCNNTCCCGGGGTTCTGCTCTCATTCAGGTATGAGCCCGTATATGGGACCTGTTCGTTTCTTTGCCCTCATCTGTCCAGATAATTCCTTTTGCCTTTCCTGAGATAGTTAACCAGCACTGATCAGAAGAACTTCCTGCCATCTGCGCTCATATCACTGTGTCATGGCACGGTAATGCTGTGTCATGCCGGGGGTGGCACATGATGGCATCATGCCTAACTTACTGTAACATATTGATAATAAATATTAATTCTATGCTTTATCATTGAGAATTTCGGGGCATGTTTTTTGCAAAGTACATATATGTCAAATAACATCTGAATGTGTGCGTCTGGAAAATCGATAAGACCCTCTTCAGATAAATGGATAAATTAGTGAGATCAGGAGACAGGAAAATGCAAAAAAGACTAATCAGTATTTTATGTGCGGCTATGCTGCTGGTAATAATTTCTTTTTCATACGGTCATGCCTCAACCACGACGGTGACTCTTGACGGTATCGCAAATGCAGGATGGTGGGCTGACGATCTGACGAGTACGTATCTTTATGTTAAGGACAAAGCTGATGACAGCTATTTTTTCCAATGGCGATATGGTAGCTCGCCTGCACTTCCCTGGAGTAATCTAACCGACCTTATCACATACCTTAATTCGCAGGGGTTTGACTGGTGGCTGGAATCCGGAGGCGACCCGTTTGGTGCTCCCTCAAGCCCGATCTGGACCAGTGTTTTTCTTGCAAAAGGATTGTATGAGGTGAGTCTGGCACCGGATTCTGAAGCCTATAACTTGTCAGATTACTGGGGAGAGAATCACTGGAACGCGTATGTACAGATGTACGCGGCATACGGAGACGGTTTCAACTATGGCGAAGGGTCCGATATTACCGACACCAAAGATAATGCACTGAATTACTACCGTGCTAACGTGGATGGGATGACCATTTCCTTAAAAGAAGACACAAACCTTTATTTTTATATCAATGATACTAATTCCATTGACAATGCCGGCAGCGTAAAGTTAAATGTGAGTGTTGTACCCGAGCCGGGACAAGTCGTGTTGTTTGTTACTGGCGCCATTCTACTTGTGGTCTGGCATCAGAGGAGAAAGTGTTATTCATGCTAAAAGCTAGAGCACTGGATGTCTGCAGTTCAGTATAGGGCTGACATCATTCCTTTGATAAAAGGTGGATATTTACATGCCACGTTCCCCTTTTGGCGGCCTACGTTCCCTTCATGTTTTATGCTGAATTCATAACAGTGTCTGCTGCTTGCCCTTACAATGAAATTCATTGTATCATTCAGTAATAGAAAATATGCGACCATATACAATCATATTGCCCATCATAGCATTCTTATGCGTGACAGCGGACATACCGTATGCTGCTGAGGGCAGTGATATTACAGCTCAGCACACACAAGAGCACAAGAATACATATCCCGTCTTTACTGCTCCGGAAATGAAACTCCTTTCAGAATATTTCACCAACTCATCTGATTTTACGCGAATAAGCGGCGGAGCTGAGTTCGGCGTGTCTCCTGCGACAGGTTTGCATCTTGAGGCCGGCTATGTACTTTCAGATTTTTCTCAGGATGGCTTTGATGATATCTTGAGACACAGCCTGTTTATTAAGGGAGAAAAGATCATTTCGGAAAGCACCAGTATATTAGCCAACGTGTCGGAGAATTTTTATGATAATAATAATACAAACCTGAATGGGGGGGTGTTCGTACGCTATCAGCCATTCGCACACATGTTTACTGAATTGAGTTTCAGGCACTTTGATATCATTGACACGGTACTGCCGTTTAACAATTTAACGTACAGTTATGTGGTGACCATTGGTTCCCTCGATCTGGATATTAAAAGTGATGACTATAAGGTTTTCCTTTTATATACCCCTGTAGAGAAGGTCTCTTTTGCAAGTGAAATAATTTACGGTGACTATTCAGACAGCAATGAGAAGAAAAGTTTCATGTTCGAAGCAGGGTATCAGGTCCTCGACTCTCCGTATCTCAGGACAGCCTACAATTACTTTTATCTTGATATGAAAGAACCTGCACCGCTTACAAAGGGCGGAGAGTATGTCGAGTCCGCCTACTGGGACCCTGCGAATTTTGAAACACACACCCTCCGGCTTGAGTATCGTCAAGACTACCGTGAGCATATCTCGTTTGGTGCAGAAGGCGATCTCTCTTATACTCCCAAAAGCGGCGGACTGTCAATGGCAGCATTCCTTTCCGCGTCTTACCGATTCACGGGACAATCGTCCCTGCGCTTTGATGTAAGGGGATTTGATCAGGACAAGGGCATTGACAGACAGGGTGAAGCTGACCGCTATTGGGCAACAAATTATACTGTTACTTTTCAACACAGGTTTTAATGCAACGTATGAAAACGAATATAAAAAATTGGATAAATGATGTTCGGGGAAAAAGAACGTACCAGCGGTATGGCGAGAAAGAGCGGCGGAAAAACAGGATTTCAGGGCAGCTGTTTTCTCTTGCGGTTACCCTGGCTGCCACGATCTACATTGGCTGGTCGTATCTGAATGCACAATGGCAATACTGGTATGTGGTTATCCCGTTTCTTGTTACCGAGACCGTATTCTTCCTGCTTTTTCTCCTGTGGGGAAATGTGCTGTGGGCCAAAAGGCATCACCGGCCGGAAGGGCCGCCGCTTGAAAAAAAGAATTTCAGCGTGGATATTTTAATTCCTGTCTACAGGGAGCCGGTCGAAATCATCGAGCAGACAGTATCTGCCGCGGCTTCCATTACTTATGACAATAAGAAAATCTATGTGCTGGATGACGGTGAGGATGATGCGGTTCAATCACTATGCGAACGGTACCATGTTCAGTACATCCGAAGGCAGACCCATGAAAACCGGAAAGCAGGAAATCTGAACCACGGATTAACACTCAGCAGCGGGGAGCTGGTGTTAGTTCTCGACGCGGATCAGGTTGCACGGCCTGAGATCATTGACCGCATTATCGGATATTTCAGTCTTCCAAAAATAGGCTTTGTCCAGACCAAACAGGTCTTCAAACTTCCCCATGGCGATCCATGGAGCAATTCTGATGAAGTGTTCTATGGAGTCATGATGTCCGGGAAGGACTATGACAATGCGGCATTTTCCTGCGGCAGCGGGGTGCTGTACAGAAGGTCCGCACTTGAATCTGTCGGGGGGTTTTCCACATGGAATCTGGTTGAGGATGTGTACACCTCAATGTTGATGCATAGTAATGGATGGAGATCAGTATATCATCATGAGAGCTATACAGAAGGAACCGCTCCGGACGACGTAGTGAGCCACACAAAGCAGCGGTGGCAATGGGCGGTTGATTCAATACGTACCATATTGTGGGATAATCCTCTCTTTAAGAAGGGCCTTGATTTTTATCAGCGGCTGCAATATTTCCACAATGGATTTCACTATGTGGTGTTTGGTATTTTTCTGCCCATCTTCTTCATTATTCCCATATGGGCGCTCTTTTCTCATCATTTCATGTTGCGAGAGCCGTTATGGCATTACATTGTTGCAAGAACACCCTACTTTTTACTCTATTTGTTCTCCAACAAGATTACAACCTATAATTTGCATACATTTAAGAGATTTCAGGCCCAGGCAGGACTCTTTCCTGTTTTCTTCAGTGCTTTTTTTGCAGCATTGTTCAGCAGGAGCAGGCTTCCTCAATATACGGTCACGCAAAAAAGCAGCGGGCATTACACATTCAGCAGTCGCATGTCAAAATGCCTTCCGCACATAGTGCTCATTCTTTTGTCAGTGGCTGCGGTAGTATATGGCATTGTAACGATCAAAGACGATCNNGAGCTGAGCCTTTATCCGAAAAGTCGTACACAATGAAATTTGGAATTTACCGTCTTCATGAGCCGCTAAAAGAAACTGAACTGGCATGTATTGAAGAGACGTATGGAACGGCTATCGACATTGTTTCTGTATTCAGGGCCTGGAACCGGTGTGCTATCGAAGACGATCTTTCCTGGCTTGATCACCTCAGATCCGCGGCACGTGATATCCTCATGACATGGGAACCATGGATGCTTCCGGCGGGTGCGGAGAGGCCTTATGACCAACCCGATTTTGCTTTGAAAAATATCATTGCCGGCAGATATGATAATTATATCAGGTCGTTTGCCAGAGAGCTTTCAT
>DKBK01000074.1 GCA_002451135.1 Nitrospiraceae bacterium UBA6902
CAAGCGCATTGATGATTATATTATAGATGCATGTTTTAATAAATTCAGGGTCGACATGGAGCGTGCGCACTGCTCCGTACTGTTTCCGTATATCGATATTTTCCTGCCGGGCCTTTGCCGCTACAAGCTCAATAACGTCCTCTATTAATTTCTGCATGTCTGTCTCTCGTCGGTTGAGTTCAAAGGGCTTGCCGAATTCCAGAAAACTTTCCGTAAACCTGCTGACGCGCTGGATCTCACCCTTCATATTGTGTATCAGAGAATCAAATTTCTCCGCCTTATCCGGGTCTGAAGGCCTGGAAACCTCCTTTATATGATCGATCGAAAGATTAATGAAATTAAGCGGGTTTTTGATTTCATGCGCGATGTTCTGGGCAAACTGTCCTATGCCGGCGAGGTGCTCCGCTTTCCTGAGCTTTTCCGTCAGGTCCCTTTCTTCCTGCAGTTTCTTGACCATGTAATTGAAGCTTCTCGCCAGGTCCCCTATCTCATCTTTTCGCTTGGTACGGAGTTCCTGGTTCAGGTCTCCCAGGGCCACTCTCTGGGCTGCGGTCACCACCTCCTCAATAGGTTTGGTGTATCTCCTTGCAAGAAAAACAGCCAGGACCGTGCCCATCCCGAAGATGATGGACGCAGCTATGATCCTTCTCATCGCACTGGTCTGAAGGAAGACTGAAAAGTCCTCGGTGTTCAATGTAAGGTATATATACCCCATATGCTTCTCCCCTGAAATAACCGGGATCATCACATTATATCCTCCCTTCTCTTCACCTGTGACCGGCTGCCCGAGCTCCGCCTTGAATATAAGTTCCTTTTTGCTTTTTGTGATCCACTTCCCTACATCTTTCGGGTTTGTACTGGAAATAATACGGTCCGAAGTGCTTATGACAGATATCTCTTTTACGCCTTTGGGATTGAGTTTATTAAGAAAGCCCTGCAAACGCTTTTCATCAGTCAACCCGCCGCTCGTCGCCTCTTCCAGCCCGATCTGGATGGATTTTGAAAGCTCCGAGGTCTGCCTTTCAAACTCATTATATATGAGTTTCTCCGACTGGTAATAAAGAAAAACAAGTATCGAGATGAGACTGAGGCTGAGAAACAGCATCATCGCGATCAGCTTTTTGTTGAGGGTCAGTTTAAAGATTTTGTCTCTGAACATGGATTAGTCTACAATATTTTCGGCCAATTTCTACAGGCATTTTAAGCCGAATACTGTATTATTCGTGTTAAAAAGAATATGCTATGCAGGTGGTAATACCAGCGGCTCCAGTTCAGGGGCCAGGAGGCGCAGCACCTGGACCGGCAGGGAGCTGGTAAAGGAATAATCAGCGGCTTCCTTGCCCGGCATAAATGCAGTGATAACCCCGAAATACCGGTCGCCTATATAAAAGACAAATGCGGCTGTCCTGTTTACGACCCTTGAGCTGATAAGCCTTCCGCCTTTTCCAAAGGTCTCAAACCGGTTGTCCCCTGATCCGGTCTTTCCGCCGATGGCTACGGGCGTGCCGTCCGGCCCTTTCAATACCCCGTATGCCCGGCGGGCCGTACCTCCGTCAACAACTCCTGCCAGGGCCTTTCTTAAAACCTGGGCCACTGACGCAGGCATGACCCTTTCTCCCTGATCAGTTTTTAATTTGAGCTCGGTCTCGTAGGGAGTGCCCTTTGCAAATTGAAGTGACGTCACCTTGAGAGAAGGCATCAGAATGCCGTCGTTGACTATGATCCCCATCAGTTCCGCAAGGGCGCTGGGCCGGTCAGCGGAACTGCCGATTGACGTGGCATACGAGGGAACAAGAGAGTTAAACGGATAGCCGAGTTTTTTCCAGTCCTTGTGCATTTCCTGGAAAGCCATTTTTTCTAACCGTATCCTCAGTCTGAGATCCTGCGCCCTCTTGTTGCGGGGCTTCAACAGCCATTTCCCCGCCTGCTCCCTTGCATCGGCGCTCAACTTGACCAGCTCCTCCCACTCCTCCCTGGGGTCATCCTGCAGACGGCCTATGGTCCAAAGCTCAAGAGGATGTCGTGAAAGGAGATATCCGTAATCGGACAGGGTCAGTTCGGGCTTGCCATACGCCTTTGCCAGTGTTGCTACGGCTTTTTCCGACAGGTTCGGTACTTCGGGCTTACGCTGTCGTAGCCACTGATACAATTCATCAGGAGATGCTGAAGGGTGAAGGGAATAGAACAGGATCGCAAGATGACGCGGGGACGAATGTTTCGTGCCAAGAAGTTTTTCAATCGACTGATCAAGGGTCAGTCCCCTGTATTTGATAACGAATGTGGAAAGGAACTCACGGGACTCAGCGTCTGCTATCTCCCAGAGGAGTTTCTTCCGCTCAGGATGCTCCGGGTCCTCCATTACGGCCTTTGTATCTATAGTCAGCCTGGCCATATGATAATATACAAGGTCTCTCATAAGGCGGATAAAAACGAGGTTGACCGAGTTCTTCAGCCCTTCATAAAGCGTCATTATCCTGCCGTTGTCGGCCTTGTTAAAGTTTACAAAGGTGTGCTGCCCGCCGCCCGTAAAAAAGATCTCGCCGGGATTTGCGGAGTATTTTCTTTCCATCGAAGCCTCGAGAAGCTCACGCATGCTCATGTCAGGCTTTTCCGTCATCTGATCGACTATCCATCTGGTAATAGGGTCCCTGTCAAGCAGAGGGTCATTCCTCAGCGCCGACTTGTCCCGCCCCGATAACTGGCTGTATGTTTCCGATACTATCTGCAGATAATGGGCCAGGGTCCTGAGCTTGGCCGTGGATCCCATGTCCAGCTTGACCCCTTCATTTATGTTCAAAGGCTTGTCAAGGTTGTCTGCCTGCACGCGAAGCGCGTTGCCTGAAGGGGTTTTTTCATACAGCACAAAGCTGTAGATCATCTCCTTCGGGTCCCCGTGGTTGAGCATCCGGTCCTGGAACAGGCCTGCGGACCTCACGTATTCCGGGTCCCTGAGCTGGCTAAGCGTCTGAGCGACTTTCTTCTGGGCCTCCGAATCCAGAGTGCTTTGCACGGTCAGATCCAGACGGTCCAGGTCGTAAAATCCCGGCAGGTCCAACACCTTGAGCAGATGGTACCTTACGGAATTCGGGGCCTTTCGTTCCATTGGTGATGGTGCGGGAGTATCGATCCTGCCTGACCGGAATTCAAGGGGGATGGCCTTGAGCACATCACGGAATTCCGCATTGATCGCCCCTTCCTTCACCATCAGATCCATAAATAAATCCGCCCGCTTCAAAAGGGCCTGTCTGTTATTCATGAGATAAAAGGTAGGGGCCTTTACAGAAAGGAAAAGAACCATGACTTTCTTAAACGCCTCTGCACGGATTCCTATGTCGTGGCCAGACGCATCCCTGGAGCGCAATATCTGCGATAACTCCGTTATGTCGGTATTAAACCAGGCCCATAACCCCTCGCCCAGGCCATGGACTTCTCCGTATCCCGCTACCGACGCGAGCGGTACCGTGTTGATATAATCGGTTACAATCTCCCTCCTTGACACCGTGGTGTCCCTCCCCCTACGGTATACCATGAGACTCGCGGACGTGATCTGGCGGATCTTATCCTTGGCCCCGCCCGTGCGTCCTCCTTCTGAATGCTGATATTTCTCAAGCTGGGTCGCCAGAGTACTCCCGCCTTCCACTGTGGTCGGCAGTCCTATTTTGCTGCCGACAAACTCGATACCGGCCTTTGCCATCCGGTCCCATTCGAGGACCGGGTTCTGGCTCCCGTCCATCGGGGTGAGAAGCTCCCGGTTTTCAATAAACAGGAGTATTTTTATGACATCCTCGGGGATATCCTCGAAAGCACGATACACTCTTTCGTTCGGTCTCCCTTCATAGACAGGGTTACCCCGTCTGTCCAGTATCGTTAAACCTGCAACCCTCTTTTCTTCATATGGTGGTGATATGCCCTCCCGGACAGCCCTTGCCAGTTCAGGGCTGAAACGGGCCTGCCGGGTTATTACATAATTATTATTCTCCAGTTTATCGATGAATGCAGGGATACGCACATAACCGCGCCTCTTGTTAAACGGGCCTTCTTCAGGGAACTCAATACTCGGACTGGGACCGCTGCCTACGGTAAACTGCAGTTTTCTTGCATAATTAGAATAGACCCATGACTGAATAGTAGAAGTACGCCATTCATACAGAAACACGAACAGAAAAAGAATGGCCAGGTAAGCCAGCAGACGATCTCGCCTGGATCGCTTGAAATGTTCCCACAATTTATTTGACAACATATTGATCAGGACAGGTATAGGATTACCTTAATGGTTCTGCGGATTGTATATTAAAACCCGTGCGCCTTCATGTATAGACCAGTAAAGCGCTCGCGCATCCTTTTCATCCAACACCAGATCCAATGCTCCATACTGTCTGTTTTGTATAGCATACCATACGGTCATTATCGGTTGTGATATATACCAGTTTAATGCATGGGCAATGGAGTAAAGTCCGGGAATTATTCCCTTGTTGTCAGGTCGTACAGAGATAAAAAGTCCATCATAGAGTGTAAGACTGAAGCGTGACGGCATATCCTCAAGCTCCAGAGCCTTGACATCAACAGTGGCTGGCGTTGCAGGGGAGGCTGGAGGAGGGGCCGGGGTCTTATCATCTTTCTTTGCGTTTTCGGGAATTATCTTTTCTCTGCGAGGTTCGGAGAACGCCGCCTTGCCGGTCATGGTATAGAGTTCAACATTTCCATGGCTTCCCCAGAATTGTATTTTTCTTATTTCTAAATCTCTTAATACAATACCGCGCGCCTTAAAGTATATTTTCTTTTCTTTCAAATCCAGAATGAAATAGATCTGGGTCTTCTGCGCAAGGGGGAGTTCTGACTGGAGGAACAGTCGTTCTTCGTCCGGACTTTTCAGTGATTCAGAATGGACTTCTGCGCTTAGAAAGAGGACAAAAAAAACATGTAATAAAAGGACTGTTCTCCAGAAACGCATCCTAAAAAATTATAACCTTCGACCCTATTGGGGTATTCTTAAAAACATATTCAAGGTCCTTGTCCCCTACCCTGACACATCCGTGCGTTACATTCCTCCCAAGCAGTCTTGTATACAATGTGCCGTGGATCAAATAGCCATTCCCGATAGAAAGGGCATATTCCCCTAACATCCCGCTTTCAACCCGGTCCCCGAATTTACTGGGTATTTTTTCACCCTCTTCCACAAAGGCCCAGTCAGGCTTTACCCAGTCAGGATTCTCTATCTTTGACTTCACCGAATGCTCGCCTCTCGGGGTGTCAAACACCCAGGTTCTTTTGCCTGAAGGGTCTGTAAGCATGTTGCCGCTGCCGCTTGATATCACCGCCTCACGCAACGTACTCCCCCCCCTTTTCAGATAGAGTCTGTTTCTTGCCGTGTCAATAACAATGTAGGTGCCTTTGGGAGAAAGGTAGCTTATTTTTTTTCTGAGCGCGGCAGAGTTTCTCTTTAATGAAGCTGTCGCGGCCCCCCTCTTGCTTACGTTCGCCCGGGAGGTGTCTGCGTTACTACTGCTGCCGGCAAGATAGTAGCCCAGGCTCTCGAGTGAAAGGAATACGATAATGACAGTCAGTATGATATATTTTTTTCTTTTTACCATTTCACTATAAATTCTTCATGGCAGATGTGATCCTGTTTTCATATTCAATAACCCCTACAATCGTTACAGGAGTCCCTACATCAACAATATTGAAAAGCTCTTCTATATGCTGGTTTTCCATTGCCACGCATCCATATGTCATTCCATGCTTCCCGCCCCCGTGTATCTCTATAAGACCGCCTATGCCGGCCCGGTGAGGTATCAGGCCCTTGCTCTTTGCAATGGCAAACTGTCTCCTGTCATCTTCATTGGGATAATTTATCAGCAGTGCCTTGTGAAAACGGCTTCCCGCCACTTTTTTGATTACATGGTATTTACCTTCAGGTGTTGCCTTGTCACCTGCATACAGCTTGTCATGCGAGCCGTTGGTGCCCACCCCTATCTCATATGTTTTGTAGGACCTGCCGCCTTTATAGAGAAAAAGCCTCTTGTCAACTTTGCTCACAACTATTGAGTACGACTGACTCCTCTTTGAGGCTTCTACTGTCTCGTTCACCCATTTACGCCATTTGGTTATTTGGTCATTATCGGTGTACCTGTTCAAGATCGGCAAAATTGCATTAGCTGCCTGCTCTGTATACTTGGATATGCCCTTGAGCTTTTCTTCCGCCTCTGTATAAGACCCTCTTTCACTTAGCAGGCTTATCTCCGCCAATTGCAGTTCCGCCTTTGTCAGCGACCTGCTGGAACGGCTTCCCTCATTGATAAGAGAGGCAAGTTTCCGCAGGGTCTCAATCCTGTTCCGAAAAAAAGCAATCTGATTTGCTACATTGCCCGACTTGGTGCGCTTGTGCTCGTCTACCTTTTCCCCGAGCAGTTTTCCCTGTGCAAGGATGTTCGTGAATTCAGTCTTGACGTCCTTATACGTTCTGAACCAGATAAAACGGTTATTCTCAGATGCAAGATGGATCTGGCCGTCCCGCAGACCTCTTTTATATATCTTATATTCTTCAGGCGCGTAGATTTCTGCACCAGCCTTCCAGAGGTCATGTTGCTGTTGTTCAGCTTCCCTGACCTCCGGAGGGACTGGTGCACTCTTGCATCCGGTCAGAATACTTAACGCGATTAACAAAAAAACCGTCTTTATCAAGCCGTGAATCAAAACCGGAAATCTCCATACATACCTTATACTACCTCTTTTTTGCTGCTTTTACTTTTGCAAGCGCCTCTGTAACCTGAGTTGAAATTTCTGATGCCTTGTCTTTTATGCCGTTGGCTTTATCCATGGCAACAAAATAATCTTCACTGGTCATCAGGCCCTGTGTTTCAGTGAGTGCGCTCTCAAGTCCCTGCAGATCTGCGTGGAAGGCGGCAATATCCGCCATTGAGCCTTTTCCCTTGGGTGCTTTACCCAGAAGCGCCTTTGCATCAGCTACTGCCATAGTTGCGGCATCAAGAGAAGCCTGTGCATCTGTTTTTGCTTTTTCCTTCCTTGCAGGTATTTCTGCCTGGAGGGCTTCGGACTTCGCCTTTACCTGAGCAAGCATTTCTTTTGTCTTGTCATAGTTTTTGAAAAATTTTCCATCCTGCACAGCCATTTCATCCAATGCTGCAGTCATTTCGCTCTGAATGACATTTAATTCTTCTGCTGCGTACTTCTCTCCGCCTTCTGCAGCAACAGCCTCAAGCACCGCCTTTGAATCGCTTAATTCCTGTTCAGGCTTCTTGGAACAACCAAGCAATAATGCCAATATCATTACTCCAAGCGCCAGATAAATTACTCTCTTTTTGTTCATTTTCATTTCCTCTCTCATTTTGATTTTACACAATCTCATAAATAATTTCCTATGAGATGTTTCTTTAGTTCCCGGCCTGATTCCGCCGGTTCCCTGTCTTTTTATTTAAGACGAAGGGGTTTCCCCCTTTTAGGGGCCTGTGATATGTCTGATGAAGTTCTCTTTAATCCGTTAGTACCTCCTTTCTAAAATGAGTTATATTTGCAATATCCATGCCGGAAGAAATAAGTGATAAATAAGGTAGTTATCAGTCGGGTGGTTTCCGTTTTCGGGAAGGCACTCCCCTTTTAGGGATAGTATCAATCTGCTACATGCCATTATCCGCACAGGACACACAGAACACAGGGAGAAGACGTGAGAAGATGAGAAACTGAGAGGATATGAGGATGAGTCTCACTGACCTTGAACGTAATTGGGGATATACTTTTTATTCACAAATAAAATTCGGACGTGATATTCCATCTCGCAGACACTTCATGGCTGAGTACGATGTCCTTGCCCCCTGTTGAGAGATCGCGGTAACACATTCACACATAATGTTCAATGCTTCAGAAAAAGTTGCTCAAGACTGTTCCTCGAGCAGTTTCAGTTGACTGGTACGTTACCGTAGAGGTGATGATGGGGGGAATCCTTAGTCTGGGAGAAAAAGGGTGTTATGTCTCCGCGGGCAAAACTATCCTGAACACAGACCCTTCTCCTTCTTTGCTTTCAACTTCAATAGTGCCGCCGTGTGACACGATAATTTTCTGAACAAGCGCCAGTCCGAGGCCTATGCCTTCCTGCTTTGTTGTATAAAAAGGAAGGAAGATTTTCTGTATCACATCTTCCGGAATTCCGGCCCCCGTGTCTCTAATAATTATTTCTGCTTTGCTGTGACGACTGCCGAGATCTATCTCAAGGCTGCCGCCTTGCGGCATTGCCTCGACCGCATTGACAAAGAGGTTGGTCAGGGCCTGTCTCAGAAGCACTTTATCGGCTTTAACGGATACAGGAACGGCAGCATTGATTTTCACCGCAATTGAAGGGTGGCTGCCTGCTGCTGTTTCAATCGTCCCCATTATCACATCATTAAGAACCATATGCTCCCTGTTCAAAAAAGTGGGTTTTGCAAAGGCAAGAAGCTCAGAGATGATTTTGTCCATAACGGCGATCTCGGACTGAATTGCGTCAACAGTTCCCTTGTTTGACGCCTCCACCTTTTTACTGAGAAGCTTGGCATATCCGGAGATTACGGACATAGAGTTCCGCAGCTCATGAGAGATGCCCGCCGACATTTCGCCAAGCTGGCTCAGCCGCTGCTGCAGTTCGACCTGCGACTGAAGCGCCTTGATGTCCGTCAAGTCGGTAAAGACAAAGATAAGACCTATTTTTTCACCTGCGGTATTTTTCAGCTGCGAGGTCGTTATGCCGAGCCAGATATGCCTCCTGTCGTCAGTGATATATGGATATTCGGCCCTTGATACGGTCGTATCCTCATTTAAAAGCATTGCCAGTGGTTCTCTGAAAACCTCTCCGAATCTCTTGCCGATAGTCCCCTCTGCGTGTATCCCCAATATCTTCTCCGCTGCCTGATTTATGCTTTTTATCCTGACGGAATTATCAACGCTCATTACCCCGCTTGGAACGCTTTGAAGGATATTTTCATTATAGGCCTCCATCCTTGTCGCCTTCTCCTCGGCAAAGACCTTTAACGTCTCAAGTTCCTTTTCCTTCTCCTTGAGCTTTGCCATAAGATCATGGAACGTATCTACAACAAAGCCGACTTCCGAACCTTCCTTGCCTGCCCCTGTTGTATCCATAATGTTACGCCCTCTCCGGATATATGCCCTGGCCGACACAATTAATACTACAATTAATGTAATTCCCCCAGCGCCCCAAACGTACTGAGTACTATTGTCCTCCATGGCCTGAACCAGCAGGACCCCGATAAACGACCCCACAAGCACAAACAGAGCTATGGTGACAATTCTGATAAAAGAACGATCATGCATGAAAATACCACTGTAAAATGTCCCGACCCCAGAAAAGGGTGATGAGCGCGCCCATCGCGAGATAGGGGCCAAAGGGTATGCGGGAACCCCATTCCCGCCCCTTTAACAGGATAAGGGTAACTCCTGTGACTGAACCGAAAAGACTTCCCATAAATGTTGTAAGGATAACGCCCTTCCAGCCTAAAAGACCGCCTACCATCGCCATCATCTTTATGTCTCCTCCCCCCATGGCGTCCTTTTTAAAGACCGCCTTCCCCAGCATCGCGACTGCATAGAAGAAACCTCCTCCTGCCGCAAAACCGGTAAGCGAGCCCTTGAATCCAAGCAATTCATTGCCGGAGAAGGGATCAGGCAGTATGGTGGAACCAAGGACAAGGGAAAGGGGAATCCCCGGTAGAGTAAGGCTGTTGGGAATTATCTGATAATCCAGATCAATAAAAAAGATGACTACCAATACAGATACAAAAACAAGATACACGCCTAGAATCCAGGGGGACTCTGTGCCGAATCTTCTCAGCACCAGCACATAAAGTACCGCGTTAAGTAATTCTATGAGAGGATATCTGAGAGAAAGGTTCGTCTTACAGTATCTGCACTTGCCCCGGAGGAAGATATAGCTTAATACCGGGATGTTGTCATAGAACCTGATAGGTCTGCCGCAGGAAGTGCACCTTGATGCAGGCCTTACAACAGATTCATTCCTCGGTACGCGGTAAATACATACATTCAGAAATGAGCCGATAATGGCGCCTAAAATGAATACCGGGAGATAAATCATTCTTCCCGCAGTCTGCTGATTTCGTCTGCCTGCGTCTTGTATTTATTTGCCGCCTCCCGTAAATCCTTCAACTCACTGAGGGCATGCTTAATAGTAAAATCCTGGAAGACATCCTCTTCCCCCTTTTCCCTGAGGTCCACAACCCTCTTGCCGATGTCTCTTAACAGCTCATCTATTTTATCTTCGACCTTGCTCTTTTCGTAGAAAAGCTTTGCTATGGCTGTCTCGGCCCTGGTTCTTGATGCAAGAAATGATGCAATCCATTTGATGCGCTCTAAGCCCGTCATCAGATTTTTTCTTATTATGTCTATCATTTCTTCCTCCCTTTTTCAGAGTGAGGAGTTACGAGTACGGGGTTGAGAAATCACTCAGATTGTTTCTTTTTTCAGTACCCCTGTTGCGTAACTCTCCTAACTCTTTATAAGTTCCAGTCTTCCCATCCATTTTTTCTGCAGTATTTCTTTCAGCAATGGATACCGGGCGAGATCCGGGTTGTTTTCAATTAAATCAAATGCCTCTTTCCTGGCGCCCTCAAGCACTTCGATATCCCGTATTATATTAGCAATTTTCAGATCAGGAATTCCCGACTGCCTTGTGCCAAAGAAATCACCGGGCCCTCTTATGGCCAGGTCCTCTTCCGCTATCCTGAATCCGTCACCCGTGGACTCCATGGCCTTAAGCCTCCTCCGCGCATCCTCACTGAAAGGATGATAGGCCATCAGCAGGCAGCATGAGTCATACCCCCCTCTGCCTATTCTCCCCCGGAGCTGATGAAGCTGCGCGAGGCCGAATCTCTCTGAGTGGACGATAAGCATAAGGGAAGCATTGGGCACGTCTATTCCCACTTCGATGACGGTTGTCGCCACAAGCATGTCAATGTCCCCTGATTTAAACATTGCCATTACAGCCTCCCTTTCGTCATGATGCATTTTACCATGAACGAGTCCGATCTTCCTGTCCGGGAATATCTTTTTTAAGGCCTCTGCCCCTTCAATCGCAGATTTGAGATCAAGTTTTTCGGATTCCTCAATAAGAGGATATACTATGTATACCTGCCTCCCGAGAGAAAGCTCCCTCCGGATTAAAGAGTATACCCTGTCCTTCTGTGATGGGAAAAATACCTTCGTAATAATAGGCTTCCGTCCCGCAGGCAGCTCATCAATGACCCCTATATCAAGATCTCCGTAGAGCGTCATCGCCAGGGTCCTCGGTATCGGCGTTGCCGTCATGATAAGTATATCGGGATGAAAGCCCTTGCGTCTGAGGGCCGCACGCTGTACGACTCCGAAGCGGTGCTGTTCGTCAATGATTGCGAGACCGAGTTTTTTAAACTGCACCGTCTCCTGTATCAACGCATGGGTTCCGATTACGATCTGTGCGCCCCCTCCTGAAATATCCTCCACGGGTTTGTCTTTTATGCCTGAAGTCAAAAGCACAACTTTCAAACCGAGGTCTTCAACCATCCTGTGTATATTGATAAAATGCTGTTCCGCAAGGAGCTCCGTAGGGGCCATGAGACATGCCTGATACCCATTTTCAACGGCAATAAGCATTGACACAAGGGCCACGACGGTTTTGCCGCATCCCACATCACCATGCACAAGCCTGTTCATCTGTACGGGCCTTTGCATATCAGTCCTTATTTCCTCGAGTACCCTCTTCTGGGCGTGTGTCAGTTCAAAGGGAAGACTCTTCAAAAACCTGTTCACGAGCCCGTCTTTAATACTGAAGCTGATTCCCTTTTCCAGGGTCTCCCTTTTTTTGAGGATCGCCAGTCCGAGCTCAAGGAGAAAAAATTCATCAAAGACAAGCCGCCTGTGCGCCGGGCCCATGCCCCTGTTCAAGGCACTCACGTCGCCAAACTCCTCGGGAAAATGCGCCTCTTTAACCGCCCAGGCGATGGGTTTTAAATTGTTCCTTTTGAGGACCTCTTCCGGAAGATACTCTTCTACGATGAAAGAGTAGGCCTTTATTGTATTGAATATCAGGGTCCTGATCTGTTTAGGGGAAAGTCCTTCAGTGGCCTTATATACGGGCACTATCCTGGACGTATGTATCAGGGTGTCCTCATTGCCGAAGAGCTCGAAGTCGGGGTTTTCCATCTCGAGTCCGTAACCCGCATACGGATTGCCTTTTACGACCCCGCTTAATATAACCTTCTGGCCTTTCTGAAAATATTTTTTCAGGTACGGCTGGTTAAACCATCGGGACTTGAGAACCCCCGTATCATCGCTCACCGCGAGTTCAAATATCTTCATTTTCTTTCTGGGGGTGGTGATAATCTCGGCAGAAACCACTTCGCATAAGACTGTTTCATGGTTCCCGTACTTCAGGCTGCTGATCTTTCTGAGGTCCCTCCGGTCTTCATAGCGCCAGGGNNACATACTGGACAGGGGTATCTCTTGATATCTGCGGACTGTGATCGGATGCGTTAGTCCGGGTAAGGTCTTTATTGTTCTTCATCCTCAGAGGCGTTATCCTCTCGGGCCGGGGTGTTCTCCTCTTCGTTCATCCGGCGTTCCTCCTGAAGCTCACCAAGCTGAGTCTCAATCTCTCCCTTTCTCATCTTGCCGTACTCAGTTTCGCTGATGATATCTATGTCCCAGCCAGTGAGTTTCATCGCCAGTCGTACGTTCTGCCCCTTTTTGCCAATGGCTATCGAGAGCTGCTGGTCATTCACAACGACCATCGCAGTTTTTTCCTCTTCATTGATTCCGATGCTCTCTACGGATGCAGGGCTCAATGCCTTTGCGATAAGGACCCTTGGATCTTCAGTCCAGGGTATTATATCAATCCTTTCCCCTCTTAATTCTCTGACTATTGACTGCACACGGGTGCCCTTCATGCCCACACACGCCCCCACAGGATCAACCATGGAGTTTTTGGAATAAACCGTCAGTTTTGTCCTGTCACCCGCTTCCCTTACAATGTCTTTTATGACCACAAGGCCCTCATAAATCTCCGGTATCTCCATTTTAAAAAGCTCTGCCACAAAATTAGGATGGGTCCTGGAAAGCATGATTGCCGGCCCCCTCGGCGTTATTTTCACATCTTCTATATACGTCCTGATTGTTTCACCCCTCTTGAGGCTCTCAGTGGGAAGTGTAGCTTTGATCGGCAGCGTGGCTTCAGCCCTGCCGAGTGCCACGAAATAACTGCCTTTTTCCTTACGGATTATCACTCCGCTCACGATCTGCCCTGCCTTGTCCTTGTATTCCTCGAAGATAGCCTCCTTTTCAGCCTCCCTGACACGCTGAAAAAGCACCTGCTTTGCTGTCTGTGCAGCGATCCTCCCAAAGTCATCCAGCAGGACAGGGGAATCCACGGTATCGTCTAACGCTTTTGAAGGATCTATCTTCTTCGCATCCCTCAGGGATATTTCACTCAGAGAGTCATTGACCTTTTTCACTATCTTCTTTTGAGCAGTAGCAATAATCTCCCCTGAATCCGTATCAATCCTTACATTTATTTCAGCTTCAAGACCATATTTCTTTCTGATCGCAGATAGTAGTGCGGATTCCAGGGTCGCAAGAATAGACTCCTTGGGGATTCCCCTTTCTTTGCTCATCTGTTCGATAATATGTATAAGTTCACGATTCATTATGTTATACCTCCACTTCCAGTCTTGCCTTCGAAATATTTTTGTACGCTATAGTAACCTGTCTGTCCTGAGGTAAGAGAAGCTCTATTTTACTCTCACCGGCTGCCGCAATTTTTCCTATAAAAAAAGACTGGTTGTCTATCGGCTCAAGGGTAACGACCCGGACATTTTTCCCTTCAAAACGCTTAAAATCTCCAGCCCCCTTCAGCGGCCTGTCCAGTCCGGGAGACGACACTTCCAGCACATAGGAGCAGGGGATAGGATCTTCCACATCAAGTATCGCTTCCACCTCACGGCTGACACGTTCACAATCATCAATGGTAACTCCGCCTTCCTTGTCAATAAATACTCTAAGCAGGGCCTTGCCCCTCATTTGACTCAGCTCGATATTATCAAGCTCGAGATCAAGGGCGTTGATGACCGGCCCGATAATGCCTCTCACTTTTTCTCTTATGCGGTCTAATTCCATTTTTTGCATATAAAACAAAAGAGTGGGAAGGCCCACTCTCTATTCACGACAGTTCAAGGTGTGAAAAACTACACAAAGAATAGCACTTTTCCACCAAAAAAACAAGGGGCACACAGGTGTGGCCTGCCCAGGGAATTGCGGATCCAGAGATGGCTATTAATAAGGGGAAAACTGGATATTTGTCATAACTAATTATTAACTATGGATTAAATATGGGGAAAATTCACCCTAAGCGGCTTATCATCTTCATGACCGCGCTGTTCCATCCACGGGGACCAATTCCGTCAGCTTTTACAACACCGGGCATGTTGATTCTTCTGTCATATGTTCCGTCGTGTTTCCGGACGACCACGGGGTGGTCCACTCTGTTGAGCATGGGAATATCATTCGGGCTGTCACCGATGGCAACCGTAACTGTCCCGCCGTATTGCTTCCTGTATAAATCAGTCAAAATAGAAACCGCCTTGCCCTTATCACTGTTTCCGAGGATATGAAAGAATTGACCCTGTGTATAATTGAACCCCATCCCCTGAATCCTCTCTAAAAGCCTTTCTGTGTCTTCTCCGCTCCCCTTGACGAGGAAAGGTTCGTCAAAGTCCCGCTGTTTCGCCATCTCAGCTTCCTCTATGGATAACCCGGTAACAACGGTAACCTCTTCTCCTGTCATGTCCCCGAACCCTTTCACATCAAAGCCTTCGTGACGCAGTTTCTGCAGCGCCTTTCTCAAATCGGGATATGCTGCGCCAAGCCTGATGAGCTTATAGCCGGCGGCTTCTTCGATTTTGAATTGTGAATCCTGCATATTGAATTTGAAATAGTCTTCCGGGACATATATACCGCCACCGTTTTCAGTAATAAAGGGGTGTAGATTGGAGAGTTTGTTCCTGTAATGTTCTATCTCTTTTCTCGTCTTGCTTGAACAGATGATAAGGGGGATATTCCTTTCTCTTATCAGATCAAGAGCAGGCAGGGCCGCCTCAAAGGAATAGTTTGAATAGTCAAGGAGGGTGCCGTCGAGGTCTGTAAAAATTATGAGTTTTTTCATTTGTAGCTAAAGAATATCATATGGCCTGCATTTTATCATTTTAAAAGAACAGACCCCCTCGACTGTTTTCTTTAATAAATGGCCTGTTAACCATACATTAACCTTTACTTTGTTAAAATGAAGACGAATATTAATAATAAGAGGTGCGGATGAAATATCTTAAGCAGATGCTTTTGCTCATCGTATCGGTAATGCTCCTGTCAGGCGTTGCAGCGCGTTCCGCTGAGACAGAAGATAATAAGACTGACGCAACGTATATTGCCAAGTTGTACGGAGTGATCGAAAGCATGCCGGAGAGAGGATATGAGGGGATGTGGACGGTAAACGACAGGGAAATTCTTGTTACTGCTGATACAAGCATTGAAGAAGAATTCGGCAAAACGGAGATTGGGGCATACGTTGAAATAGAAGGTGAATACGTAGAAAAAAAATTTACAGCATACAAAATCGAAGTCAAAAAGCGGAAAGATTAGAACGCTTGAGCGTCTATAAAACCATTAAATGGAGGTCTATAATGAAGAGAATAGTTTTAATTCTGCTGAGTATGATTGTTGTTATGATGGGCTGTTCAAAAAAATATGCAAAAGCTCCCGAGGTAGAGGACAGTGAAAGCAAATCTGTCACAGCAACGTCGGGAGGGCCTGAAGAAAACACAGAAATTGTGAGAGACATATCAGTGGCGGAACGCCACGATATGGATCAGGATATTCAGTCGAATGTTTCAGCAGAAGATTCAGATGCTTTATCAAATGAAGTGCTGTTTGATTTCAATAAATATAATATACGGGAGGATGCCAGACCCCTGCTGCATTCGTCGGCGTCCTATCTCAAGAACAAGAAACTGATCAATATTATCATTGAAGGCCATGGTGATGAAAGAGGGACCAATGAGTACAATCTGGCCCTTGGAGAAAAAAGGGCAAAGGCAGTAAGAGATTACTTTGCAGCACTCGGCGTATCAACATCAAGAATGACTAACATAACCTATGGAGAAGAAAGACCGGTCTGTACAGAGCAGAATGAAGATTGCTGGCAGAAAAACAGGAGAGCACGTATTGTAGTACAATAGCAGAAATAACAGCATACATTGATGCCGGAAACAAGAGCATGACATGAAAATCCTTCTCGTCGAAGACGAAAAGAATCTTGCCGAAAATTTAAAGGAGGGACTTGAAGAAAACTCCTTTGTCGTGGAACTGGCGTTTGATGGTGAGGAAGGCCTCTACCTGGCTGAAACGTATAAATACAATGCGGTTGTGCTCGACATCATGCTGCCTGGCATAGATGGAATCACCATCCTTGAGACCCTGAGAAAGAAGAAAATCAACATGCCCGTTCTCCTGCTGACCGCCCGGGGCGGGCTTGAAGACAGGATAAAAGGACTTAATCTGGGGGCTGATGATTACATATCCAAGCCTTTTGAATTTACCGAGCTCCTCGCCCGCCTGAAAGCTGTTATACGGAGATATAAAGGTGCCGGATCATCTACGATTGCAATCGGTGATCTGGTGATTGATGCGAATACACATTCTGTCAAAAGGGCTGGAAAGGTAATTGATGTTTCATCAAGGGAGTTCAGTATTATCAATTATCTCGCATTAAACAAGGGCAGGGTCATAAGCAGCTCAGAGCTTGTAGAACATATATTCGGTCCGGACCTGGAAACAAATATTGTAAAGGTGTATATCAGTCATATAAGAAACAAAATAGACCGGGGCTTCAGAAAAAAACTGATACATACTGTGCGGGGAGCCGGATATATGTTAAAAGAGCCCTGATGAATTCAGTTTTACAATCGATAAAAGGAAGATTATTCCTCTGGATATTCCTTTTTATTTCCGTTCTTCTTATTGTTCGCGGGACTTCTATATACTACGAAGTGCAGAAAGACATTTATGATTCCGTAAAACTCGGGCTGCATTCAAAAATACAGATACTAAAGGGGCTGCTTCAGGAAGAAAACGGACAGATCAGTCTGGAGCCGTCCGAGATTATTTTAGGAGATTATTCGATACCGCGTTCGGGCCATTACTATAAAGTTGTCCTGGACGGAAACATCCTCGCTGTTTCACCGTCACTCGCAGGAGATGACTTTCATCTCGCGTCTGGCGAACTTGAATCCCTGGATGAAGATCTCGGCGAGAAGGTATACATTTCCACAGGTCCTGCAAATGAACCGATAATGGTAGTGCTTCATGATTTTCACATACTAAATAAAGATGTGGTGATCTATGCCGCACGAAGTCTTGAAGCAGGCAATGCGGTGATAAACAGGTTCATACAATTCATCATTGTCACCGTCCCCGTATATATAGCAATAATCGCTTTCGCGGGCTTATGGATAGCTAAACGGTCTTTAAAACCGTTAAAGATGTTTTATTCCCGGATTGAAAAAATAACACACAGGACACTTGGTGAGAGGATTGAAATTGACCTTCAGCCCGAGGAGATAAAGGGGCTTGCCAGATCATTTAACGGGATGCTCGACCGGCTCCAGAAGGCATTTGATTCGGAAAAGCGCCTGATAGCGGATGCCTCCCATGAGCTTAAAACGCCCCTCTCCGTGATAAAGACCCGCTGCGACATCCTGCTTCAGAAAGACAGGAGTGTTGAAGAATACACGAGGTCACTGCACATTATCAAAAGCACATCTGACACGATGAGAAGACTGATAGACGATATGCTGTCACTGGCACGCCTCGATTCCGGCGTCCTATCCTCTGCCGATTTCACGACCATTCCCCTGAATGACTGCCTGAAGCAGTCCGTAAAGCTCGCAGAGGTCCTTGCGGAAAAGGGGGGTATAAACATACAGACATCTTTGGCGGAAGATGTTTATGTATCCGGCAACCTCAATACACTTACCGAGGCATTTCTGAATATAATCGAGAACGCAATCAAATACAACAGGCCTGGCGGCTCTGTAAATATCGCGGTCTCAAAAAAAGGCGGAAGGGTAGGGATCAGGATTGAAGATAACGGCACCGGCATTGAGAAAAATGATAAAGAAAAGATATTTGACAGGTTCTACCGCGGCAGGGCATCAAGAAACATGGAAGGGACAGGGCTTGGATTAAGTATCGCAAGTGCAATTATTAAAGCTCACAGCGGGGAAATCAATGTCCGGAGCGAGGTAAGCAAAGGAAGCTGTTTTGACATTATTTTGCCCATCTGAGCTTCTTCTCCCACGCCTGCCATATATCGCATGAGATCCGCACGGGTTTGATATAATCTCCTTAAGATCAATAAAACAAATTTCCTATCCCAGAGAGCGCGTAAACATATTTATCGTGTATTCCGAAAATCTGTCCAAAAAAAATTGCTCGTGCTCCTGTGCCTCCTGCCTGCCAGGGAAAGCGGCAAGAATCTCAGCAGGTATGAGATACATGAAAAATAGTGTAAAATAGCGTGGTATCATCAGGAGGAATACTATGGAAGAATTGATCATAAAATGGCTTATGGATCCGACGGTAGGGAAGCTTGTGGCAGCATTTATCGGTATCCTGATAATCAGCGTCGCGGTCCGCTTTTTTAAAAGATATCTTACAGGGTATATCAAAGATACGGACAACCGCTACCGCGCGCGGAAGTTTGTTACGCTTATCGGCTACGTAACCGGCATAATATTAATCACTGTTATTTTCAGCGACAAGCTGGGCGGGCTGACCGTTGCCTTTGGGGTCGCAGGCGCCGGGATCGCATTTGCCTTGCAGGAGGTCATTGCAAGTGTTGCAGGCTGGCTCGCGGTTTCAGCCGGTAATTTCTATAAAACAGGAGACAGGATTCAGCTTGGGGGCATAATGGGTGATGTGATAGATATCGGCATCCTGCGCACGACCCTCATGGAATGCGGCCAGTGGGTCAAGGCGGATTTATACAATGGCCGCATTGTGCGCGTTGCAAACAGTTTTGTGTTTAAGGAGCCTGTTTTTAATTATTCAGGCGACTTCCATTTTCTCTGGGACGAGATCGTAATGCCGGTCAAATTCGGATGCGATTATAAACTGGCTAAGGAAATATTCACCAGGGTCGCTGACGAGGTTGCCGGAGATTATGCGCGTCAGGCAAAGAATGAGTGGCAGGTCATGGTCAATAAATATATGATCGAGGACGCAATGGTCGAGCCCATGATCACCATCCAGGTGACGGATAACTGGATGGAATTCACTATCCGGTATATCGTTAATTACCGGAAACGGCGCTCAACAAAAGACGTCCTCTTCACCCGTATCATTGAGGAGATCGACAAGACTGACGGACGGGTCGGCATCGCATCCACAACTCTCCAGCTTGTGGACCTGCCGGAACTCAGGATAAGAATAAATGACGCGATGAATAGACAGGGAGGGGAAAATGACATCAGCGGTTAACAAGGTGATACGAGATATTATGACTCTATGTGTGGTTGTGCTTTCCATGTTCTTCATTCACTGTGCTCAACTCTATGCCGGCACCGCTCAACCGCAGTACACCACTGCTCCCTCACCCGTCAATGTAACCAGCGCCCCTGTATCCATCAACGACAAGGTCTTATTTTATGTTCAGTCAAAGATACTCTCGATCACGCCTGAGAACCGGGCGGAGATCATTGCCAAAAGAATAGAGAAACTCTCAAAAGACCCGCTGTTTGACATCAATTCGATAACCGTGGCTGATACGGAAACCAGTACGGATATTACCGCAGGGGATCTGATAATTATGACCGTCACAGAGGATGACGCAAAGGCCGCCGGGACGAACAGGCTCGAACTCGCACACAAACATGCCGCTACCATCAGCTCCGCCATTGATCTCCAGAGAAGGGAATACAGCTTAAAGGCCGTCCTCTTCGGTGTCCTCTTTGCCGTGATATCGACAGCAGTGTTTGTCCTGCTCATGGTTTTCATGAAAAAAATGTTCCTCAGAGCATACGAGAAAATATACTCCTGGAAAGACGTCCGCATCCGTGGTCTGAAATTTCAAAAACTTGAGATCCTGAGTTCCACCCAGGTCACCGATGGAATTGTAAAAACAGCAAAACTGACACGCGCGGTGCTCATTATCCTGCTGCTCTATTTTTACATACCGCTTGTCCTGAGTTTCTTCCCCTGGACAAGGAGATACTCGTCCACGATATTCGGATACATAATGTCCCCGCTTCATACTATGGGCAGGGCCCTCACATCATACCTGCCGAATCTTTTTTTTATCGCTGTTATCATAATCGTCACCCGCTATGTGCTGAAACTGATAAAAGTTATATTTGATGCGGTTGAAAAAGATAACATCAAACTTCCAGGGTTTTTTGCGGATTGGGCACAGCCGACGTATAAAATTGTTCGCTTCCTTGTTATCGCCTTTACCGTAGTAGTGGCTTTCCCGTACCTGCCGGGGGCGGATTCACCCGCGTTTAAAGGGGTCTCGCTTTTCCTCGGGGTCCTTTTTTCATTAGGCTCCACTGCCGCAGTCGCAAACGTCGTGGCCGGGGTTATTCTCACCTATATGCGGGCATTTACCATCGGCGACAGGGTGAAGATATCGGATACCATGGGAGATATAATCGAGAAAACCCTGCTTGTAACGCGGGTCAGGACAGTCAAGAATGAAGATGTAACCATTCCTAATGCCATGGTGCTCGGCAGTCATATAATCAATTACAGCTCTTCCGCAAAGGAACGCGGCCTCATTCTGCACACGACTGTGACTATCGGGTATGACGCGCCCTGGAAAAAGGTACATGAACTCCTGATAACGGCAGCCCTGTCTTCAGCACATATCCTCAAGGAGCCGGCCCCGTTTGTCCTTCAGACCAGCCTCGACGACTTTTATGTCAGCTACCAGATAAACGCCTATACAGACCAGCCGAATAAAATGGCGGTCATATACGACAGTCTCCACCAGAACATCCAGGACAAATTCAATGAAGGCGGGGTCGAGATCATGTCGCCCCATTATTCCTCACTCCGCGACGGCAACCAGACCACGGTGCCGGAGAATTATCATGCAAAAGACTATGCACCTCCGGGATTCAATATCGCCGGTTTGAGCGGGCTGTTCAACAGATCCGGCAAGAAGCCGCAGGCCGAGTAGATATATTATTCCCTCTGTTCCGGTCTTACCGTCACCTTGACGAATGGCTCCTTGACCGCCTTCTTCCTGTTAACCGACGTGTTGATGCTGGTCTCGGGGATTCCATATACGGAAATAAGGACATTTGCTACTTCCCCGGCCCTTTGCTCCGCAAACTGAATCCTTTTTCTGTAAGTGAACGAGGATTCAGCATGTGAATTGACCAGGATAGTTATTTTATTGTCTTTACGGTACGCGTCTGTGATAGCACCAAGGGACTTTTTCATTTCAGCGGACAGGGCTGTTTCTCCTTTTTTAAAGACGAGCGGCGGGACAAAAGGATTGCTTTCCACTGTCAGTTTGACCGGCAGCCCGATTTCATCGGCAATCAGTCTGCTAATCAACAGGATCTGATCATCGGACAGCGGATCATCTCTCCTTATTGTCAAGCCGATTGAAACCGTGACTGATGTGTCATTAAAGCCTACCTGAAAATCAGTTATCGGCGACGGTGATATGAGTTTCTCCACCTTTCCGGTGGTCTTCTTTATCACCTTTACCACATCTTCCCTTGAGGCCTTAAGCACATCCCACGGCGGTTTCGGGGGGGCAATTACCGTCACGACCGGTTCTTTCAATCCTCTCGGCTGGACCTTGATCTGATCGAGGTTCAGCTTTACGGGGGTCCGGAGAGCAGCGCCTATGTCTTTTTCCATATCCTCAATGTGATCATCCCTGATGTAATCAACGGTATTGACTACAGCGCTTATCTCCAGCGCCTCGTCTTTTTCGATGTAATTAAAGGTCTGCAGCCTCGATTTTTTCTCCCTGTCGATTTCCTGTTTCAACAGCTCGGATATTTTCTTCTGCATACTAATTTCGGAGATTGATTTATGCAGTGTATATATGAGCGGTATGGAAATAACAAAGAGCACGACTGCCAGAAGGGCAACACGCTTTTTTAAATATGCAACGTCCGCTTCCGTGATCATACTTGGTTTAAAGCCGTAAAAGTAAAAGACAGCGCAGGTTGCGATGATGATGGCGACAAAGTTCGTAAAGAAGAGGAGAAATCCTCCAAACGCGATACTTAAACTGCCGATGCCGATGCCGAATCCGGTAACACTTAAAGGCGGTATGACCGCCGTTGCTATGGCGACGCCGGGAACGATGGTAAGATAATTTTTCTTTGTACAGATGGCAACGGCCCCTGCCGTGCCTGAAAGAAAGGCGATGGCAAGATCGTAAATGTTCGGCTTTGTGCGCGAAGCAATCTCACTCGTGATTTCGTGCAGGGGCGATATAACTGAAGCAAGCGCCGCCACGACGATTGTCAGCACAACACTGAATGCAACCTTTCTTACGGCCCTTTTCAGCACTATTTCCTCGCCTGTAATAAAGGCGAAACCAAAGCTCAGTATGGGGCCCATGAGGGGGGAAATAAGCATGGCGCCAATTATGACGGGCGCGCTGTTATTAATCAGACCGCTCAGAGCGATCAGGTTCGCGAGCGTCAGGGTGACAAAGTAACCCGCGGTCACCTCGACCTCGTGTAATATGTCCTTTATAACCGCCTGGTGGTTTATGACAGCTACTTTATTCTGGATCCACCGCCTGACCAGGATTATGACTCTCTTAATAGCAATGTCATTCAAGAGTATATTCCCTGAGCAGATTCTGCGAATAATATCATACGGTAATATTATTATACATTCCTTATTTTTACAACAGAAATATACGCAGGATTCTGCATAAATCCCTTTATCACAATCATGTTTCAGGAATAAAGCTGAACCTGCTCTTTCTATGTAGAGGGAATTCTTTCAGGCCAAATGAGTGCTGCTTTGTGAGAGAAAGATGCCAGGTTAGTACTATTGACAGTCCTCATCATTTCCTCACAAAGATGTAGTGTAGACAACGCATAATAACAATGAAGTCCTGTTTCACTTATTCTCTCCGTCTGTTCCATGCTTTTTATTGCGCAAGGCTATTGTCCGGTGTGTTCACTTTTCCCGGCATCTTCCTGCTGCATATCTTCAGGGGCATCCATTTTTTGCTCCCCTGTCAAAGATCTTATCTTAACTTGTACTTTGCAAAGGCCCTCCTTCGGGAGGGCCTTTCAGCAAGACGCTGCGACGCAAACCTATGGTATTACTGTTCTCCCCGCGTGATCGGGGATATTATTATATCTATCCTCCGGTTAATGGCCCGGCCTTCCTCGGTCGCGTTGGATGCCAGCGGCCTGATTGATCCATATCCTATAGACGTAATCTTGTCAACGGGCACGGTCTGATTGGCAACCAGATATTCCTGCACCGCTTCCGCACGCTTCTGGGACAGGAGTTCATTAACAGCCGTAGAACCCGTGCTGTCGGTGTGTCCTTCGATAAGCACCTCTGGTTCACCGAATGTCCTGACAGCCTTCTGGACCTTGCTCAGCAGCGCATAGTTCTCAGGCATGATTATCGCTTTCCCTATCGGGAATTTAATGCTTTTCAGGCGAATTACAAGCTTGTCTCCCTGCTTGTATACGTCTGCCTCCTCAGGCTCAAAGAAGGCCTGCACTTCATTATACATTTCATTGAACAGCCTCTCAGCAGCCAAGCGCTGCTCGACCATCCTCTTTTCCTCTGCAAGCCGTGCTTCGTTAGCCCGCTTTTCGGCCTCGATGCGCTGCTTCTCGGCCTGCTCTTCTTTGGACTTGCCTTCGAGGGCGGATATTTTTGAAGTGAGGGAAGCTATTTCAGCATCGTGCCCTTTTTTTAGGGTTTCAGTCTCTGTCCGGTAATCCTTCATCATCATTTCGATTTCAGCCTGTTGGCTCTTTGTTTCATCTCCCAAAAACTTACGATCAGCCTGCACTGCACCGATTGTCCCGAGAATGTTCTCCATCTGGGTGTCAAAAGAATGGTTTCTCATATCAGGGGCCGACAGCTTGTTAGTAATCTGGGTAATCATTCCTTCTGTCCAGAGAACGGTCTCTACGGGTTTCATTGTCTGGAGTTTGCCGCTCTGCTGAGTAAGTACAACCAGTCGCTGCGCATTAAAAAGTGCTGTGTTGGCCCTTTTCAGCATTTCCTCCTTCTGGTAGGGATTCTCTGAAATAAAGGCATCGACCGAATCAAGTTCCTTGCGCGCCTCAGCATAAAGTTCGGGCACAAGTTTTTTGGCGCCTTCCTTTTCTGCCCGGTCGATTGTATCGCGCACTTCGCCAAGAGTCTTCTCCTTGATTGCCCTTATTTCGAGAGACCTGAACGTTTCGATTACTTCCGCCTCATTTTTCTGGGCCCACTTCAGGTTGTCCTTTTCTATCGCGCCGGTGAGCTCAAGGAACCTGCTCTCCGCATCGGCATAGTCCTTCTCAAAGCTGGGGGCGCCTGCGGCCCTCGCATCATCACGCGCCTTTATTACATTGGAAAGGGCGGTTCTGGCCATCTTCGCGCTTTCCTCGGCGCGCTTTAGATATGCACGCCCCTGGGCGGTCTTTTCCAGAATTCCTGAAATTTCATCCCCCCGCATTAATCCTCCTTTGGCCTCGCCCAGATTTTTCTCAACTACGGCAAATGATACCGGCGCAAGGACATTGATCTGATTTTTTCGCGCTACTCCGACTTCGCTATCCAGCCGGCTGACCTGTTCCCCGGGGTTGCCCGTATCCGTGATGGGCTCGACCTCAACCTTCGGACCTGCACAGGCCCAGAATACCATTGCCGCTGCAATTAAAAAACAAATGTGAGTATAAAGTTTCGCTTTCATTCCCTCCTCCTTTTCAACTTTACTTTGTATCCCGTTACGTATATATGAGACATAACGGCAAATAACGGCAGAATGCCTTTCAGCCCGGTTTCGGATAGACATCCCGGAATCAGGCATAAGGGGCCGGTGATCTGTTATTTAGTAAATACAAAACCTTCATACATACTCCACAACACACCTCTGTTCCCTCTCCTTCGGAAACCGTCTCCACCCGAGATACGGGATCGATTAATTACCGGTACTATACTTAATGGCAATGCTATTACTAATTTATCCGGCTGTCAAGGGCCTGTATAAGGAGCCATTAGGGGCATGAAGAAATCTTCAGCAAAAATAAACTTTTAAAATTATGGATGACACCTCCCTCTCCTCTGAGCTTATTGAGACCGAAGATGTCAATGCTTCGCATATATCAACTATTTTGCAGGTGACCTGCGGTTGCAAAAAAAAGGCTATTCTGACATTATGAGAATTAAGGTATTTCAGAATGCTAAAGTTTTAATTAATAAAAGACGTACTTATACATCAATTGCATTGTAACTAATAAAAAAAATTGCAATGCGGAAAAGGAGAACGTATGGCAAAGAAAGTAAGATGTGCTGCAAACACAAAAGAGGGAAAAAGATGTAAAAATACTGCAAGCGGCAAATCAAAATGCTGCGCTACTCACAAGAAAAAATAGTAGAGAGTAGTTACAAACTGAGTCAATCTAAAAGGGCCTTGCTTCGGCAAGCCCCTTTTTTTATGGATACCAACTAATTAATCCTCATAATTTTTCAGACCGAAAATTATCAATCTTTCCCATAGATCAAGTTTTTGTCGCAGGGTAATTTTCATTAATACGTTGAAGGTATCAGTAATCCGGTATGTAGGAGAGCATGTAATATTTTAACTGATACATTGGTACATGCAAAATAGTTTCTGGGTTGACAAGCTGCTTTTTAGGTGATATAAGGTTAATAAAAGGGACCACTCGATAGAGTTACATCATCCGTGAGAGAAGGTCTCTGTATGCAGAGAGGTTTTAAAATGAAGGCTTTTAAAAAAGCTGANNTTATTCAGAAAATTACCGCTGTCCTCCGAAAAATGGTAACCCCACTGAAAGGTGGAGACACAAAGCCGACAGACCCCGAATAGTCGGGGTGGCTGGGCTGCCGGAGAAGAAAAAAGATCGGAGGGTTCAAATGAAAGGATTGAGAGTATTTTTATTTGCAATTACTGTTGTTCTCTTAACCTTAGGGGGAATCGATACAGCAGATGCCTTCCACGCAGGAGGTGTTGCACCCTGTGAGGGGTGCCACACCATGCACAGTTCAGCAGACAACCCCCTTGGCTCTGGCGTCGTTGAAAACACAAGCCTGCTAAAGGGAAGTGACGCAAGCTCCACCTGTCTTAACTGCCATGCAGGCGCAGGTAGTTACCACATCGCAAGTGATGCATTATCCAACACGAACGCAGGAGGTGATTTTGGCTGGGTAAAAACTGACTATACCGTCATCGGAGATTCCGGTCCTGTTGTGTTTGAAGGGAAAAACAATGGGCACAACATCGTTGCTCTCGATTTCGGATATACAGCAGATCTGAGAACAACCAATACACAGGCCCCGGGTGGTACCTATTCATCAAGCCTTTTTGGCTGTACAAGCTGCCACGACGCTCATGGCCAGGTCCACGGTGGTACAAAAGGCGGATCAGCCCCGATCTCAGGTTCCGGTTCCTATGGAGCTGCGGATCCTACAGACGGTTCGATCTTAGGTAACTTCAGACTCCTCGGTGACAGTGATTATGAAGCCGGTAATGCAACAGATGATGGCTACAATTTCTCATATGACGCTCCTATCGCTGTCACCATAGACGGCGCATCCTATGGCCAGGATACTGCGTATGGGTCAGGCATGTCCGAGTGGTGCGCAAACTGCCACGATTATGCAGGCAAGACAACCAAGCACGTTGCAGGAGCAGTCACAGGCCTGATGAACGGCATCGGCATAAATTACAGCTGCTATATCAAGACCGGCAACTGGGATTGTTCACAGGCTGCCACTTCCTATGACGAACTCGTTCCCTTTGAGCGCGGCACAGGAGTTGCACGTACCTCTCTCAGCGTAACAGACACATCAGCCCCGGGCAGTGGCGCTCAGGTAATGTGTCTCACCTGTCACCGGGCTCATGCATCTGCTCACGCAAACGCGGGAAGATGGGATTTAGCAACAGATATGCTCAAAGGATCTGCTGCTCTCAATGCATCTGACCTTCCCGCAACAGCAGTTGCCTACTACGACAGCACAGGAGAAGTTGATGTCACCGTAAAATATGGCCCATATCAGAGATCACTCTGTAACAAGTGCCATGTACAGGATTAATATGTGACAAATTTGGCTTCAGTTCAAGAAGGGGGAGTATCACTGCAACCAGAGAAGTGAAGGGATATGATATCGCTCAACGATTATCCTCCGAGTGACCAAGATGATTTCCCCTTTGGAAACCCTGAGTAAGGTGCCCTGCAGGAGAGAGCGGAAGATAAAATAATTATTTATAATTTAAGAAAATATCCAGGGTCTGCTTCCTCAAGGATTGAAACCCTGGGAACCCCTCTTTATCGCATCAGCAATCTTTGCCACTCTGACCATTTCTTTTACATCATGCGCTCTGACAATATTGGCTCCGTTAAATATTCCAATGGCTGCGGCAGCCGCTGTTCCCTCGAGTCTTTCCGCGGCGTGGAGTCCACCGAGTATCCTTCCGATGAATGATTTTCTTGAAGGGCCCAGGAGTACCGGTTTTTCAAAACCCTCAAATTCCTTTAACCTCCGGATAATCTCAAGGTTATGGCCGACAGTTTTGCCGAACCCTATTCCCGGATCAATGATTATCATGTCATCACCTATGCCAGCGTTTCTGGCTATTTCAATGCCTCCATACAGGTAGTCCATAATCTCAGGAATAAGCGCGCGGTACGAAGGGTTTTGCTGCATGTTCTTCGGCGTGCCTTTAATATGCATAATGACGACCGGCACTTTATGCCTAGCCACAACCCCGGGCATTTCACCATCAAAGCGCAACCCGCTGATATCATTGATAAGGGAGGCCCCTGCTGAAAGTGTGGCCTCTGCTACCAATGATTTGTACGTGTCCACTGATAGGGGTACCCTTACCTCTTTGGCAAGGGCTTCGATTACAGGCACCACACGCCTTATTTCCTCCTTCACGGTAATCTTCTCCGCCCCCGGCCTTGTAGATTCCCCCCCTATGTCAATTATGTCTGCCCCCTCCTCCTGCATTCTGAGGGCCTGCCTCACAGCACTCTCCGGATTAAAAAACAATCCCCCATCAGAGAACGAGTCAGGAGTAACATTCAAAATACCCATGACATACGTTCTTTGAGAAAAATCGAAATCGAAGTTTTTCCACGTAAGCTTCATGCGATTCCCCGGCTATGCCCGCAGGCGTTCTTCGCTAATTGTTATACGTCATATGAGTCATAGAATGCAAGGCAGCCATTACCCGTATAAAAAACAGCGTATCACGTTGTATTGAGAGGGATCAGAGAGTTGAGGTATGGGATTATGCAGTCTTCCGGTTACGCCCTTGCTTCAGGTATGGAGCTGTCATCACCGCCAGCCTGCGAGGCCGCCGTTCTGCCATTCGTGCCCTGAATGATCGCCTCTATTTCAACGGCATCAAGGGTCTCCTTCTCAAGCAGAACACCCGCAAGGGCAAGAAGCGTTTCTTTGTTATCAAGGAGGAGTTGCTTGGCATATCTGTATCTTTCCGCGACAATCGATTTGACTTCCTCATCGATCTCTTCCGCGGTCTTTTCGGAATAGTCTTTGTGTCTCGAAAATTCTTTGCCCAAGAATATCTGTTCTTCACGCTTGCCGAACGTCAGGGGGCCCAGTTTGTCACTCATCCCCCATTCACAGACCATCTTCCTCGCAAGGTCGGTTGCCCTCTGAAGGTCATTACCCGCCCCTGTCGTCAAATGTCCAAGGGCAATTTCTTCCGCTGCCCTTCCCCCCATAAAAACAGCGAGCATATTCAGGATATGTTCCCTCGAATATGTATACCTGTCATCTATGGGAAGCTGCTGCGTTATCCCAAGAGCCATGCCGCGGGGGATAATGCTCACTTTATGAAGGGGATCCGTTCCTGGGGTCAGTTTAGCCACAAGCGCGTGACCCGCTTCATGATACGCGGTGTTGGTCTTTTCCTCTTCCGAGATTATCATGCTCTTGCGCTCCTTCCCCATCATGACCTTGTCCTTTGCATCCTCAAAGTCGATCATCTCCACTTTTGTCTTGGATTTTTTCGCTGCCAGCAGCGCTGCCTCGTTGATGAGGTTGGCAAGATCCGCACCGGAAAAACCGGGTGTTCCCCTGGCAAGGGTCTCGAGATTCACATTCTCCGAAAGCGGGATCTTCTTGCTGTGGACCTTTATTATCTCAAGCCTCCCTTTTACATCCGGATGGGGCACAACAACCTGCCTGTCAAACCTCCCCGGCCTTAAAAGCGCAGGGTCCAGGACATCAGGCCTGTTGGTTGCCGCAAGTATGATGACCCCTTCATTCTGGTCAAAACCATCCAGCTCTACAAGAAGCTGGTTAAGGGTCTGTTCGCGCTCGTCATGACCGCCTCCAAGCCCCGCTCCCCTGTGGCGGCCTACTGCGTCTATTTCATCAATGAATATAATGCAGGGAGAACTTTTCTTTGCCTGTTCGAAGAGGTCCCTCACCCTTGACGCCCCTACACCTACAAACATTTCCACAAAATCGGACCCGCTTATGGAAAAGAACGGGACGCCCGCCTCACCCGCGATCGCCTTGGCAAGAAGTGTCTTGCCCGCGCCCGGAGGCCCGACAAGCAATACGCCTTTGGGGATCTTTCCGCCCAGTTTCTGGAATTTCTGCGGGTCTTTCAGGAACTCAATTATTTCCTGAACTTCCTCTTTGGCCTCCTCAATCCCGGCCACATCAGAAAAGGTTATCTTTATCCCTTTTTCAGAGACCAGCTTTGCCTTGCTCCTGCCGAAAGACAGGGCCTTGTTTCCACCGGTCTGCATCTGCCTCATGAAAAATACCCAGAGCAGCACAAGCAGGATTATGGGGCCGAAATTAAAGAGCACGTTCATATACCACGGGGTATGGTCCGGCTTGGCACTGATCCTTATGCCCTTGGCTTGAAGCTCCTTTACGAGGTCAGGATAATCAGGGGCAAACGATTTGAATTTTACGCCGCTTTTCAGGGTTCCGATTATCTGGTTCTCAGGCTTTGTGATTGTTACCTCGGACACTTCGTCCTGCTGCACCTTTTGCATAAAGTCCGAAAAAACAATCTCTTCATTCGGTTTGGATGTCTCAAGAAGGTTAAAGACCAGGATCATCATCAAACCGAACAGGACCCATATAATTACACTCTTATACAATACCATTTCCTCCTGACCCTAAGATTAACATATTTCCTTATTGTCTTTCCAATGCTCCGGGCCCTCGCGGTCTTTTTTTTAATAAACCTGAGCAACCGGGGGACCGGGACCTTTCCTGTTTATTTGCTTAACACTATAAGCAGGAATCCCACAAACATCATAATGCCTCCCACCGCCTTCTCGGCAATCTTTTCTTCTTTAAACAGCACGTGGCCATACAGGATGCTGAAGAGCAGGCTCGTCCTTTTTACTGAAATCATATACGCGACATTGACCATACTCATTGCAAGCATATGGCAAAGAATCATTATGGAATACGTAATGCCTATGGCCGCGAGTGGGCCGATGTCCTTCCGAGTGATCTTGAGCGAGCCCTTGTTTTTACTTAAGGCGATCGGGGTAAATACTATTGTCAGGAGGATAAAATAAAAACTCCCGAAAAAAACAGGTGATGAGTTCGTTATCGCCAGCTTTCCGAGCGATGACGTAACGCTGAAAATCAGGGCAACGCCTATCATCATCATGGAACCCTTCTCCCTGAATACCGCTTTTACCGGCTCCAGAAGAGAATGTCTTGCCTTATGGATATTTAACGTATAGCTTCCCGAGGCAATAAGAAATATCCCGATACCTCCGCTGACAGAAACCTTTTCTCCAAGCATGAAGTAAGACACCAGCACAATGAAAAGCGGTGTTAACGCGAGAAAGGGCATGGTGAGGCTGATCGGGGAAACCTTCAACGCCTTTGTGTAGAGGATAATGGCGACTATCTCAAATGGCAGGGCGATCAATGTCGCGGTCCAGAATGTTGTATTGAGATGGGGAATTTCAATACACATCAAACTTACTGCAAGAACAGGAAGGGAAAACAACAATCTGGCCCACGCAACAAAATACTCGTTCCGGGAAGAAAGCGCCCGTTTAGTTAACGCATCGCTGGTTGCAAGCAGGACTGCGGTCAACAGTGCATAAAGAATCCACAAATTTTTCTCCTGAGAACAGAACTAATCACACGTCTTAATATACAAATCAACACACGGAATGAACGAATCAATTTACCGTGAATTTGACGGTTGTTACTGCCTACATTATCTTATTTTTCTATCCCGTAATCCTTTATCTTTGTGAGGAGTGTTTTATAGCTGACTTTAAGTATCTCAGCAGCACGAGTTTTGTTCCCGTGAGTACTTTCAAGGGCTTTTCTGATCCTCAGGGTTTCGGCCGCACTGAGAGCGGTATGGGCGGCTTCCTCAAGCGTTCCTTCCATCGGGATGTTCATCAGCATTGCTTCGGGAGAGGCGAAAGGTGCCAGCCGGAGATGCTCCCCCGTTATCGTATCCCCCTCGCAGAGGATCATCGCGCGCTCAATAACATTTTCAAGTTCCCTCACGTTGCCTTTCCAGTGATAGCTTTTGAGGGTATCCATAGCGGTCTGACTCACTCGTTTACGCGGGGTGTTCATCTCCGCCGCACATGCGGCCAGGAAGTGCTCGGTCAGCACCGGAATATCGTCCTTCCTTTCCCTCAGGGGAGGAGCCGTGATCGGGAACACGCTTAACCGGTAAAAGAGGTCCTCCCTGAAAGAATGCTCTTTCACCGCTGCCTCAAGGTCCCTGTTGCTCGCAGCAATAATTCTGATGTCGACCTTGATCGGGTGGGCCCCGCCTACCCTGTCTATCTCCCCTTCCTGCAGCGCCCTGAGGACCTTTGCCTGCAGTCCCAGGTCCATCTCTCCGATCTCGTCAAGAAATACCGTGCCCCGGTCCGCAAGCTCAAGTTTGCCAAGCTTCTTTTCGCCCGCTCCGGTGAATGCNNAACAGCTCGGATTCAAGAAGTTCCTTTGGTATCGCAGCGCAGTTTATTGCGACAAAGGGATGGTCTCTCCTCGGGCTCAAATCATGTATCGCCCTTGCAAAGAGTTCCTTTCCCGTGCCGGACTCCCCGAGGAGCAGCACAGTTGTCTTTGTTGAAGAAACCTTCCGGATATTCTCCGCGACCTCTAACATCTGGGGGCTCTTGCCGATGATATCGGGCATACCGGCATGATGAGATAACGCGTCTTTCAGCAGCATGTTTTCAGTAACAAGCCTCTGATTTCTGAGCGCTCTGTCTATAAGTAATTGCAGATAGTCTGTGTCCAGGGGTTTAGTGATAAAATCATACGCCCCCAGTTTCATGGCGCTGACCGCCGTTTCCACAGAGCCAAAGGCTGTCATGACAATCACCGGTATCAGCGAATTCTCCTCTTTAGAGGCCTTGAGTATTTCCATGCCGTCTTTCTTCGGGAGTTTCAGGTCGGTCAGCACCAGATCAATCTTACTGTCCCTGATCCTCTTTATCCCCTCGCCCCCGTCCTTTGCAATCATGACCTCATACCCTGCCAGTTCCAGGGTCTCCCTCAGCATCTGAGCCATCGACTCTTTGTCTTCTACAATAAGGATTCGTTCCATAGTCTATTAATTAAGAAATCTCCCCTCACCCCTCTTTCCCAAAGAGGGGTATCACATAAGTTCCCCTTTGAAAAAGGGGGATGCAGGGGGATTTTTATTGCTTCTGTTTCAACTTATCCCCCCAGCTTTCTCCTCAGCAGCTCATTCACGATCTTCGGGTTCGCCTTGCCTTTCGTTTCCTTCATCACCTGTCCGACGAAGAAGCCCATCAACTTGGCGTCACCTGCCCTGAACCGTTCAATCTCCTGCGGACTCCTGCTTAACACCTCATCTATGATTGCTTCTATCCCGGTTTCATCGCTCATCTGGACAAGGCCTTTTTCACTGACTATGGCCTCCGCATCCTTGCCGGTTTTATACATATCTTCAAAAACCGTTTTCGCGATCTTGCCGCTGATTACGCCTTTGTCCATCAGTTTCAGCAAGCCTGAAAGCTGCCCCGGCTTCAGACCGCATTCATCGATCTGTCTGTTTTCTTCATTGAGGAGCCTCATCAACTCGCCCATCATCCAGTTGCTCACGGCTTTAGGCTCGCCGCCGGATTTCACGGCCTGCTCAAACCATTCAGCAGTCGCCCGCTCGGCTGCAAGCAAATCCGCATCATACGCGGTAAGACCGTATTCACGTATAAATCTCTGCCGCCTTGCATCAGGAAGCTCAACGATGTGCGATCTGATTTGTTCAATCCATGCAGTATCAACTTCTATCGGCATGAGGTCGGGGTCAGGGAAATATCTGTAGTCATGCGCCTCTTCTTTTGAGCGCATGGACTCCGTGACTCCCCGCTGCGGGTCCCAGAGCCGGGTCTCCTGGATGATTCTGCCGCCCTCATTACATACCTTTATCTGGCGCCTTATCTCATAATCAAGCGCCTTTTCGATAAAGCGGAATGAATTCATGTTCTTGATCTCGGCCTTTGTGCCTAATTCCTTTTGCCCGGCAGGCCTGACCGACACGTTTGCATCGCACCTCAGAGAACCCTGCTCCATGTTGCCGTCACAGACCCCGATATAGCGGACAATCATCCGTAATTTCTTCACAAACTCCGCAGCTTCCTGCGGACTGCGTATATCCGGCTCCGAGACAATCTCCATCAACGGCGTACCGGCCCTGTTTAAATCAACAAAGCTCTGATTCCCCGCGCCTTCGTGGATATTCTTTCCTGCATCTTCTTCAAGATGTATCCTTGTTAACCCGATTCTCCGGGTTTCCCCANNGGATAGAAATAGTTTTTTCTCGCAAACCTGCTGTGAGGGGCAATGCTGCAGTTCACTGCAAGCCCTGTCCTTATCACGTACTCAACCGCCTTCCTGTTCATCACAGGAAGCACTCCCGGCATCCCGATACACACCGGACACGTCTGCGTATTGGGCTCTGCGCCGAATGTGGTCGAGCACCCGCAGAATATCTTTGAGTCCGTCAGGAGCTGCGCATGTATTTCAAGACCGATGACCGCTTCGTACTGCATCAACAAACTCCCTTTATAAAGTATGAATCCGCAGATTCCACAGATTTTATCGGTCTTACTCTTCTGTTGAATCTGCGCAATCTTTGGACTATGGCCATTTTATAACTCCGGCCTTCTCATATGCCAATCCGTTGCCTGCTCATATGCATACGCAATTTTCAAAACAGCTGCTTCATCAAAATGCTTCCCGATTATCTGCAACCCTACCGGAAGATTCTGAGAGGTAAAGCCGCATGGGACCGAAATCCCCGGCACGCCGGCGAGGTTCACAGAAATTGTAAAAATATCGGCAAGGTACATTTGAAGGGGATCGTCTGCCTTCTCGCCGATTTTAAATGCCGGGTTTGGAGCTGTCGGGGTAACTATTGCATCAACCTCTGTAAAGGCCCTCTCAAAGTCCCGTTTTATCAGCGTCCTTACCTGCTGTGCTTTTTTATAATAGGCATCGTAGTAGCCGGAAGAAAGCGCATACGTTCCAAGGATTATCCTCCTCTTCACCTCAGCACCGAACCCGGCTTCACGCGTATTCATGTACATATCGAGGAGGTCATTGCCTCCAACACGCAGGCCGTATTTCACCCCGTCGTATCTTGCGAGATTGGAAGACGCCTCTGACGTAGCGAGAATATAATACGCAGCAACCGCATATTCGGTATGGGGAAGGGATATGGGAACCGGGACGGCCCCGAGCGATTCAAGTTTCCTGATGGCCTGCTTTACCGCCCCCTCAACGTCTTTATCCATGCCTTTGATGAAATATTCCTCCGGCACTCCAAGCCTTACTCCCCTTATATCCTTGCCGATCACAGAGGTGAAATCAGGCACAGAGACATCTGCAGATGTCGAATCACACCGGTCATGCCCGGCAATGATATTCAGGAGAATTGCAGAATCCTTCACATTTTTGGTAATCGGGCCAATCTGATCAAGTGATGAGGCAAAGGCAACGAGTCCGTACCGTGAGACCCTGCCATACGTTGGCTTCAAACCCACCACCCCGCAGAATGAAGCCGGTTGACGTATCGAGCCTCCGGTGTCCGAGCCGAGCGCCGCGATGCACATATCCGCCGCCACTGCTGCGGCAGAGCCGCCGCTTGACCCTCCGGGGACTCTCGTAATATCCCACGGATTTCTCGTTCCAGCAAACGCGGAGTTCTCGGTTGAAGACCCCATTGCAAATTCATCGAGATTGGTCTTGCCGATTAATACATACCCCTGCTCTTTAAGGTTCTTCGTAACGGTGCTTTCATATGGGGGAACAAAATGTTCAAGTATCTTCGACGAGCAGGTTGTTCTTACGCCTTCCGTGCAAATATTGTCTTTTACCGCAAGCGGTATTCCTGAGAGTCGATGCGCGGGATCCCGGCCTGTCCGCCCTGCCTGAAGCATGGCATTTTCCTTATCAAGGGTTACAAACGAGCGGATTTTCTGATCAAGCGACTCTATTCTCTTAAATAATACAGCCGTCAATTCCATCGGACTTATTTCCCCTTTGTCTATCGCTGCCCTCGCTTCGGCAATGCCCAGTCTGTATAGTTCCAACGGCCCTCCAATTGAACGTGCGCAGGGGCATGTGGCAATATGCCCTTACTGATTTAAGAAATTCACAACCATTTTACAATTTTACCCTGTGAGAAAGAAAGCCAAAGGGGCAAAGCGCGGTCGTCCCGCATATAACCCCGGATCGGTTCTTCTTACTCTAAAAAGCTGCTTCGTTCGGAACGTTCTTGNNCATGTCGTGAAAAAAAACCTAAGCCGGTCCGTGTGTCCATGAAACAATCATCCGGTGTTTTTGGGGTTTTGCAGTTATTAAGTTATTTTTATATAATTGTTTTAACATTGGAAAATATAAATATATCAGGAATTTTCATTTCTTGTTGAGGAGCCAGTAATGATACACAGGCAGGACAGTGGCACACTGACCGTACGACATGATGTAACCCTTTTTACTGATCATGATATATATCTTTTTAAAGAAGGGAACCATTTCAGGCTGTATGATAAACTCGGCTCTCATCCGGTGGTAATTGATGATAAAGAGGGTATATATTTTGCCCTGTGGGCCCCCAATGCGGAAAAGGTCGCCGTCATAGGCGATTTTAACGGATGGAACAAGGGCTCTCATCAGCTTATGGCAAGGTGGGACGAATCAGGAATCTGGGAGGGCTTTATTCAGGGTATCGGGGAAGGAGACGTGTACAAATATCATATTGTGTCAAAGCACAATAATTATTCGGTAGATAAAGGTGACCCCTTTGCCTTTTCATGGGAACTGCCTCCCAAAACCGCCTCTGTCGCATGGAATCTTGATTATCAATGGAGTGATAGTGAATGGATGTCAACCAGGCATGCACATAATAATCTGAATGCGCCCTGTTCAATATATGAAGTCCACCTCGGTTCCTGGAGACGCATACCTGAAGAACACAACAGGTTCCTCACGTACAGGGAACTGGCACACGCCCTTGCAGATTATGTGAGGCATATGGGATTTACCCATGTTGAGCTGCTGCCGGTCATGGAGCATCCGTTCTACGGGTCCTGGGGATACCAGACAACCGGATACTTTGCGCCTACCCGCAGGTACGGATCTCCTCAGGATTTTATGTATATGATTGATTATCTGCACCAGAACGGTATCGGGGTAATACTTGACTGGGTGCCCTCGCACTTTCCTTCGGATGAACACGGCCTTTCTTATTTTGACGGGACCTACCTGTATGAACATTCAGATCCCAAGAAAGGGTATCACCCTGAATGGAACAGTTACATTTTCAATTACAGCAGAAACGAGGTAAGAAACTTTCTTATCAGCAACGCCATGTTCTGGCTCGAAAAATACCATATTGACGGTCTCAGAGTAGATGCCGTTGCATCCATGCTTTACCTTGACTATGCGAGGAGCGAAGGGGAGTGGATACCGAATAAATACGGGGGCAGAGAAGACCTTGACGCGATTTTCTTCCTGAAACGGCTTAATGAAGCGGTATACGGCACCCATCCTGATATACAGACCATAGCCGAAGAGTCCACGGCGTGGCCTATGGTTTCAAGGCCCACTCACCTCGGGGGTCTCGGTTTTGGAATGAAATGGAACATGGGCTGGATGCA
>DKBK01000057.1 GCA_002451135.1 Nitrospiraceae bacterium UBA6902
CCACGCGGCACACATGCAAAATATGTCGCACTGGTTGAGGTGAGTGTTATGAATTATTCTCTGATCTTTTTAACCGCTTATTCAAAGCCTGTCGTGTAAGGCCAAGGAGTGACGCCGCAATCCCCTGGTTGCCGTCTGAGCGTTTCAGGGCTTCGGCAATCAGGAACTCCTCGGCTTCTTTTATTGTGGGGAAACGTCCTGAAAAATCCAGTCGTGTTGAAGCACTCTTTTCCAATGGTGAAATCATTGTCTCAACATGCTCACCTTTTTCATTTATGAATTTCCTGAAACTCTCAAGTGAGAGAATCCCTGACTTGTGCTGCGCAACCGCATCGAAAACCATTGCCTTAAGCTCCCGTACATTGCCGGGGAAAGTATAATTGGATAACAAGGTAACAAGTTCATTGGGGGGAGACGGTTTCTTCTTATTGAGATTTCTCGAAGATTCTTCAAGAAAATGATTCAGGAGAATCGGTATGTCCTCCGTACGTTCACGCAAGGGAGGAATTTGAATCTGAATGGCGCAAAGCCGATAATACAAATCTTTTCGAAACTTCCCCTGAGATATCCGCTTTTGAAGGTCCAGGTTGGTAGAGGTAATGATACGGGCATTACTTTTTTGAGGCATGTCAGAGCCAAGAGAGTAATAGACTCCTTCTTCAATCAGACGCAGCACTTTCACCTGTGACAATTCATTGAGATCACCGATTTCATCAAGGAGCAGAGTCCCCCCGGACGCTCTGAGAATAAGCCCCTCCCGATTTTTATCCGCGCCTGTATATGCCCCTTTTACATGTCCGAACAGCGTGTCGGAAAACATGGTATCATCCAGGCCAGCCACATTTACCGCAACAAATTCGCCCCTGACTCCGCTGACTGTATGAACTGCCCTTGACATCAGCTCCTTCCCCACCCCTGTTTCTCCTGCAATAAATACCGGGTTTGATGATTTGGCAATCGCTTCAATATAATGAAAAATAGCCCTCATTTTTTTACTGTTTGTATAGATCGATGAAAAAACGTCTTCATACTCCAGTTTATCGGTAAGCAGATGCTGCCGCAAAGATAATACGTGCTCTTTAAGGGATGTCACCTCATGGCGCAATTCGCTGAGCTCCAGCACTTTTTGGATACTTGACACAAAGCGGCTTTTTTCCACCGGCTTTACAAGGTAATCCACGGCGCCTTTTTTCATGCACTCAACAGCCTTTTCTATATCATTGATCGCAGTGACAATAAGGATGGAGATATGCGGGAACTTATCTTTAATAGTATCGAGCAGCTCAATTCCTGATATATGCGGCATATTAAGGTCCAGCACAATCACTCCCACTTCTTCCTTTGAAAGAAACTGCAGAACTTTCCTGCTGTCATTCATGGTTGTGACATTTACAACACCCGCTGTTTGCAGCATGACTTTATAGCTGAGCAGTATCTGTTTCTCGTCGTCCACTATTAACACAGGCAAATAGGCATTATTCATATCTTTTCACATGGTGCTCCCTGAATTTCCGCATCCTTCCCAGCAACTCAGGAGCTATGCGGTTCTCTGTGGTTAATCACTCATATAAAGGCAGTTTTACTGTCACAACCGTCCCTTTTCCCTCCCGCGATTTAATCATCAGAGTCCCGTTATGATCTCTGATAATCGTATCACAGATAGAAAGACCAAGTCCGGTCCCTCCTATTTCAAATTTTGTAGTAAAAAAAGGTTCTGTAACACGATCAAGATCTTTCCGGGATATCCCGCATCCTTGATCTGCGATTTTAATTTCGATCTTGTTGGTTTTATTATTATGTTTTGTATGTATACTTACACCTGCCTTTTTATGCGGCAGTGACTGGAGGGCATTCATAATGAGATTAATAATCACCTGCTCAATCTGCTGAGCGTTGCCTTTTGCGGCTGGCAGATCTTCTTTACATCTGACTTCGAATTTATTTGTGAATTTTTTTATCTGATTTTCGAGGATTGACGTCGAAGTCATGATAATGGTATTGATGTCTACCTTCCCATCCATGCGCGCCTTATCAGGACGTGAAAAGTTACGCAGGTTATCGACTATATGCTTTATCCTCAACGACCCATCGTTAATGCCGTACAACAGCTTCGGCGCTATTTTCTTGACTTCAGGAAAGGCTATACCTGCAAGATGAAGGTTTTTATCATGCTGATAATGATCAGCAAGGATCTTAACGGCGTCTCCCCAGATTTCAGCAAGTATCTGGGTATTGTTAAGAATAAAGCTGTTTGGATTATTGATTTCATGGGCAACACCGGACACAAGGGTCCCGAGTGATGTCATTTTGTTGGTATGTATTAACCGGGACTGTACCAGTTTTGCTTCCTCTTCCATATGCACCTTTGCAGTGACATCCCTGGTAACTTCGATGACATTCCGTATCTCTCCTGATTTACCTTTAATGGGAAATGACCTTTTATCGAATATCCTGCCTTCCGTGTTCATCACTCTGGTTGTTTCTTCCTTCCCTGATTTAAAACTTATGATGACAGGACAGTTTGTACAGGGATGCGAGATACTGCAGCATAGGCTATAACAGTGTTGTCCCATGAGACCAGAAGCTTTTTTGCCCACGTGGGAGGCAAATGCCTTATTGGCCCACAATATTTTCAAATCCGGAGACAACAGAATCAGATTGTCAGGAATGGCATCAAGAAGCGCATTAAATTCCTCAGCAAGAACTTTATATCTGTGTTCACTCTCCACGAGTTTAANNATGCGGTATTCCGCACCAAATTGCTTTCCCGATTTAAGAGATTTCTGTACGGCTTTGCTAATATAATCCACGTCGTCGGGATGAATGTTTCCCATGTGGCCTGAAATCGTGCGGGGGAACTCTCCGATGTCATATCCGAGTATACCGTCTATATCGCCGAACCAATGCAAACTGTCAGCCCTGATATCTCCTTCCCATATGAGATCAGCGGTACATGTAGCAGCCGTTCGGAACCGATTCTCACTGACCTGGTGCGCATTCCGTGCTATTTCAAGCTGTTCGATTTGCTCTCTCAGATTTTCATTTGCTTTTCGCAGCTCCATAGTTCTGTCACTGACCCTCACTTCAAGCTCATTATTCACCTTTAATAACACCTCTTCGGATTGCCTGCGTTCAATCTCGGCAGAGGCACGCGCTGCAAAGATTCTCAGCGTTGAATCGACTACTGTGACATTCTCAACAGGTCTCCTGTACATTACTGCCATAACACCCAGCTTTTTACCTGATGAACTATAGAGGAGTTTTCCCACATACCCTTCAATCTTCATCTCAGCCATGATACGGGCATGAGGGAATAAACTCTGAACTCCTGAAGTACACGTGCAGACATTATCAGCAAGAACGCTTTCACAGGGCGTTCCCGATAGATTTACTTCAATATTGTCGATGTTTTTTCCGTCTGCAAAGAAGGAAAGAGTCCTCAGATGACTGGGTTTCTCTGGAATCAATTCGGCAATATATGAATAATCAGCCCCGAGTATTTTATTCAGGTGTCCCGTCAGAGAGTGAAAAAACTGCTCACCTACCTGGCAAGAGACTCCTTTGGATATATTCAACATAATTTCTTCAATAGACTTACGATGTGAAATGTCCTCAAGGACTGCAAACATATAAGGCTCACCGTAGATCTCATATCCGGTTACGACAACTTCTGAAAAGAACACAGAACCGTCTTTTCTTTTATTTTGCGTGTGGACAGGGGGGATGTTCTGACGCTGTGCCAGATCGAACAGCTCACCATATTTTGTTCTGTCATATACTACGTCTACATCTAAAACGCTTAACCTCAAAAGTTCTTTTTCCGAATACCCCAATACCCTGCAGGCCGCTTCATTCACATACTGGAATCTTCCTTCCCTGTCAACTAAGAAATGAGCGTTTTGTGCCCTATCGCTAATCAGTTTGAACTTTCTCAGGTCGTCCTGGATTCTGTGGCGTTCGGAGATTTCTCTTGTTACTTCAATTCCCGCTATTATGGTCCCCCCTTCATCTCTGATGGGAGATGATGTTATTTCGAATTGTAATCCTGGCTTACCCGCATGGGAAATAGTTGTGGTACAAACGATTCCCTCCCTGAAAGTAATTAGCAGGGGACAGCCCTCGCATACGCCGCTTGTGTTTCCGTAGAGCGCATAACAATATTCACCTGTATGGTCGCCTGTCATCTCTTTAGATTTGCTGTTCTGATACAGAATTCTGAAATCAGTATCCTGGATGCTCACAGGGTCGCCAATGGCTTCAAGTAAATCCTGTTCAAATAAATTCTGAATATAGCCCGGGGAAGGTTTATTTGTTTTTTTCATGTTACGCATCACATATGCTCAATATGATATGAGTTGATCAACCAGATGCTTGTATATGCCTGAAAATTACAAACGAAAGATACGCCTGACCATAGCCTTACAGTTCATAATAAATATAAAACTACAATTAAGTCAATAATAATAATAAGTTATAAGTTTACACGATCCTTTTTTGCACATGTATATTTTAAAATCGTAATGTACCAGGGAAACAGACGGCATGGAGTTTTTTCTCCTCAATAAGGCTGTGACTTAACTGAGCACCGCTTCCTTGGGTCCTGCCTCATTCAACCCGTACCAGGAAGTCTCCGGGCAGCCTGTTGATAAGTTCATACAGTGCAGTCTTTAATAATTCCTCTGATTTGGTTTCTGCGGTAATAATTACCCTGAAGTCAGGTTTTCCGAGGACTGGGTATGAACCAAAACTCACATCTTTATATTTTTCAACTACCCCGTTCAGAATATCCGCGATATTTGATTCCTGACAATTCAGGTACAGGCGCCTGAGGTGAAAAACAGAAGACCGGAATTTCTCCTTGATCATGGAAAACTTGTTTTGCATATACTCGGGAATCCCCGGGAAGATAACCACGTTTCTAAATGAAACCACAGGGAATCTCATGTTTTCATGAAACTCAATGTCACTGCCTTCCGGGACCTCGGTCATCTTCAATACAGAACTGTTCACCAGTTCCTTATATCGGGAATACAGAATGTTCTTGATCCCCTCATGTGACACAAGATTCACCCCGAACCCCCTGGCTATTCCGGCCATTGTTACATCATCATGAGTAGGCCCTACTCCTCCGGAGGTAAACACATAATCGTACCTCCCCGAAAATGCCGTCACCTCACTGCCTATGATTTCAATTTCATCAGGAATGACGGATATGCGTTTAACCTCAACTCCCAACTCCCTTAATTCACATGCAAGATAAAACGAATTAATGTCTCTTACCTTACCGGAAAGTATTTCATTCCCAATGATGATGATCCCTGATGTTTTTGAATTGTGCATTACGGTACGTTATCGAAAAATTGCCGTGATTTTTCAGCTGTCCCTGTCATTTATTCATACATTCTCTCTTGACCGGTTTCCTGATTCCAGATGATATCTCATACCTCCTTTTTATTATATATAAGCCATTATAGTGATAACAAGGAGGAAGCTTATTCAAGTTCTGCCTGAAAAACACCGATAAATATACAGTTTTGATGATTAGGGGATCATTTTTTTAACAGGAAGCGATGTTCAATAACGATAATTCACATACGCCAGGTTCTCCAAGACCAGGCGCAAGAAAGAATCTGCTCATCTATTTTTTCCTTGTAATGGCCATCAGCGGTATCATCATCAATATATTGTTCCTTTATATGATTCAGAGAACCCTTTCATCCCAGGGGTTTGACAGTATGCTCATTAAGAATGTAATCAGACAGGTTACCGTCATTGGTTCCGGGATTACCATTGCGTGGATACTGATTGTCTTGTGTATTGCCTTATACATCTCCGAAAGCATTAAGCAGCCTATAAAAAAACTGACTGCCGGTATGCGTAATATCGCCGGAGGAAATCGAAGTACCCGGGTAAATATTCTCGGCAATGATAAATTCGGACAGCTGGCAGACGGCTTCAACAGCATGGTTGAGCACATTGAAGATACTATGGACAAACTGAAGGCCGCAAAGGAATACACTGATAATATTTTAACCTCTGTTCCCTCTATCCTGACCGTCTTGAGCAACCGGCTGAACATACTCTCTACAAATAAGGCCTTTGAAAAACTTAATGAACAATATCCCCAATTATCGCTCAATGAATTTATTTCACCACTGGAAGAAGACATAAGAAGAAATCTGGAAACCGGCGAAATCATAAAAAAGGAGATCGTTATCGTTCCGAAAGATACGGGAACCAGTCTGATCTTCTCTGCAATTATATCCCGCATAGGGGATAACGGGATAAAAGACGATGAAGAAAAGGCACGTATTCTTTTAACGATCACCGATATCACTGAGCGCAGAAAGATGAAAGAGATGGTCCTTCAGTCCAGACAGGATTGGGAGGACACCTTTAACACAATCCCTGATATGATTACGATACATGACAAGGACTTTAATATTATCATGGCAAATAAGGCGGCAAGGGAAACCCTCAATATGCCGATACTGGATTTCAAAAAAATCAACAAATGCTATGAATACTATCATGGCACGAAAAGCGCCCCCCGTGATTGCATGAGCTGCGGCTGTCTCAAAACAGAAGAGCCTGGCGCCTTCGAAATATATGAACCTCATCTCATGAAATACGTCGAAATCAGGGCTATCCCGCGCTTTAATAACGATCATAAACTCATTGGCCTTATTCATATAGTCAGGGACATCTCGCTCCGCAAAAAAATAGAAGATGAACATAATAATCTGCTTATCGCCATTACAAAAGCCAAAATGGAATGGGAAATGACGTTCGACAGCGCCATGGAATTTATCGTATTGATAGATGCTGATCTTAAAATAACGAGGTGCAACAAAAGCTTTTCTCACTACGTAAAGAAACCTGTCAACAATATTGTGGGGCATCACTGCTATGATTTTTTTAACTGTCCCGATTCACAGGTGAACGACTGTAAAAATCGCATGGCCTCATCACAGGAGCTGCAGGCAAAAAGCGAACTGGAAACGGAAACGGGCCGCTGGCTCTATATAAGCCATCGTCCGATTCAGGATGACAAAGAACATCTGCTGAAATCAGTGATCATCGCCACAGATGTGACAGAGCTTAAAAATGCCCAGCAAAGAATTAAAGAATCAGAGAAGGAACTCAAAATGAAAGTGGATGATCTTGAAAAATTTTACGAAATGGCTATTGGCCGTGAATTAAGGATGAAGGAACTGAAAAAAGAAATAAAGAGACTGACCCTTCAGCTCGGTAATTATGAAGAAATCAATATTGCTAAATAATGAGACAGAGAATAACGGTACTCTCAAAGAGTACACGAAAGACTGGCAGGTGCTGATTGATACCCTGCCCTATGCTACCATTCTTGTTGACACTGACTTTCATCTTGTGATGGCCAATCACGCGGCAATACATCTGCTGGGTTATGCCGGCAGGATACAGAACGCTCAATGCTACCAGCTGCTTCATAATGTTGATGACCCCTTTGAGGAGTGTCCTGCAGAAAAGACACTGAAAAGTGGAAAAGATGAGCAGACCGAAATTCATGAACCCCAGATTGGTAAATATCTGATAATACATTCTGCGCCTGTTTCAAGAAATGAAAAGATTATTGGGGTCATCCATTCATTTATCGATATCACGCAACAAAGGGAAAACGAAAAAAGCAATAACGACCTGATCGAAATATATGCCGATTCAATAAACGAATTAAAGGCCAGGCAAATGGGAGCACAGAAAGGGCGGGACGCCTTTCTTAATATGCTGGAAGACATCAGTGAATCGTATAAAGAACTTGAAGACCTTTTTTTGAAACTTATCCTGGTCATGGTCAATACACTTGACGCGAAAAGTCCATGGACCAAGGGGCATTCCGAAAGGGTATCCATGTATGCCGAGCAGATCGCAAAACAAATGGTCATTGATGAAGATGAGATTAAGGATATCAAGCTTGCGGGATTGCTTCATGACATCGGTAAAATAGGAACGTATGATTATCTCCTGGACAAACCCGGAAAACTCACACCGGAAGAATTTGATATTGTTAAAAAGCATCCGGACCAGGGCGCCGATATACTGAAAGAGATAAAACAGTTGCGGCACATCATCCCCTATATCAGATACCATCATGAAAAACTCGACGGCAACGGGTATCCCCATAAATTAAAGGGCCATCACATTCCGCTCGGCGCAAGAATACTTCATGTGGCAGATTCCTTTGACTCGATGACCTCGGACAGGCCGTACAGGCCTGCTCCCGGCATATCATATGCCCTGTCTGAGATGGAAAAATATAAGGGCACGCAGTTTGACCCCCACGTGATAGAAGCGTTTCTGGCAGTGCTGAAAAAATCAGAACACGGGAATACTAACTTACCTTCAACATAACTTTAAGTGCACTTTTTGATGAAGCATCCTGAAAGGCCTTCAGTCCCTCTTCAATAGGATACACAGAGCTTATCAGTGGATACAGGTCTATTTGCCTTGACCTGATGGCCTTTATCGCAGAGGGGAACGGGCCGCACCTGGAACCGATCAGACTGATCTCATGAATAACAAACTGGTTCATATCAATCTGCATCTTCTTCGCTATTGTGGTCTTAAGAACAATTTTCCCCCTCGGTTTTACTACCTGAAGAGCGGTCCTGATTCCCGAAGGAGAACCCGTGCAGTCAATAACGATATCAAAATCCCTCTCTTTAAAAGCCGGGCTCAAGCTGGTATTAATTCCTATTTCATCAAGAATGGAAAGCTTTTCCCTGTGCCTGCCAACAGCAGTGAGCCTGCTCCCGGTAGTGGCAATTACCTGAGCTGCCAGAAGGCCCAATTTCCCGTCTCCCAGCACGCAAACGTTATCAGAGGATGATATGCCGACCTGATCGAGTATTTCATATGCGGCTGCCAGCGGCTCTATAAAAACCGCTTCTTCATCTGAGATGGATTTCGGTATCTTATGGAGATTTCTGACAGGAAGCGCAACATATTCCGCAAACACACCGTCCTTATTCAATATGCCAAGAACGGAGCGGTCAGCACAATGGTTCTGCATCTGCTTACGACAGGAGAAACACGTTCCACAACCCAGATTTATCTCGCCGGCAACCCTTTTGCCCAGAAAGCCCTTGTCGCCGCACTTCTCTACAATTCCGACAAATTCATGACCGAGCACGCCTTCAAAGCCCATATATCCCCTGGTAATTTCAATATCGGTATTGCAGATCCCGGCATGCGTGACCCTAATTAATGCCTCGTCATGCTTCGGCCTGGGAACGGGGTAGTCAGTCACATACCTCAGTTTTTTGTTATATACAATCGCCCTCATCATTTATAGTTGTGTATATGCAACAGATACCCACAGACATGGGAAAGTGGAAAATACGTGGCATGTACGTTACTTCTTATTTCACCCTATCTCTGCCACTCCGCCCGCAGCAGCTTTGTGTCATCAGACCATTTATAATAAACCCTTCCCTGATATGCCTTCTGGAGGCTTTTCCCTATTCGCTGGGCAAGTTTCTCATTCGTGGTCGTTATCTCGATACCGCTCTCGACATCATGTATGCTCATAATTCTTTCCAGCGGGTTGAACCCCCTGGCCCGCTGTTCTTCATTTTTTATTAAACTCATTATTTCACGTCTATGCTCCGCAAGGAATTCTCCTTTGAGTTTCACAATCCCCCCGGGGAATTTGTCCTTCACTTTCCGGCAGGCAGGACACACCACTTTACCCGTACCCTTCTTCTTAATTTTTTTATCATACAAATCCTCGTCGAGAGTCCATCTCTTGTTGATAAAAACCGCATGACACTTTTTGCATACTGCCATGCCGTTCATGCCTTCCAACGTCAGATAAGGGTCAGCCGTATTGTCCATGCTCTTTCTTTTTCTGAGTGTTTGAGGTTTTTTAATATCCACGGGAAGCTCCTGATAATTTTTATCTGTATACAGTTAATAATTATCTTCTTTACGGATACCTGTTATTGACGAAGTAAACAAAAAGTCATTGCTGCCAGTGAAATAATTATATCACAATCCGGCAATCCCAATTATCTTTTTTCTAAAAGCGGCATCACTTCCCGTCCCCTCATGAGTAATGGTATTTTCTTCAATGGACAGAAATGAACAATTATCCCCTTTGCGAATCTGTATACCCCAATGCTGAAGAGAGAGATCGAAGGATAGTGGTACAATAATCTATCGTAACGAGTGTACGCTGAATTATGTAGAGAGTGAACATTGCCCGGACCGCATTCATTGGACGATCATATGATGAAGCTTCGATACCGGAGTGGAGATGCCTCAATATGAAAAACAGGGAGTTCATGATAAGACAGTGTAATGACGAAGATTTTGGTGCCATCTGCAGCATTATCAATGATGCCGCGGGGGCATACAGGGGAATTATCCCGGCAGACCGCTGGAAGGATCCATATATGTCCATGGATGATCTGAGACATGAAATCAGCGAAGGGGTCACATTCTGGGGCATTGAAGAAGACGGAGAACTGGCCGGGGTAATGGGGATCCAGAATGTGAAAGATGCCACGCTCATCAGGCATGCGTATGTAAGGACTGCGAACAGGAATCAGGGCATCGGCAGTGAACTGCTTACATTTCTGAGAACGCTGACCACGTCGCCGATCCTTATAGGCACATGGGCGGATGCAGTCTGGGCAATCCGCTTTTATGAGAAACACGGTTTCCATCTTGTGTCCCATGATGAGAAGATCCGTTTGCTTAAAAAATACTGGTCCATACCAGAGCGGCAGATAGACACATCAGTGGTTCTTGTGGAAAACGGAAAAGAAGCTATTATCAATAATGTATGCAAGAGGAATTGAGGCGTTTACACGCTCTGCCATGCGTGAAATATTTCCGCTGACCTCAAGGCCCGGCACGATCTCGTTTGCCAGGGGGCTACACTCACCTGATATGTTTCCTCTGAAAGACATTCACATAGCAGCTCTCAAAGTATTATCAACATGCAGCCATTCCCATACATAACGCGGTACAGACTCACCGCGAACACCGGAGGATACCGGACGTATTGAGTATCATGACGCCCAGGGCTAAAGTTTTTGTGTCCAACTGCCGAGATTTAAATCAAATTCATTGTAAGCATCACAAGTTGCAATGGAGAAAGGAGAATGTATGGCAAAAGCAAAAGCAAAAGCAAAGGCAAAACCGGCAGCAAGGGCCAAGAAGAAAAAGAAATAAGGTACAGCACACGCAGCATGTATCTGACAAAAAGGGCTTGGACATCCCAAGCCCTTTTTGTTTGAGAACCTGCCAGCCCGGCTCGCGATACAGGGTGAGCAGCAGGGCGTAAGCAAAATCCATTGACGTGCTTCTTCGTCCTCTCCCCTAGATCACATACAAAATCTCATGTAATTTCAGCACCGTATTTGCAGTTTATATTATGGGATATGCTACTATTATCGGTAACATCTCTGCATGTATACGTTCAATAAATATTCGACATAATAAATACACTGGAGGAGAAATGAAAGAGACAAAAATCATTCTGTCCGATAAGGAGATCCCGAAGAAATGGTATAACATCATGGCAGACATGCCTAATCTTCCCAAGCCCCCCCTTCATCCTGGTACGAAAGAACCCATAGGCCCTAATGATCTGTCTGCGATTTTCCCTATGGCGTTGATTGAACAGGAAGTAAGCCAGGAGCGCTGGATTGATATCCCGGAAGAGGTACTCGATATTTATTCCCTCTGGAGACCATCACCGCTGTTCAGGGCGCACAGACTCGAAAAGGCACTGAATACTCCCGCGAAGATATATTATAAATATGAAGGTGTCAGCCCTGCCGGAAGTCATAAACCGAATACGTCCATACCGCAGGCATATTACAACAAACAGGCGGGCATAAAAAGGATAGCCACAGAGACAGGCGCAGGTCAGTGGGGTTCGTCAATGGCACTCGCGGGAAACCTCTTTGGAATGGAAGTCACCGTCTATATGGTCAAGGTCAGCTACGGCCAGAAACCGTACAGAAGGATCGCCATGGAGACCTGGGGGGCCACGGTGCATGCCAGCCCTTCGGCTGTTACCCAGTCCGGGAAAAAGGCGCTCGAAGCAGACCCGGACAATCCCGGCAGCCTCGGGCTTGCCATCTCTGAGGCGGTTGAAGATGCCGCCACACATAGTGATACAAATTATGCCCTTGGTTCTGTGCTGAACCATGTGCTGCTCCATCAAACCGTGATAGGACTTGAGGCGCAAAAACAGTTTGAACTTGTGAATGATTACCCGGACATTATTATCGGCTGCTGCGGAGGGGGAAGCAATCTGGCGGGTATCAGCTTCCCTTTTTTGCGTGACAAGATACACGGGAGGGACCTGAGAGTGATCGCCGTGGAACCCGCATCGTGCCCTACCCTCACTAAAGGTGAATTCAGGTATGACTATGGGGACGTAGCAGGACTCACCCCGTTTCTGATGATGTACACCCTCGGCCATGACTTCATTCCGCCGGGAATTCATGCAGGTGGTTTGAGATACCATGCAGACGCCCCGCTCGTATGCCAGCTTTATCATGATGGCTTAATGGAAGCAAAGGCCTGTCATCAGATGGGGGTGTTTGAGGCTGCACTACTGTTTGCACGGACAGAAGCCATCATCCCTGCTCCTGAAACCGCGCATGCAATAAAAGGCGCAATTGACGAGGCGCTTTTGTGCAAAGAAGAAGGAAAGGAAAAGACCATTCTCTTCAATCTCAGCGGTCATGGGTATCTGGACCTGCAGGCATATGCGGATTATATGGACGGTAAACTGAGTGATTACGAATATCCTGATGAAAAGATAAAAGAGGCCCTTTCAAAGCTTCCCGTATTCTAATGCTCTATGATCAGAAAGAACTTTCCTGATATAATGGACTATCAGGGGTAATCTGATATTTCATCAAGACCGGAGAGGAATGATACCTTAATACAATGGCATATGTAATAGCATTTGCAGGAAAAGGCGGTACAGGAAAGACCACCATTGCCGCCCTCACAGTCCGATACCTTATCGAAAGGAAAAAGAAGGCGGTCCTCGCAGTCGATGCAGACAGCAATTCCTGTCTCAATGAAGCGCTCGGAGTGGAGATCCATGCGACCATCGGAAAATTGCGTGAAGAATCCCTGGCAACGGTCCGGAGCGGCGGTGAACGTCCGGGGGGTATGAGCATGGAACAGCTCTTTGATTATCAGGTGCAGCAGTCGGTCATTGAGGCAAACGGTTTTGATCTTATGGTCATGGGCAGGCCGGAAGGCCCGGGATGCTATTGTGCGGCTAATAATATCATCAGAAAATATACTGATATACTGGCTGAAAAATATCCGTATGTTGTCCTGGACAACGAAGCAGGCATGGAGCACCTGAGCAGAAGGACCACACACAAGGTTGACCTCTTGCTTGTCATCAGTGATCCGACCAAGAAAGGCGTTCAGACGGCAAACAGGATCAGCAGCCTGGTAGATGAACTACAACTTGAAGTAGACAGGCGTAAGCTTATAATTAACAGGGTATCTGACGAAAATTTTGAGAAAATAAAAAGCAGCGGGGTCGAACTTCCTTTTACAGATATCTTCAATATCCCGGAGGACGATAATATCTTTCATCTTGACCTTGAAGGCAGGCCCGTGTTTGATCTTCCCGCAGGTTCAGCTGCGGTTGAGAAAGCGTTTAAGATCCTGGACTTCTGTAGTATTCCTTAATAAACTTAATACACACGAGGTAGGTTGAATATGCCAAAAGCAGTTGCATTGTATTCCGGAGGACTGGACAGCACTCTCGCAGTCCTTGTGATGCAGAGACATGGCGTAGATGTTACTGCCGTAACGTTTATGAACCACTTCGGCTGCGATATAAGTGATAAGTCTTCCTGTTCAAAGGACCCCTTTGCTGCCTCGCTCAAATTTGGCTTTCAGGTAAAACTTGCGCATCTGTCGGATAAGTTCCTGGAAATAGTGAAAAATCCGAGATACGGTCATGGGAAAAACATGAACCCCTGCGTGGACTGCAGGATCCTGATGTTAAAGGAGGCAAAGGAATTCATGAAGATTACCGGGGCCGATTTTCTCATCACCGGGGAAGTGGTCGGACAGAGACCGATGAGCCAGAGAAAAAACTGTTTCCCGATGATTGACAAGGCCGCGGACGTGAAAGGTCTCGTTGTAAGACCGTTGTGCGGAAAGCTCCTGCCGGTCACCATTCCCGAGGAGAAAGGGCTGATCAGCAGGGATATGCTCCTTGATTTCAACGGACGTTCAAGAAAGCCCCAGATGGCGCTTGCGGCAGAATTGGGATTAACTGAATATCCGGCACCAGCGGGAGGCTGCCTGCTTACCGAACCCAATTATTCCTATAAACTTAAAGAACTGCTTGACCACAATAATGACCCTGAATATAAAGAGATCAACTTCCTGAGAGTGGGCAGACACTTCCGGTTTTCCCCTGAATGCAAAATCATCGTAGGCAGGAACAATGAAGAAAACGAAGCCATAAAATCGCTATCAGACCCGGGTGACTATAAATTCAGGGTACCCGGACACGGGAGCCCCCTGACCGTCATCCTGGGCAAGGCAACTGACATGGCCATTTTACTTGCAGCGTCTATGTGCGCGAGATATTCCGATGCCGGGAGACTTCCTGAGGTATCGGTGCTCGTGACAAAAGGAGATGCAAGTTATCATTTAACCGTCCAGCCCGCCGGTAAAGAGATTCTCGATCAATACAGGATTGAGAAAAAGGGGACAGTCGGGGCCGGGAAGTAAAATCATCTTTCACCGCATTATAGGTAACNNCTTATTTTGTCTCATGTCGAGAACTGACCCCTTTGCTTCATGATATATTCATAATTTTAACTTAGCATATTGTTATGAAGACTATTTATTCGTTAATGCTCCTTCTGCTGATAAGCCTGTCTCCCTATATATCATCATACGGACACGACCTCGTATGGCCCGGAGAAAAACTCAAGTCATTGTTTCCCACGGCTGAAAGCTTCGAACAGAAAAACCTTTTCCTCTCAGATGAACAGCGCAAAAATATTGAAAGTGCTCTTGGAAGCAGGCTCCCTGAAGAAGACCTCCAGCCCTCAATTTATCTTGCGGTAGTAAGAAGCGGCCCTGATGCACCCCGCAAAAAGGCGGCTGCAATAATGTTCATTGACGCATACGGCAAAGGCGGCAAGATAGAGATGGGGATTGTTGTGAGCGGGAGAAGCGAGTTGATGAAAATTCTGATATTTGAGAACAGGGAAGCTGAGAACCTCCGGCAGCCTGCATTTCTTGCCCAGTTCTCCGGCAAGAAGGCAGGCGAACCATTTAAAACAGGCGAGGACATCACTTCCCCTGCGCGTGAAGAAAAGTCCGCACAGGCAATAGCCTCAGGAGCAAAAAGGGGGTTACTGATTATCAATGAGGTGTTCAAGAAGAAATAAGGCGCCTGCCGGTGCCGTGTTGTTTGTAACTATACTGTCCTTCACGCTCTGCATAATATCCTCAGCTTCTGCCTCCGGAGTTCATGAATCCGGACATTCCTCCCTCCAGTTCCGTATCGATAATGCGAATGTAAAAATGAATATCGCCCCTGAGACATATACGAAAGGGGCAACGCCGGATGTATCGCTCGAACTGTCAGATCACATGACAGGGAATCCCATTCTGGATGCAGAAATTTATATCCTCCTTGAAGGGACAGGGAAACAGGATTCCCATTCAATGCATACAGGTCATGCAATGCCGCAGCCCTCATCTGACAATCTTAATGGTGACGGGGGGCTTGATTTCGGAGAATCCCCCCAGATGACAATGGGAATCGACCTCGGCATGTTCAGGAAACTCCAGCCACAGCAAAAGGCAGGTACATATGCGGTCAATTATCCACTTCCGGGTAAAGGGGAGTATACATTCACAATCGCAATGAAGGCACTCGACGGAAAAATGTTTGCAGATCCTCTTGTATATGGCGGGAGCTTCGTTTACCAAGAAGCTTCAAAGGCACGCCAGTATAAAATGCTCTTTGTCATGGGGATCATTCTATTGAGTGGACTGGCAGGCATATGGATACTCTCAAAACGTAAGGCCCTGAATATGAGCGTAGGGCAGAAGATGAACATCCTCGACATCCCTTCAGTAAAGCGTTTTCTGAAATCCGCATGGTTTCTGCCCGTATTCCAGATACCCATGCTTGTGTTTTTCATTATTATTATCTTTGCGGGACTCTTTGACGTTCAAATGGGCGACAGGAATATCGCAACGCTGCTGATGTGGACTATCTGGTGGGCAGGGATCATTTTCACCTTTGTATTTTTCGGAAGGATATGGTGCATGATGTGCCCATATGGTGCGCTACAGGACTGGGTACAGAGGTTGTTTACATTCAACAAAGACTTCCCGAAATCCATCAGAAACGTCTGGCTCTCCAGTTTTCTGTTCTTCGGTCTTACCTGGTGGGACAGCTACGGAGGACTCGTGAATAAACCCGCGCTTACGGCTTACGTCCTTCTCGGCTTCTTCGCCGCAGCCATCGGTATTGCAGTAGTGTTTAAAGGAAGGGCGTTCTGCCGATATGTATGCCCAATCGGCGGATTGATCGGAATTTATTCTATGTTCAGTCCCGTAGAACTCAGGAACACATGCCTTGATGTGTGCAGGCAGCATAAGGTCAAGGAATGCATCAAAGGGACAGAAAAAAGCTATCCGTGTTCCATGTTTCAGACACCCATGACGCTCGACAGGAACAACTACTGCAACTTCTGCAGCGAATGCATAAAGTCGTGCTCCCAGGACAACATCGTTATCCGTTTCAGGAGCTTTGCAAAAGACCTGTGGTTTTCGGCTAAAGGTTACATGGATGAGGCCTATCTTGTAATGACACTCGTGGGCATAACAATTGTCCTTACAGGTGAAATGGTTGAGCCCTGGCACAGGTGGATGGATGCGGTAAGCGGACTCGTCCCGTTCAGCGTACTGGGAATTTCATCACATGCGAGTGTTGAAAAGATAACATCACTGACCATGCTGACAATCGGCTCGCTTATCATCCCTTCATTGCTGCTTGTTATGACAGCATTGATTGTAAGAAAAAACACGATGCCCGGCTCGCCCCTGAGTATCAGGGAGACTTTCGTCCAGTTTGCATATATGTTCATCCCTGTCGGGCTTTCAATGCACCTGGCGCACAACATCAACCATCTCTTCAAGGAAGGCCCTGAGATCGTGCCTGTTATTCAGAGAACGCTGAATGAATATACCGGAGTGGGCCTGGGCGAACCCGACTGGAGCGTTACGCCGCTTATGGGGGATGAATCCATATTCTGGTTTCAGATGGTCATTTTCCTTATTTTGAATATTTTTTCTCTCTATGCCGGTTACAGGATAGCCGTAAGGCATTACAAAGAGAAGGCGCTGAAGGCTTTTATTCCAATGGCCGCGCTCGCGCTCTTTTTCATGATCGTAAATATATTTATTCTCGGCCAGCCCATGTCGCTGAGGCATACACATTGAGGTGAATATGAGAAAAAAGATTGTCATCTTGTTTTTGTCGTTGTTCATTACCGTCCCGTCTTTACTTTACGCACAGCTTGACCTTGAACAGGAAGTGCTGATAATCCCTGACACACACGATGCGGAACCATATAAATGGAATAAAAAGTGGTTTACCTGGGGTTATAATGTACGCCTGGAACATGGGACCCTGATCGCGGGCAGCGATTCGGAATTCACCTTCAGCATTAAGGCAAAAACCGCGATTCGTGACGTGAATGTGTTCATTACCGATGAGAACATTAATGTCTTTAAGCATATACGCCCGCAAAGCGATAACGGCAAATACAAAATCATCTTCAATGCCCCTTCACAGGGCCAGTACAGATTTGAGTTTGTTTTTCAAACTGACAAGGGTGAATGGATAGACCTGAGCGAAAGCATTTCAGTCAATGATGGAGTGAAGAAAGATGTCCTTCCGGAACAGTACAAGAATTATTCCGTAAATGTGAAACTGGTCCCTGACAAGGTATATGCTAAGCACGTCGTCACTCTGATATATGAGATAAGCCATAACGGTGAACCGGTCAAGTCTCCTGATAAAATGGATGGCGCTGATATGCTGACTGCGTCATGGGGCGAGTCGCACACAGATTTTATTTACGCGCGTTCACGCCAAAATGTTAATGGGCAGATCGCGGCCAGTATCGTATTCATGAAACCGGGCAAACACCGGGTTTTTTCTGAATTCAGTCATAACGGGACAGTGAAGGTGGTAGAGACAGATATTGACGTCCTTGAAGAACCCCGGCAGAGAGAACCCGGATTTCTTTTCAGAGATCAAAATTCATTTAATTAATCCGGCACACATTGTATTTTGGGGGATTGGCATTTTCTTTCTTCTGATAACAAAAAAAGCGTGTATAATCTCCGATCATTATTTCAATAATGATTTTACTGACTTCAAATCATCTTCTGACTCATATATGTGCCAATTCTTTTGACATGATTTTTGTCCTCTTCGTTTAACTGTTGCCAGATTTCCATGTAATTTAAGTGAAATGGTGCATCCATTGCCTGCTGATAGTGAATTTCTCCTGCAGATTTTTCTATGGATATCGCAATATTAAAGGCATCTTTTCTTGAAGGCGGCATATTACTGTACTTTTTAATCAAAGATTTTAATTTATTATTCGCTTCGATAAGATCCTTCAATGAATAGGACAATAGTTCCTTTGGAAATTCGTCACTGGATAATAGCGGCCCCTTCATGGTGATAATCAGATGGGCATGGTGCTTTTCTTCCCAGCATAGTTCCTGCCAGAAGTCAACATCTTCAGGAAATGCAGCAGCAAACAACTCATAAAGCTCTGCTACATGCAACTCAAGCTTTATCGATTCCTCCATCTGTTGTGATAATTGTTCGTTCATTNNTGCAAAACTGAAGTTATATCTCATGGTCAATCAAGCGAACTCGTTTGAAAGCGGATTGAATTTAATTACTTGACTTTGTTCCTCATTTTCTTTTTAGCATCATTGGGGAACGTAGCTTCAAATTTAAATTGTTTCCCCCATCTCCACACAAAAGAATACGTCCGCAGGCGTTCACCATTATTCAGTTTGTCTAAAACGATATGGTGACCAAACCCTATGAATATGCCTACAATCCATGGAGTCCAATTTGTCACCCAGGCAATTATTCCTAACAGCAACAGTATTTCCCACGAGTGAAATACGAAAGTCAATCGAGAAATACCATTACTATAAACAGTATTAATAAAGTCCCTGACCTTAAACGGGAACCCGAACTCTTTTGCGTAATCATACACATGGTCTATATCAATAAATATCCCGGAGAGCACGCATGACAATGCCATGCTCCATGATTTAAATAATAAATAGAGAATTCCTGCAACAAGAGCTGAAGATGCGACATGATATTGAGGTTTCATTTCTGTTATGTATTTTAGCATTTACAAATTGGCAGGGGGTAATAATGAAGATAATGAGCCAACAATCAACGGCATTCAGTCTGAGGCAGATGCATTGATATTGTGAAGCATTTGAAATTATGAATTCTCCTGCAAGATTTNNAATCAATATGATATACTGTGCATCATGTTTTTTGTCACCCGTGAAACGCTATATACTTCATCCATCGATGCAGTAATTTATATGTCTTACGAAAGGAGGGCTTTATTATGGCCATAAATAAAATTATCAACGCATGTATGAAAGTAGAGAAATCCGCTGCAGTTACGTATAAAAAATTAATGATAAAATTTCCTGACAAGACAGATATTTGGAGAGAACTCTTTAATGATGAAACAAATCACTTGTCCTTTTTAAAAGATGTTAAGTCTCTTGGGCTGATTGATGTCATGGAAAAAATAGATGTGTTACCCTCAATGCGAATTATAAATGAAACAATAAAGAAGGCTGATGAATTAAATGTAAAAATTACCGCGGGGTCTATTTCTCTTAAAAAAGCCCTTGCAATGGCATTAAAACTTGAGGAATCAATAGTAGAAACGTATACAAATAAACTAATTGCGAATCTGCTTTCCTGTGAAGATGAAGTATCTTATAAAAAAATAGTTGCCGATGAGAAAAAGCACATTAATAAGATAAAAAAAATGATGAAATAATAAT
>DKBK01000060.1 GCA_002451135.1 Nitrospiraceae bacterium UBA6902
GAGCAACATATTCCTCCCCACGACGCTGTCATAACATTCGGCTTGCCGGCACTATCATATGTGCCTACGACAAATACAGGTGTTGGATAGACTATAGTTTTTGCACCTAAAGACTTTTTCATGCAGTTCCTCCTCGTGTATTAATTATCATTACGCTCTCTTATTAAATGATATCAGATTGTGTCCCTGTTTGTTATGGCATAGGCATTCTTTGCAGGGCGGCATTTGTTTTGAATGATTCATTTCTGAACTATTTATATATGGTATAGTAAAACTATACTGTGGAGGAAGAGGTCATGTCCGAAAAAGATAAACCATTACCAAAACCACCGTCCACGCCATTTGGAAGAAAGAGGGCCTTTGAGGGTGATGGAGACCAAGAGCCCCTGATGGCCGATAAGATGGCCATGGCCATGTCAGCCGGCAAACTGGATGAGTTTCTTGAGAAAGAGATGCCCGATAACGAGCATGCCAGGAAACTGGCTGAGATGATGATGGGCATGACCGGTATGATGCCGCCCGGCGGAATTTCCAGCAGCCCTGCCGTAAAAAAAGAAACCCCGGTGAAACCCGGTCTGGTTACAGAAGGTGAGCAATCTTCCTCTCTTCAGCCTCCTGAAGATATGCTCAATGCGGTCCAGTCCGGTGATGTCAGATCCGTCATGGAAGTCCTCGCAAGGGAGCACGCAAAAAGGACCGGAGGTCCCGCGACGGATCTTGATCCGGGNNGACTCCGAAGATTCACACCCGTTTCATCCGCTTGAACAGTTTAACAGCTCAAGCAGTTGAAACGGTCTTTATATGTTCTAATCAACCGTCATTGTGGGGACAAAGGCTGTGTTTTTTCCAGGTTTGAACATTAGATCGATTAAAATAGTTGTATTTAAAAGGGGGGACAATGAGTAATATCATTCCATACGAAGCTGTTCAGCAAAAAATATTATTGATCCGGGGCTGCCGTGTAATGATTGATGCAGACCTTGCATCAATATACGGAGTGACGACCAAAAGACTAAATGAACAGGTAAAACGCAATAAACAGCGGTTCCCTGAAGATTTCATGTTTCAATTGAATACAAAGGAAAAATCAGAGGTGGTCGCAAAATGCGACCACCTTAAAAAGCTAAAGTTCTCTCCAAATCTGCCATATGTTTTCACTGAACACGGCGCCATCATGCTCGCAACAGTTTTAAACAGCGCTGCTGCCATTGATGCGAGTGTCCATGTGGTACGTGCATTTGTAAAACTACGGGAAATTATTTCAACTCATAAACAACTGGCACTTAAATTACACAAGCTTGAAAAGAAGATAGAGGAGCAGGACGAGAAGATATATACGATCTTTGAAGCGATCAATAGTTTGATGTCTCCACCGGAGAAGAAAAAAAGGGAGATCGGATTTGGGAGGGAATGAAGAATGCGTGAAAGCTCGGAGACATGAAAGGGGAAGATTGTGATGGGGACTTATAATGATCTTATAGTTTTTCAAAAGGCAGATGAATTGGCTCTTCAGATTTACAAAATTACAGACTCATTTCCAAAAGGAGAGATATTTGGAATCACTTCTCAGCTAAGACGAGCATCATTGTCTATTCCAACAAACATAGTTGAAGGTTATGCCCGTAAAAGCAAAAAAGAGCTGAAACAGTTTATTAATATTGCACTTGGGTCACATGCAGAAACAAAATACCTGTTCAATTTTTCAAAGAGGCTTAGATACCATAATAAGGATAGTTCAAAGTCTGAAGAACTCATAGAAGAAGTTGGTAGGATGCTGTGGGGTTTTTATCGGACCTTGTAAAGCTCGCAAGAGCGTAAGAACGTAAGCTCGTAAGTTCAGTACTTTCACGCATGCGCTCTTTCACGCTTACGATCTTTCGAGCTTACGCACTTATAAGATTGAGAGGAAGTGGGGTGCGCATCATCACATCGCCAGGAGGTTCGGCAAAACCTTTTCATGATTGGCGATGATCTTCTTGAGCATCTCGACCAGCCCCCTCGTCAGGATGAAGACGGCTTCGAAATCGAGATACGTATCGGCGCTGCTGTCAAAAAGCACCTTGAGATTGGATGCAAAATGCTCTTCGGCGCTCCAGTAAAGGAAAATGACGGGCAGCCTCGGAAGAGGATATATCACACGGGCCCGGTCGGCTGAAAAGCCTTCAACAGGCTTTCCTCCGAAGATATCGAGCAGGTCGAAGAATATATCGGTGTGCGAGTCCGCCATCTGTCTCAGCGGCTCCACGCACCTCCTGACGAAGAAATTCGACATGGTTATACCGTTCTTAAGCTCGTCAAATGAGACCCAGGTGCCCGTGAGCCCCGCCCCTCCTCCGGTAATGATATACTTCAACAGGGGCACAGTCACCCACAAGTGTACATGTATTAAAGACTCGATATTGCCGTTCCTGTCCACGAAGAAGTCCTTGCCGAGGCATTTGACGCAGAGCCTGTCACCGGAAAGAGTCGCACCGAGCCGTTCCGCCACGGCCCCAAAATCCACCATTGAGATCTCCTTCTTAAGGGGGCCGAGAGCGGCCTCATGCTCCTTCTCGATATCGCGTACGACTATCTTTTTTTCGAGGTTGGCTGCGGTCTCCCTATCCAGATGTGTGCACTCCCCGATCTTCTTGTTGCCGTTAATGACCGCGTGGACGAATGCAGTGCATGTCGGGAAACCGCACTCGCGGCAGTTGGACTTATCGAGAAGCTTGTATATATCGAGGTATTTCATTGCTGTATTAATTATAGCTCGCAAGAGCGTAAGAACGTAAGCTCGTAAGGTCAGTACTTTCATGCTTGCGCTCTTTCACGCTTACGATCTGATAAAATTCTTTGCTGCTACCTGACTCCGTTATTCTGCCTTCCGGATATAATCAAAAAAGATTTTAGATTACCTTGGGATGCATTATTCTACGATAAGCAGATTAATCAACGGTAAAAAAAACAAGAAAAGAGCAAAAAAAAATTTGACCCCCAATTCTTCTTATCAAATGTCAATAAGCAAGTCTGACCCCGAAGACCTTTTAATAGACAGTGGGAGAGAATGGCTTTATAATACAGCAAAGGGGCTTAATGAAAGTAAAGATTAATAAAAGACCGTTGATAACAACAGGGTACAGTTGAATGAATAAGGCATTTAGTCCCCTAATTTTGTATCGTTGGTTAATATTTTTATTAATACTCTCCTTCGTGTTTCTGGGCTGTACGCTCTTGCAGGTTAGAGAGGAAGTGAAAACTCTACAAAAGTCCACAGTGTTAGTTGGCATTGTGTCAAGCCCTCTTCCTCACCACGATATGCCGGTCGTTGTTGCCGCCTATTCTAAAAAGGATATCAATAGGGTAATTGTTCATTATACGACACTACATGAACCTGGGCCATATGAATTATTGGTTTCCAAGGGAACTCACAATATTATTGCTTTTGGCGATAAGAATAAAAATCTGATTTATGACATAGGAGAACCGGCGGGACAGATTTTAAGTGCTGAACAGGTATCTACACCTGCGGGAGGTGTGGACGGTAATTTGGATATTGTCATTACGGAACAAAACAGTAATAAAATCGATTTCCCAATCGGGTCTAAGATGCCCCCAAAAGGATACAAAGGTTTCCATAGCACATGTCCTGGTGCCATAGCAAAAATGGAAGACTATTTGTACTCCGATGAATATGGGAAAAAAGGATTTTGGGCTAGTTTAGAGTTCTTCAGTGAGATTGGCGGCAATGTTTATTTCCTTGAAGCGTATGATCCGTCAAAAATCCCGATCCTTTTCGTTCATGGTGCTGCAGGGTCTCCCCAAAATTGGCGGACTTTTTTTGAGAGTATTGATCGCAACAAATATCAACCGTGGTTTTTCTATTATCCTTCAGGCGCACCTATCGATTCGATGTCCTATTTGCTATTCTGGAAACTTCAAAATCTGCAGACAAAATATAAATTCAAAGAGCTATACTTTACAGCCCACAGCATGGGCGGACTTGTTGTACGCTCTTTTATTGTAAACTATGGCCAATTGTTTCCTTCCATTACCAACTTTATTTCTATTTCAACACCATGGGGAGGAGAAGAACTCGCGGAAATAGGAGTGAAATACTCTCCTGGCGTAATTCCAGCCTGGAGAGATATGCAACCGGAAAGTGAATTTATCGATTCGATATTTCGTAAAAAAATCCCGCCTGCTGTTGATTACTACCTGTTCTTTGGTCACAAAGGCAATCGTAACATACTGCGGCCGAATAACGACAATGCAGTCACCCTGGCAAGTCAACTTGATCAGCGCTCGCAGAGGGATGCCAAAATGATTTATGGCTTCAATGAAGACCATGTAAGTATACTCTCAAGCAAACAGGCAATATCTCAATATAACGCCATACTTGCCGATATATATCAAAAATCAAGGGCCTCGGACGCAATCCCGGGCAACAGATTGGTTGTCGATTTTTCCTTTGATTTCCCCCAAGAGTTACCAAGGCCCGTGCCGGCTCTTTATCTTCGTCCTGTCGACAAAAAAGGGGCTGAAACCTGGATCTATCTAAGCCACGAAGATACAGGGCGAGAATACGGTCCATTTCCTTCAGGAAAATATGAAGTGAGTATTATTGCTCCCGCATTCATGCCGGAGCCTGCCAGTATACCAATTAGCATTGAAGAAGGCACGATCCCAAGAGTCCAATTTTCTATGAAACCGGTAGGCTACATCCGTGGCTATGTTGCAAAAAATGAACAACCCTATATGCAGGCTGGGAAAGATCGGCAACCGGATAGTGACATGGAGATACAATCAATAACTTTAAGAGGAAATGGAATCTTCCGTACCCTGACCCCTCTGCCAGAAGAGGAGCGCAGTTATTCTGAGCTTTTTCCTGAGTATTATTTATCAGAGACGGATTTCACATCCCAGGGAACCTTTTTCTTTTTTGGACTGCCTGCCGGGGAATACGAACTTACCATAAATGCAAATGGATACGAACTTTATTCCGAGACTTGCAATGTGAGGCCAGGACAATACCAAAATACAATAATCATCGAGCTTGTGAAGGAGATCGTTTTCGATTTGTAATGACAGAATGTGTGGGGTCAGATCTATCATAGTGACAGGCATTGAGGAACTGAAATTGGAAATATGCTTGGTGTTGATTACAGCACGGTAAGGCAAAAAAGTAAGATATTAAGGGATAGAATGAGAGGAAACAGAAAACTGAAACAAGTTATTTGGTCGGATAGAGGTGAAACTGTCACGATCAAATATCTGACCCCGCACATAGACGTTGGGACGCATTATTCTACGGTAAGCAGATTAATCAACGGCAAAAACAAGAAAAGGGTAAAATGAAAGACTTGCCCCCAATTCTTCTTCCGCGCTTCCGCTCTTACGATCTTTCGAGCTTACGCTCTTATAAGCAAGAATAAAGATTTGTCCCCCACCCACTGCGGGAATGAGATGTTTGCTTCCCTTGAAATTCTCACTTTTCAAAAAAAATGATAATAGTGTAAGTTATTATTGATATTAATTAATGAAGGATGTCGAGTTCTATCTGACTAACATGCACATTCCGACTAATATCATTTTGACTAACATCGTATTTCTGATGTGAGTACCATTCTATAGCTAATAACTGACTGGAAGAAATTCATGGGTAATTTTAAACTTGTTTTGGAATACGATGGCAGACGTTATAACGGATGGCAGCGCCAGACGAATACAAGAAGAACGTTGCAGGGAACAATTGAGCATGTGTTGCACCTGATGACAGGAGAAAAAATTGAGCTTCATGGATCAGGCCGTACAGACTCAGGAGTACATGCCCTGGGTCAGGTTGCAAATTTCCATACCCAAAGTCAAATGGGACTATCAGAAATAGAAGACTATCTTCATAAATACTTCCCGGATGATATTAATCTCCTGGACATCCGGGAAATGCCTGAACGTTTTCATTCAAGGCTGAATGCAAAAGGGAAAAAGTACTTGTACCGGATTTGGAACCATCCTTCTAAAAATAATATTTTCAACCGGGGTTATTATTATCACATAAAAAAACCTCTGAATGTAGAAAAAATGAAACAGGCTGCGGATTTGTTTACCGGAACCAAAGACTATCGGAGTTTTACGGCCTTGAAGTCCAAGAATAAATCCACGGTGAGGACTCTCTCAAACATTGATATTCTTAAAAAAGATAATGAAATCACGCTCACGTTATCAGGAGATGGTTTTCTTCATAGAATGGTAAGAGTGATTACCGGGACGATTATTCAAGTTGGTTTAGGGGAGCTTTCTGTTTCAGACATTGAAGAAATGTTTAAAAAGGAACAACGTTCAGCGGCCGGTTTTACGGCTCCTCCTCATGCCTTGTTTCTGGTTGAGGTCATCTATTGACTCTTTGTTGTTATTTCCCCGGAATCTCAATTCTCAAGCCTGACCCCGTGATCTTCCTACAGTGTTCTTCTCCTGAATTATGGAGGTTCAACCTCGATAGTTTTGTGCGTTGCTTCTATTGCTAATTCGCATATATCAAGGATTTTGATTCAGTCAGAATGATAATAACAATTCATTAATGTCAACAAAAGTTAGCTTATCTTCTGAAGGCAATCTTTATTCCTGTAATCGAGAGCCTGAGTTTTTTACCAGCGATGCGTAGTTCAATCTGAAATAAACAGAAAGCGAGAGAGCACCCTATGAGTACACGTGTAGTTATACACAGAAAGGCTGGTTCTTCAATATCGCGGGTAGTTGGAACACACTTCATAATGAAGACTTCAATTCTTATACATTTAATTATAAAGTGACTGCCTTGACACTCCAAGGAGAACCTGCTATAAAGTTAGTTATTCAAAGCAAGATACGTTCTTGTCATCTAATCTTTAAGAAGGAGGCATATTGATGAACATATTCAAAGTAAAAGAACGCTTAGCACTGATAGCGACAGTTTTTCTGTCAGTTCTAATCATGGGGGGCTGCACAACAGCTGTCAAGTATTCCTATGACTCGAAGATCAACTTTGCAGAACGAACAAGTTATACATGGGCCCCGTCATCGGCCATGTACCGGCAGGACCTCCTGCTTGAAAAAAATGTTCAGGTTTTTGCGGATCAACTCCTCGCCGAGAAAGGCTTCACCAGGATGTCCGAGAAGTACGATCTGATGATATCGATGATTTACGAATTCGACAGCGGCATCGATGAATACAGCTATAAGCTTCGGATGCTGACCTTGAACATGTACAAAATTGAAAATAAGGAGTTGGTATGGCGGGGGACTGCATTTGGTACCATCAACACAGATGCGGCGTCGGACGACCTAAAGCAGGCAGTGCAAGGTATTCTTTCGAATTTCCCGCCAAACTGAGGTGCTTCGCGATTATGTCTCATAGGAAGACGCCCGTGGCAAAGCAAAGGGGTCAGTTCTCGACATGAGACAAAATAAGCACGAACAGCTCATGACTGGCTCCACATGAAAGAACGCAAAAGAACAGCATTGTAAAGCCATGGGGTCAAGTCTTGTTTCTTGCAAAAATCGAGATCCAAGACCTGACCCCACAGTCCTTCTCGATTCCCCTGCTACCCAACTGGGTTATATCCCGGCTTCTTGTACAGCTTCTCCCGCTTATCAAGAATTCCCGGTACTGTGAATTATTGAGTACAGCGCCAATGTCCCTCGCTCATACCAAGACAGAAAAGCCTCTCCGCGACACGTGTCACTTTTCGCCCTGCATCTTGAGCCAGATCTCATCGGCCTTCTTGATATGTCCGGGGATGTCTCTGCTCCATTTCTCGTAGGCGGCAGGGCTGCAGTTTAGATAAAGCTTGCCGTCAACGATCTTCCAGACTTTCGGATCCGTGACCGCCTTCCGCGACTCGGTCATCGCCCAGGCGCACCAGCCGTCGTACTGTGGGGCGTATTTTTCCGGACCTGCAGCGAAAAGGTCCTGGTTCTCCCTGGACTGGAAGAACCATGTCATGCCGTGCCATGAGAAGGTAAATTCCTCAGCGCCTTTGAGCGCTTTGCCTGCTGTAAAATATGCAACAGTATCATAGCCCTTTATGGCCACAGGCNNTGCTCTCCGTAATTTCATGGGCTCCTCCATTTGCATTAATTATATCATACGTAAAGATTGGGACAGATCCCATTATTCATTTTGAAACGGATGGGGGGCAAGTCTTTCATTTTGCTCTTTTGCATAAACAAGCAGCAGTAATTATTGGGATCAAAGGGACACGTCCAGGGAAGGGAGCGGACGCGCCTACTGATAATGGGAAGCGGGAACTTTGGGGATGTTGTTACCTAAATTAACTTACATCATGAATTATGGAGGTTCAACCTCGATATTTTCTGACGACTTTGGAAACGAGTCAGTAATCATGTAAATACATATAGCCATCTCATCAGCTTTTTGAAAAACTATAAGATCATTATAAGTCCCCATCACATCCCCCCCTTCACACTTGCGATCTTTCACTCTTGAGAGCTTTTTTCATTCCCTCCCAAACCCGATCTTCTTCTTAGTCGGTTCCGGCGGCGCCATCAACTGCCGGATTGCGTCAAAGACAATCTTGAACTGATGGTCATATTTCTTCTCGATTTCTTCTATTTTCATCCTCAACTCTTTATGAGTAGCCAGAAGATTACGAAGTTTAGTAAAAGTTCTCATTATCTGAATATTAACAGCTATCGCCCGATCGCTATTCAGCACACCTGAAAGCATAGCCACTCCATTTTCGGTAAAAGCATATGGCAAATACTTAATGTTATGTCCTCTCTTCAAGATCACAAATTGTGATCTTGAAAGGTCAGCTGCTTCTGACTGATTCAATTGAAACATAAAATCCGAAGGGAATCTTTTAATGTTTCTTTTAACTGCCTGATTCAATGCCCGTGTCTCTACCTCATAGAGTTCAGCAAGGTCATTATCAAGCATTACTTTCTGCCCCCGAATCAAAAAGATCTTTTGCTGGATTACTTCTTGCGGAATTATTTCGTTCATGCATGCCCCCCCTTACGTAGAAAAGTTATTGATATCTGCAGCGCATGTCCCCCGTCCGACCGGTTCATTATAACATACAGGGGGGAAGCGCGGAAGCTCGTAAGTGTGAAAGACTTAATCCCAAATATGGAGGTTCAACCTCCATATTTTACTGATAGCGCCCGGTGTCAGGCTTTCCTGTCGACATTTGAAAAAATACGGAGACAAAATCTTCTAGAGGAGACAAAAATCGATATCGTTTGTTATGGGTAGTTATCGATGACCACTTCTTCAGTTAAGAGGTTGGGAATGAACCGGACTAATATAAAGGCTGGTCTAAATAAATAGTGTTCTCTTGTATGATTACTCGAGTCTTCTGATCTCATCTTCCTTAAGCTTTGACCCTATGACTACGAGACGGCTTCTCTCGATGTCTGTGCCGAATTTTTCCGCAGATACCTGCTTTGACGCCAGATCAAAACGGTACGGCCCTTCTTCGGTCTGAACGAGGGCCTTGGCCCTTATGACAATTCCGTATTCTCCGCACGCCATTTTATCGAAAACAAATTTCATGGATTCCACACTGTATGACCTGTTCAGGATGACGGATACCGTATCCATCCTGATAGAGTGTCCGTTATATGCGCTGTCATCAGTGGCTTTATTTCTGTGCTGCAGGAGCAACGGGTCAAGCACGGCATGCACGGTCGGAACGATGATCGCGTGNNGGAGATGCAATCCCGCTGGGTTCGATAAATAGATGATCGGGCTGGAACTGTTCGGTGATCTTTGTGATAGTGGTAATAAGGTCAAAACGCAGGGTACAGCATACACACCCGCTCGGCAGCTCGATTGTGTCGATACCGCCACTGGAGAGTATCTCTCCGTCAATCCCCGCACTGCCGAAATCATTCACCAGCACGATGGTCTTTCCGTATCCATGCCTGAGAATGTTCTTGAGAAATGTTGTTTTTCCGGCCCCGAGGATACCGCATACGATTGTTGTTTTCATAGACATCCAGGTTGATCTACGACGCAATAAACTCCATCACCAGATTCTTGACTTCCAGATGATGAAGGGGGATGTTCGGTACTTTTGCGTTTCCGGGAAGGGCCAGGGCGTGAATGAACTTCAGGCCATGTGCCGGGCCTTTCATTGCATCAACAAGCTGTTTCTTCCCTGCTGCCTTCATAACGTTTGAAATACCGCATCCCCTTGCCAGGAGCGCAAGGTCAACACATGAAACAGTCAGTGTCGGCTGCTCGCCTGTTGAACCATAGGAGCTGTTGTCAACGGCAAATATGGTAAGGTGAGGCGGATTAAGGT
>DKBK01000106.1 GCA_002451135.1 Nitrospiraceae bacterium UBA6902
ATGAATATATGTCTTTATTGAAAAATCGTTCTTCACTGCTCTCTTAGCAATCGTTTATTTGAATAAATATTCCGAATAGCATATATCCCTTTTCCAGGGAACGTATCATTATCAAACAGAATGAATATTGTAACATAATCAGTTAAAGGGAGGAACAGACACATATTCAAAAAATGACCATTCAATTGCCAGTGCTAATAAATAATCCAGGTTGTCATTTTTCCAGATATTTTCATAATAATCGATGATATGGCATAATGAATGCTATCATGTCAGATAAAAAGCATGCATCAGAAAGCTTCATTATTGGCCTGACCTACCTGATGTTTTTTCTGTCAGGGGCAGCAGCCCTCGTGTATCAAGTGGTATGGGTCAGGTCGCTCATTCTCATCTTCGGCGGCACCCATCTCGCTGTTACCACCGTACTCTCAGTATTCATGGGCGGGCTTGCTCTCGGGAGTTACTTCATAGGAAGGCGGGTCGACACAATGAAAAGGCCCTTGCAATTCTATGGGATGCTTGAGCTTGGGATTGCTGTTTCTGCAATGTTATTCATTGTGCTTCTGAAGGTCTACCCTTCTGTCTACATCTTTCTGGCCCGCGGAGGGGAGACGTCGAGACTCTATCTTACTGTGTTAAGGGTGTTTGTTACCTTCCTTGCATTGATCGTCCCCACCACCCTCATGGGGGGAACACTGCCTGTGTTAGTGAGATTTGTTTCAGGGCAGTTCAGAAAAGTGGACACGAAACTCTCCCTGCTCTATGGCTTTAATACGCTGGGGGCTGTTGCAGGTACGGCATCGGCAGCTTTTGTGCTGCTTCGCTTTTATTCGGTGAGCACGGCCCTCAATACGGCAATCATCCTCAATGTTATTATCGGCATTGTATGCATTGCTCTGCAACGCAGGGTGTCGGCAATAATTACCCCCCCTGATACAGGAGCTGCGGATACAGAGGGGGCAGCACGGCAGCCATCAGCGGGTCTGGATGAAGAAAGTCCTGAAATGGTGAACCCCTTTTCTCTCAGACTCGTCCTTTTGGGAATAGGGGTCAGCGGATTCTGTGCCCTTGGATACGAGGTTTTATGGACGAGAATCCTTACCCTGACTATCGGGACAAGCGTGTACGGCTTCAGTATCATGCTCATAGCATTTCTCACAGGAATAGCGCTTGGCAGCAAGTCTTATGGTATCTTCCGTACAATCTTTCGTCTGAATAAAAAGGGCTTACCATACATTGTTGCCGGATTCGGCATTGTTCAATTCATTATCGGAATTGCCGCGCTTGTTGTAACTCTCCATTTACGCGACCTTCCGGTGCATGCCACCACATTGAAGTATTTATATTCCTCCATGGGACTGGATGCCTTTCATGCCAGGCAGTGGGCAGACCTTACCCTTGCCTTTTCATATATGATCGTTCCTTCCTTCTTTATGGGGCTGGCCTTCCCTTTCGCAGGAACAGTGAATGCGTATCACAAAAAAAGGGTCGGTCATGCTGTCGGAGATGTGCTGGCATATAATACTGTCGGCGCAATACTCGGTTCTGCTATCAGTGGGTATGTACTGATTTTTGTTTTTGGTATTGAAAGGTCCCTCCAGCTCCTTACGATCATCAATATGGGGTTCGGGTTGCTGGTAATGTTCAGCATCAGGAATACCAGGGTGGTGAACTGGGGAATAGCCGGTCTTACCGCGGGAGCCCTGCTGTTTCTTATGATAAACCAGGATGTCCTGAGAATGTGGGACATGCGGTTCTTTGCCATATTCCAAAACAACAAGCCCGAGGCGTATGATACACCCTACAAAAAACGTGATGCCATTGAGAATACGGAAATCCTCTTTTATCGGGAAGGAACAGACTCAACTATCAGCTCTATCAATGTGAAGGGAATGGCCCAGGCCGTTCTGGTAAACGGCAAGACCGTTGCCTCTTCGTCTTTGGAGGACCGGCAATGTCAGTTGACCCTCGGTCATCTTCCCATGCTGCTCCACAGGGACCCCCGGAAAGTACTGGTAATCGGACTTGGGACCGGGATGACCCTCGGAGCGGTATCCATTCACCCTGAGGTGGAAGAGTTGATCGCCGCAGAGATAGAACCCAATGTGACCGGTGCTACCAGGACTTTTGGAAAGTATAATAACTATGTCCTTGACAACCCAAAACTGAAGATTATCTTTAATGATGGACGTAACTATCTGTTGATGACGAAGAGGAAGTTTGATGTCATCACTGCAGATCCCATCCATCCATGGACACAGGGTTCGGGATATCTTTATACGGCTGAGTACTTTAAATTAGCTTCAGAACGCCTCGCGCCCGGCGGAATCATGGGGCAGTGGCTGCCTATCTATGAATTAAGCGTAGATGATCTGAAGTCTGTGTTAATAACCTTTTCGCAGAGCTTCAAATATACCATGACATGGGTGACCGCTTATGACGCCGAACTTGTAGGGAGCAATTCTCCCATTATCATTGATGAAGCAGAACTGCAAAGGCGCATTTCATTCCCTCCGATATTAAGAGACCTCAAACCGGTAATGATGGGGTCATCTACTGATTTTCTCAGCTATTTTGTTATGGCCACTGATCAGATGAGGGCATTCAGCAAAGGCGGCATTATCAATACTGATGACAATCTGTATCTTGAATACTCGGCTCCCAAGTCACAGGGACAAGAGACGAAAGGGATCAATTTTGCTGCCCTTGTACAATACCGGGAGGGCATTCTTCCCTATCTGCTTCCTCCCATGGACGGGATGAAACGACAGGAACAGGTGAAAAGATGGGAAGGGAACCTTGAAGCTGCGAGGATTACTGACCAGTTACGTGCCCTGTTTTTTGGTGTTGACATTAATAACCCTCAATATCAACATCTTCTTACAGAGCTGGATGCAAAGTACCGGTTGTATGCTCCTGCCAGATTTATAAAAGAGCAATTCAGAAATGAAGCTGCCACGATACCTTATTTACTCGAAGATACAAGCGTGACATTATTAGACGAAAAGGGGGGCAGGGTTGTAAAAGTGATTTCTGCTGTTGTGGCAAGGGTAAGTGACATCAGGGCATCTTTAGTATTTGTTGATAATGATGAAAAGATTATTTATGGGAGTACGTATTTTGACGGGCCGGATCTCGAGAAAACTATCAGCAGGTTCGTAAATGAGGTACTCACAACTATTGATGATACGTACCGTGCGGAAGCTGAGCGTGCCCTCGGGGAAGGAAAGGAATTCCCCCCCCTGAATCCCACCATGGATAAAATAAGGAATATTGTTCAGACCAAGTGCGGAACACCGCAGGACTCATAAATGGCGTTATGATATACTGAAAAATTGCCTGGGAAGGCTGAAAGTCTTATCTGGCGCAATTCAGTAAAATTCATCAAGGAAGTAACGGGGAGCGAATAGGCGGATCTATATGCCTGAACTTGAATTATCTATCATTATGCCTTGCCTCAATGAAGCAGAGACGATTGCTGACTGCGTTGCCAGTGCACGGCGCTTTCTTCAGGACAACAATATCAATGGAGAAGTGGTGATCGGCGATAATGGTTCGACCGACGGATCAATCGATATCGCGCGCTCAGCAGGCGCGAGGGTTGTACATGTTGCCTATAGAGGGTATGGTGCGGCCTGTATCGGGGCGGCCCGTGAATCAGAGGGGCGTTACATTATCATGGGTGACGCCGACCGCTCCTACGATTTTTATAATCTGATGCCCTTTGTAAAGGCGTTGCGGCAGGGCTATGATCTGGTAATGGGAAACCGTTTTAAAGGAGGCATTGCTCCCCATGCCATGCCTTTTAAGAACCGCTACCTTGGCAACCCGATATTAAGCACAGTCGGCCGGGTGCTGTTTTCCAGTAAAGTGGGTGATTTCCATTGCGGCCTTCGGGGCTTCAGCAAGGCTGCGTTTGAAAAGATGAACCTCCAAAGCACCGGAATGGAGTTTGCCTCTGAAATAGTGTTAAAGGCAGAACTTGTTGGATTGAACATTACCGAGGTGCCTACCACATTGTCTCGTGACGGCCGTTCCGGGAAACCCCATTTACGGCCCTGGCGTGATGGACTGCGCCATTTGCGCATAATGTTTTTGTTCAGCCCGCGATATTTATTTTTAATACCAGGTTCATTGTTAATGCTCTTCGGTATTATCTTTGGCGCGGTTCTGACACAGGGCCCTCTCTATATAGGGCATGTGAGTTTTGATATCGCATCACTGGTATATGCAGGCGGTGCCGTGGTTATGGGCATGCAGGCCGTGCTGTTTGCGCTTCTGGCGAAATATTACGGGTACCGCGCGGGATTTCTGCCTGTTGATGAAATGGTAAAAAAATTCTTTCGGGTGTTTACCATGGAACGAATTATATCAGCGGGGTTTTTGATTTTCATGGTGAGCTTTATCGGCGGTCTCTACAGCGTTGGCGTGTGGATGTCAGCACATTTCGGCGACCTGATTCCCCGTGAAATTATCACCTTAGCGACTCCTTCAGCGGTTGGCGCAATCTGCGGCTCTGAATTAATGATGTCCGGAATCTTTCTGGGGGTGCTGGATCTTCCGCACAAAGAAGACATATGAGTATTAGCTATTGCCCTGATGCGTGCCCCAACTTTATTTGACATGAAAAGAAAAGAACTGTATAGCCGTTCAGACATTGTCAGCTGGTTGCTGAGTGAATGGCGTACGAGAGCGGTACTGCCTTATGTCACAGGCACGTTGATGGATCTCGCATGCGGGGATAATCGTCTGGTCAGAAAGTACGGTGCAGGAACGGGAGTGGATATTACGAACTATCACAACGTTGATGTCCTGTGCAATGATTTTTCCAACCTGCCTTTTGCCGGGAATGAGTTTGATACGGTGACCATACTGGCTGCCCTGAATTATTTTGAAAATCCCGGGGCGGTCCTTCGTGAGATCAACCGCATATTGAAACCCGAGGGGACCCTGCTGGTGACATTTTTAAATCAGGAAGTATCAAGGATCTGGCACAGCTTCTGGGAAAGGAGCATCACGCCGAGGCCGGCCTTTAATGAAGCCGAATTAATAGACTGCGTGGAAGCCGCGCATATGCGCATTGTTCAAAAAAAGACATTTATGTTCGGATTAAACAAGATTTATTTCATCAAGAGATAAGTATCATGTCGGATTTGAAAATAGCGATTATCGGGTCGGGAGCTTCAGCAGCCGGTGTAATGAACGGCCTTCAGTCACTTAATATGGATGCCGAGATCACCGTGTTCAGCGGGGAACAGTATTTCGGATTCTCACTGAAAGACCTGAGCACAGAAGCTCAAGTTGAACAGTTTTACACCGATGTCTACGCAGACATTAAACGGAAGGCAGTGAACTATCCACCCCGCAAGACATTTTTCGGCGATACGGTGCCCTGTTATACTGTCAATGGTGAAGACCGTTTTTTTATAAGCGACATGTTCGGCGGTCAGACCAATATCTGGGGTGGGTTTGTATTGCCCTTGAGAGAAAAAGATTTTGCATCCTGGCCTGTTACGAGAAAGGAGCTGGAACCCCACTATCAGGCCGTTGCAGACCTGATAGGGATCGCCGGTGAGCATGACCGGATAAGTGACTTCCTTGGGCTCGAATACAGTAACCGCAGGCCTGTAAAACAGTTAGAGGGATTCAGGTTTCTGGGTAACCATGTGAACAGGCANNTCCGTGATTCAATCTATTCTTCGAAGAATACGTTAAAAAAATATATAGACCGGAAAGAGGTCAGATTTGTCCCCAGGAATGTGAAAGAGATTCGTGTGAAAGGGAATAAACCTGAAGTACATGCCATGAATGGGCATACAGAATTGTTTGATAAAGTGTTTCTCTGTGCGGGCTGTGCTTCAACAACAGAAATATTAATGCGCAGCTTACGTATAGATACGGGTCCTGTTATGCAGGATAACGTGGTGTATCAGCTGCCGATCATTAATTTATCAGGCCACGGGGATCAAAAGAAAGATGAGTATTTTGGCCTTACAAACCTGTTTTTTTTACTGGAACCAAAAACCGCGGATGTGCCGTTTCTCCAGGTGCAGTTCTATCCGAATGTGGATTATCTGCTGCGAACGCTCGTCCCCAGATGGTCATGGAACCTGGTACGGCATCCCTGGCAATGGCTCAGGGACAGAATTTTGTGGGCCCGGGTATATATGGATACCTCGGATTCCTATCGTTACCTGGTGAGCTTTCAGGATGATCGGCTGGTGTTTAAGGAAGAAAATATTCCTGGCAGAAAAAACTTAACACTGTTTACAGATAACCTCCGGCGGGTGCTGAGGGGTTCCATGTATTACATGCCGGCCTTTAAACCGATACTGGCCCACACGAGCGCCCATCTGGCAAGCACCTTCCCATATGGCAACGGACCGGTACATGTCGCCCGTGACGGGGAGGTGATGCCCCATGTGCATATCGCTGATTCAACGTGCTTTCCTGAGAGTCCCGTCATTTCGCCTACATTGACGATTATGGCGAATGCGAGAAGAACAGCAATGGAGGCCGTACAGAAATGAAAGCGCCCCATGCCCGTTATCGCCTGTATACATCATGGCAGAGTTATGCGCCGTTTTTAAAAAATCTGCTCCTGTCTGCTGCGCAGGATGAAGTGAAAAAAATATTTGAGAAGCGGTTACGCGCCTTTTTAGATATAGATGCGGTGACCACAGTGCCAATGTGCCGAACCGGTATTTATTTAGCGGTTAAGCACCTGATTACACCGGGTCAGGAGGTGGTGATGTCGCCGTATACCATTGCCGACGTAGTCAACATGGTGCTTGCTGCAGGAGGTCGGCCTGTGTTCGCTGATATAGAACGGCCGACTTGTAATGTCAGTGCTGAATCAGTGGGGCCTCTCATACATGCGAATACTGGAGCGGTAATAGTAACGCATTTACATGGTGTCGCTGCACCGATACAAGATATCGTTGCCCTTTGCAGGGCAAAAGGCGTCCCTGTTATTGAAGACGCGGCACAGGCCTTTGGCGCCCGAGTGGAAGGAAGGCGTCTGGGGACTTTTGGAGATGCGGGGGTCTACAGTTTCGGGACCTATAAAAACATAAGCACCTGGTATGGAGGGGCTGTCACGTGTAAGAATCCCGGGTTGTTTCAG
>DKBK01000120.1 GCA_002451135.1 Nitrospiraceae bacterium UBA6902
GTGGGAATCGAACCCACCCTGCCCACTTGTGGCAGGCAACACCGGATTTGAAGTCCGGGAAGGACACCAGAACCTTATACGCTCCCAAGTTCGTCGTGCGTCTAACTTCGTACAGCGTGAAGAGTAAATAATAATACTTGATTGTATCCCGTCAAGGCAACCTTGCACCTTTATGATTTTCTATACAAGATAAGGAAAGGGGCAAATGAGAGCGAACTGTTTTAACACTAAATGTTTTAACAGTGTCCGCCCATTGATATTTCTGTTATAATGAATCGCAAATTAAAACATTTTCTTATTATTGTGATTATCAAAAACCACAGGGGAACAGTTGTATTGTATAAGTGATTTCCGCTGAACAAGGAGGTGCTCAAAATGTCACAAACTATTATTATGAGGTTGTTTATACTTTCATTATTTATTCTATTTCCAACATCACATCTTTTAGCCGATGAGGTCACGCCGTCTTTGGATACCCAAAAAGAAAAAGAAAGTTACAGCATCGGCTACCAGATTGGCCTGAGCATGAAGAGTGACGGTGTCGAAGTTGATATTGANNATCAAGAAGAGAAGCCGTGAAAACGAGATGAGAAAGATTCAGGATATAGTTGCAAAAAACGCAGAGGAGTCAGATAACTTCCTCCGGGAGAACGGGGAAAAGGAAGGCATCACAACTACTGAGAGCGGACTTCAGTACAGGATACTGAAAAAAGGAGATGGGATTTCGCCCGGCAGGGGAGACTTAGTTACGGTTCATTACCGGGGCACATTTATAGATGGAACGGAATTCGATAGCTCCTATTCCAAGGGCACGCCTCAGACTGTCCAGACTGACGGCGTTATCAAGGGCTGGATAGAGGCGCTCCAGATGATGAAGATAGGCTCAAAGTGGGAGATTTTTGTGCCGCCACATCTTGCCTATGGCAGGGGCGGTCTCGGCGGAAAGATCCCTCCCAATAAAGTGCTTGTGTTCGAGATAGAACTGCTCTCGATTGAAAAGACAAAGAAGACAGAAGATGGAGAGGAATGAAACGCGGGACAATAACGTACCACGCGACATTGTAAAAAAAGATGGATAATATTAAAGCGACCGGTTTGCCTTGAAAGACTAAAACTCGTTGAAACCACAGGAACTCTCATTTAATCAAACTTCATCCTTCAGGAAATCTCTTCCGCACCATAAGAATTAAATATACGGACGTTAGACATTGCCAGATTATGAATACTTGTTTCAGAAAATATAAAAAAGGCTTACGTATGAAATAGGAATAATAAGACAATGTAAAATTTACCAGAATGTGTAAATTTACTTAACAAAAAACTATTCTCAAGAAGAAGTTCTTTTTTGAAACTTATATATAAAAAACCGAATTTATGCTGGCATTATTATTGCTATTTTGTAAGTGGATATTTTTAAATCAATGATTATTTCATGGGTATCAAATATTACTTGCAATTTTCAAGATAATCGATATAATTATTTCAAACGTGGTATTCGATACAATAAATTTATTTTTTAAGTAAATTTATTTTCTAAGGGCAAAAAAAGAAAAATGAGGAGGATAATATGAACAGAAGAGTTGTTACTATTTTTGTAGTTCTTGTTTCTCTTTTATTTACTGTTAGCATTGCTAGTATTGCCAACGCTCAGCAGACACTGCTTCCCGGCTTATCAATACCGAAGTTTGTAGAGCCGCTACCGGAGGCAGGAGCCATTTCGGTTTTAAATGCGACACCAAACGCATTATTGGGGATTCCATCAACGCCAGCTTATAATATTCACGTAAAGGAGTTCCAGTCGCAGATCCTGCCTGCAAGTTTCTGTGGCCCAAGCTGGGTCTGGGGTTACCTGACTGATGCTGATGTGGCTGCAGGTGGTGTCCGGCCGAGCTACCTTGGGCCCGTCGTTATTGCACAAAAGGGAACGCCGGCATATCCGACTTATTTGAACGAACTGCCTACAGCTGGTTCATTAGTACAGGGACTTCTTCCCATTGACATGACGCTGGATTGGGCAAACCCTGATGAGATTGATTGTACTCCTGATCCCGCCGGCAATTTGCAAATAACTTGTCTAAGTCCGTACACAGGGCAGATACCCGTGGCAACTCATATCCACGGAGGCGAGGTGTCCCCGGCATATGACGGTGGTCCGGATGCTTGGGTTACTCCATGGAATGGTGGATCTCGCATAGCAGGAGGTGGTTTTCCGGGTGATACATACACGTATCACAACGAGCAGCAGGAGTCAACGATCTGGTTCCATGATCATGCATTAGGCCTCACAAGATTGAATGTGTACGCCGGCCTGGCGGGTCTCTATCCCATTATTGACCCAAGTGGTGGGCCGCTGGTCGCGATGCCGCACTTCCCGGAGTATGACATTCCGCTTATCATTCAGGACAGGAGTTTTGACACGAACTGCCAGATCCTTTATAATCTCGCATCGAACCCTCAACCGAATCCTACTGTGCATCCCTTCTGGATTCCGGAGTTCATAGGAGATGCAATCGTAGTAAATGGCAAGACATGGCCCTATCTGGCGGTAGAGCCACGCCAATACCGATTCCGTCTCGTCAATGGTTCAAATGCTCGATTCTATAACCTCGGTCTGAGTAAGGGTATGAAAATGACCGTAATTGCAACAGACGATGGCTATCTCAAGAATGCTGAATTAACGAACAGTTTGATCATTGGTCCGGGAGAACGCTACGAGGTCATCGTAGACTTCAGTTTACTGAAGACAAAACCGGGGACCATCCCTGAGGTGCTAATGTCCAACTTGGCGCCTACTCCGTTCCCTGCCGGAGCGCCTGTTATAGCGGGCCTTACCGATACGGTTATGAAGTTCATTGTAAACAAGCCCATGTCGGCTATACCAGAGGTCAATGCTATCGTAAAAGGAACCGCCATACGGCCAACCCCGATCGAGCCGATAGTGAACGCGCACAATCCGGCAACCGGCAGTATTACCCGCCAGTTAACTCTTAATGAGGTGATCGGCAAAGGCGGTCCACTTGAACTTGTTGTGAACAACTCCAAGTTCAACTTCCCGGATATTCTTCCTGGCTGCACTACCCCGCTCTGCCGCGAAACAGAGCTTCCTGCGGTGGGGGACACCGAGATCTGGGAGATCATCAATATCACTGCTGACGCGCACCCGATGCACACTCATCTCACGAGCTTCCAAATACTTGACCGCACTCCCTTCAAGGCATCGTCATGGATAGCTAAATATGATTCGTTGATGAAATCAAATGGTGTGCTCCCTGGCGGCGGCCCCCCAAATTCTTACAATATGAAGAATGCTGACGGAGCCATCGGTGGAAATCCGGCGATCAATTCTTTACTGAACCTGAAAGCGCGGAGATTACCCATGCCATACGAGATGGGCTGGAAAGATACTGTTATCGCGTATCCTGGCGAGGTTACAAGGATAGTGGTCAGGTGGGCTCCGACGGATGCCCCGACAACAGGCCCTGCATGTGGAGCATGCGGGACTAACGGAATATCGGCTTGTGCGCCCGGATGTGCGCCTGGTGAGGGAAGCAACCTGTATCCCTTCGACCCGACTATGCTTGAAGGCGGTGTAGGTTACGTGTGGCATTGTCATATTATCGACCATGAAGACAATGAGATGATGCGTAACTATGTGGTGGGAACGTCAAGACAACCTGTCTTCTAAGATAAACACAGTCAGTTTTCGTTTATAGAATTATTGATTAGAGAAGGGGCCTTCAGGCCCCTTCTTCTTTACTCATCCGTTCTTTTCGGTTATGATTAATCATCATGAAAAAAATTAGTTTAACCGTTATAGTTATCGTCCTCGCCGTCCTCTCTTTTTGGGCCGGCGGATGGTACGTGAAGAATATGGGTGGCGGCTCGGTTGCACAGCTCGATCGCAAAGTCCTTTACTACGTTGATCCCATGAATCCCGGTTTCAGATCGGAAAAGCCGGGAATTGCGCCCTGCGGGATGCCCCTTGAGCCTGTATACGCCGATGCTGATAAGCAGGAGGCCTCTTCAGCTCATGGGCTGTCTTCAGGAACAGTGAAGGTTAGTCTCGCCCGGCAGCAACTTATCGGCGTCGATGTCAATCCAGTTGAAGTAAAACCGATGACATATACCCTTCGCCTTTATGGCAAGATCGTTGCCGATGAAACGAATATCTACCGCCTCAATGCATCGACCGACAGTTGGATCCGGGAACTCTCCGACGCCACCACAGGAAGTATTGTGGAAAAGGGAGCGATCCTGGCAGAAGCGCTAGCCCCTGCATTCTTTAATGCACAGGTGACATACCTCATTGCTCTGGACAACCTCGATCGCATCAAGCGGCAATTGGGCGGGGAACTCCGCCACCAGCAGGCAGACCTCGCCGACAACCAGATCCGCGTCGCGGTGCAGGCACTCCAGAACCTCGGAATAACCGATGCCCAGATCGAAGAGCTCGCTAATACCAGGGAGGCTCAGCCACTTCTCCAAGTAAGAGCTCCGGTAAGGGGAGTCGTTCTGAACAGAAACATTTCCCTGCACCAGTGGTTTAAAGCAGGCGAGGAGTTTTACAGTATTGCCGATATCGGAAGAGTCTGGGTCTATGCGGACGTCTATGAGGACGAGGCACAGCATCTACGGCCGGGAATGACCGTTCAGGTGAGGCATAAACAATTAGGCAGGACCTTCAAAGCAAGAGTGAGCGAGGTGCTTCCTCTCTTTGATTCGATCTCCAAGACCCTTAAGGTGCGTATTGATGTGGACAATCTGAGATATGATCTAAGGCCCGATATGTTTGTCGATGTTGAGATGCCCATAACCTTGCCGCCGTCGCTTCATGTCCTGGCTGATGCGGTAATTGATTCGGGTACAACGAAGATCGTCTATGTCGAGATCGGCAACTCAACGTTTGAGCCCCGAAGGGTTGAAACAGGATGGAGGCTCGGACGCCAAATTGAGATCACGGGCGGCCTTATGCCAGGAGAAAAGGTCCTCGTTTCCGGCAATTTCCTCATCGATTCCGAGAGCCGCATGAAGACCGCTGCTGCCGGCACACAGAATAGTGCTGCGAGAAAGGATCCTGTATGTGGCATGCCTGTTGATGAAGAGGAAGCCGAGAACTCAGGGAAAACCTTTGAATATGCAAACGAGACCTTCTACTTCTGTTCGGATTGGTGCAAAGAGACCTTTGAGAAAGAGCCTGAAAAGTATGTCCGAAAGATAAAGATAAATGAAAAGGAAAAAGATCATTCTATGAGTGGGAAGGACCTTAGTTGGGCAGATATGCTCAAACCTGTCAAAGCAAACCAAAAGAATTATAATGATCATAGCTTATCAGCAAAGAAGGCGAATGATTCGACATTAACCACAAGTTCTCCGGGAGTAGTTGATTGGGATGGAGCGGAGAACGGAGCATCACAGAGAGACTGGAGCGGATGGGGGAAATTTCCCGGAGCTAAATATCTCGGCCTGAAAGCGAAGACGCCAAAAAAGATTCAACAGAGACATGATGTGGCCAGAGAGCAAGGTAGAACAGTACCTGAGGATAAAAACGTTCACACTGCAGAAAATTCTGCTCCGGCGTCTGAAGCTCATCATTCAGATATGAAGGATGAAATACGAGAATTACCGGCATCCGGCAATCGTATGCAACAGGATCCTGTCTGTAACATGCAAGTTGATGAAAAGGAGGCGCAAACCGCTGTATACGCAAACGAGACCTTCTACTTCTGTTCAGAGCAGTGCAAAGAAGCTTTTGAAAAAGATCCTGAAAAGNNTCTCCCTTGATGCAATCCCGGATCTCAGCGAGACCCAGGTCATCGTCTACTCACGGTGGGATCAAAGCCCGGATATCATGGAGGACCAGGTCACTTATCCGATCGTGACCGCCATGATTGGTGCTCCCGGCGTTAAAACCGTCAGGGGATTTTCAGACTACGGCTATTCTTTCGTCTATGTCATCTTCGAAGACGGCACGGATATCTATTGGGCCCGTTCCCGCACCCTTGAATACCTCTCGAGCGTCATTCAACGCTTGCCCAGTGGCGTCCGGACCGAACTTGGTCCTGATGCGACAGGTCTTGGATGGGTCTTTCAGTATGCCCTCGTGGACGAGTCAGGCAAACAAAGCCTTGCTGATCTGCGATCTCTTCAAGACTGGTACCTCCGGTACTACCTTAAGGCGCTTCCCGGCGTTGCAGAGGTGGCCACTGTAGGCGGCTTTGTTCAGCAGTACCAGGTCAATGTTGACCCAAACCGCCTGCAGGCCTATGACATCCCTATCAGTCGTGTCGTCGAGGCTGTCAGGGCCGGCAACATAGAAGTGAGCGGCAAGTTGATAGAGTTCGGTGGCACCGAGTATATGGTGAGGGGAAGGGGGTACGCGAAATCGCTTGATGACTTTGGCAGTATTGTCCTGAAAGCAACGGAAGACGGTTCACCCATCCGCATCAGTGATATCGGGGAGGTAGTCCTCGGGCCCGACTACCGTCGGGGAGTGGCTGATCTGGACGGCACCGGAGATGTTGTTTCAGGCATTGTTGTAATGAGACAGGGGCAGAACGCCCTGAACGTGATTGACCGTGTTAAAGCAAGACTTAAAGAGCTCGAGGCGGGTCTGCCTGATGGCGTAAGAATAGTTCCCGTGTATGATCGCTCCGAACTTATCAGAAATGCCATTGACACATTGAAATCTACGATCACTGAAGTCATTCTGACGGTATCACTGGTCATCTTCCTCTTCCTCTGGCATCCGCCCAGTTCCGTCATTCCGGTCATCACCATCCCGATCGCAGTTCTTATCTCATTTATCCCTTTCAGGGCACTAGGTGTCACCGCCAACATTATGTCCCTCGGAGGAATTGCCATCGCAATCGGGGCAATGGTGGACGCTGCAATTGTAGTAGTAGAACAGACCCACAAGAGGCTTGAAGAGTGGCAGCATGATGGAGAACAGGGAGACTATCGACAAGTAATAATTGACGGCATCAAACAGGTTGCAGGGCCGAGCTTCTTCGCTTTGCTTGTTATAGCTGTTTCGTTTCTACCGGTTCTTACGCTCGAGGCCGAAGAAGGCCGCCTCTTTAAGCCCCTTGCCTATACAAAGTCGTTCTCAATGGTAATTGCTGCTTTCCTCGCAATTACCTTCGACCCGGCACTCAGGCTTCTCCTGACGAATCTGAGAAATTTCAATTTCAGACCTCAGTGGCTATGCAGAGCGGCAAATACCCTTTTTGTCGGAACTATCCGCTCGGAGGACAGACACCCTGTAAGCAGTCGTCTGATAAAGATCTACGAACCTGTTGCAGCGTGGTCGCTCAGACAAAAATGGCTTGTCATCGCCCTCGCCATTGTCTTGGTACTTGTTACCATCCCCGTGTTCCTCAATCTTGGTTCAGAATTCATGCCGCCCCTTGATGAGGAGTCGATCTTCTTTATGCCGACGACCATGCCGGGAATATCAATTACAGAAGCGCAAAGACTTCTTCAGACAACTGACGTGATAATCAAGGGATTCCCTGAGGTTGACAGGGTTCTCGGCAAGGCAGGACGGGCCGAGACATCCACAGATCCGGCGCCACTGTCCATGCTCGAGACAGTGATAACGTTGAAGTCGAAATCCGAATGGAGGACAATCGACACCTGGTATTCTTCGTGGGCTCCCGAGTGGCTTAAGAAAATATTTCGTCATATTACACCGGATCATATCTCCCGTGAGGAATTAGTGAAACAGCTCAATGACGCACTGAGGATCGAGGGCCTGTCCAATGCATGGACCATGCCCATCAAAGCGCGTATCGATATGCTTACTACCGGTGTAAGAACCCCTGTGGGAATCAAGATATCAGGATCTGACCTTACAATAATCGAGCAGATCGGCGCCAGTGTTGAAAAGCACATACGCGCCGTAAAGGGAACAAGAAGTGTCTTTGCTGAACGAACCAGTGGCGGCTATTTTATTGATGTGAAGTGGAAACGAGAGGAGCTTGCACGACACGGATTAAGTATTGCAGAGGCTCAGACAGCAGTACTGAATGCTATCGGAGGTGAAAATGTCACCACAACCGTGGAAGGCAGGGCGCGATATCCCGTAAACGTACGTTATATGCCAGACTTCAGGACAGACTATGGCTCCCTCGGACGTATACTTGTATCTGCACAGGGAGGCCGCAGGCAGATAGCGTTGAACCAGCTTGCCGAACTGGAGGCGGTCAGCGAACCTGCCATGATCCGTGATGAGGACGGACTTCTTACCGGTTATGTTTACATTGATATTGCGGATGTAGATCCCGGAAGCTATATTTCAGCAGGCGCAAAAGTCTTGAAGGATAAGATTGAACTCCCTGTTGGCTACGCCTTAACCTGGACGGGTCAGTATGAGGCTATGCAAAGGGTGAAAGAGCGTTTAACGGCAGTTGTTCCTCTCACACTGTTCCTGATCCTGTTTCTGCTTTATATGAACACAAGATCTTTCACAAAGACCATGATCATTTTGCTGGCCGTACCTTTCTCGGCAATCGGCGCTGTATGGTTCCTTTATGTGCTTGGCTATAATATGAGTATCGCCGTCTGGGTCGGCCTCATCGCCTTGCTAGGGATCGATGCTGAAACCGGTGTCTTCATGCTTCTCTATCTTGACCTGGCGTATGAAAAGGCAAAAAGTGAAGGACGCCTCCAAAACATTCTGGAGTTACGGCAGGTAATACTCGAGGGTGCGGTAAAGCGCCTCCGTCCAAAATTCATGACCGTTGCTACGATGTCAATCGGACTTATTCCCATTATGTGGTCAACCGGCACCGGAGCAGATGTAATGAAGCGGATTGCTGCACCTATGATAGGCGGAATCTTCACCTCATTTATTTTAGAATTAATGGTCTATCCTGCGATTTACGAAATATGGAAATGGCATTTTGAAGTCAAAAGATCGTTACGAGACCATCGATGACCGAGTCCATTTATTTCGGTCATATTGTACTTAATGAACACGCCTATGAAATGATTGAACAGCATAAGTCCAAATTGAGCCAAATAAGCATTGCTAAGCACCTAACCATAGATTGTACAACGTGTCTAACAAAGACATAGGCTGTCGATCATATAAATGTAACTTAATAAAGCGCCCTGCAAGACGAAGGGACATAACAAAAGGAGGATCGTTATGAGAATGAAACTGATGTTTGTGCTAATCTTAAGTGTGTTTGTTTTTGCGTGTACTGCAGGTCATGAATCAAGAACGCAGACCGGCAGGGATCTTAGTGTGAGAACACTGGCCATTACGGGAGAAATAGCAAAGGCGGAACATAGTTACATTATTCGTGGTAAAGTGCCTGCCGAAATCTTCACTATACTAAATCCGGATCCAAATATTCTTGATGAGTTCGTGAACTCCGGTAAAACCGTTCAGATTCAGGTCCGGATTGTTTCAGGAGATAATATAGAGATAGAGACAATAGACGGCAAGAGCTACCATTAAGGAACTCAATAACGTTTCATGTTTATTTGATGTATCAGTATGATACATACGAGTATCGCAATAAACCTGGCGCTGGGACAACTAAGGACACCAGAACCTTATACGCTCCCAATTAGGAAGACAAACTATCAAGACAAATAACAAGAACCAAAATACAAATAAATTACAAAAATCAATTTACAAATAACAAATAAATACAAAACTTCAAATACCAAAACTCAGACAATAATAACAGATTTTGGCAGTAAACTGAATAGTACGTTTTTGCAGGATCAGAGTTTTGATATTATTGAGGAGAATATTTTCTTTAGTTCTATGCTCTCTCTTATCAGGCCTAAGCCCGCTTCTTTGAAACTGTCCGCGTTCGTATCAACTAGCAATCTCAACCAATAGACGGATTCTTTTGCTTCTTTCCGGCTTATCTTGAGTCTCATTGCAAAATCCTTTCTGCTCAGGGACTCATTCGCCTCGATGTAGTTAGCTCCTGTTGAACCTGAGGAACGTATTACCTGCCTGGAATACTCAATATTTGAAATGCCGTTGGGCAGGCTCTTGCAGTAGAGGGCAACATTGCGGGCGAAGACGAAGGTCCGCTCTTCCAGGTCATATTTGCCGGTTTCGGTCATTGTGATGTGATCATTGGAGCTTATTTGGTTTTTGTCATTTGTATTTTGGGATTTAAGATAAACGATTACACGATGTTATCTCTCCTGTAAAATATGACAGGGAAATAACATTATCTGCTCGATGCAGGACAGCGGATGAGCGGCCCCTGCTACCTTATCACAAGCACAGGGTATTTCGTGTTTTTATGAATCACTCCGTAGGTGACGCTGCCGAGTACGGCTGACTCAATCGATCCCTTGCCGCGCGACCCTATCACGATCATGTCCGCCTTTGACTTTCTGGCTTCGCCCAGTATTTCATCCACGGGCCGTCCGTTCCGGATGACCCCACGGGCTTTTACCTTGTGTTTCCCGCATAACGTTACCGCCCTCTCAATAATTTTTTCAGCAGTACCCCGCATATACTGCCCGATGGGCTGAGGAATTTGGACCCGTGATATTTCGGCAGGGATAAACTGGGCTATCACCGCGCTGTCGTCAATGACGTTTAGCAGGATAAGGGCTGCACTGGTCTGTTTTGCCATGTCTACCGCATACTTGACCGCCTTTAAGGCAATGTCCGAACCGTCGACTGCAACGAGAATCTTTTTTATCATGTGTCCTCCTCTGAAATTTTTTCCGCGTCTTACGCGATTAAGAAGATTATATCGGAGAAGTCCGCGGCAGGCAAGAGAGAATTCTCGTAACCGCTCGGGCCGGCATGTTACCTCACCTCCCGCATGAGTACCTCTTCGATCACCTTCCGGGTAGCCCTGCCCTTGTCATACAGGGCTTTAAGGTCCCGTACATGATCTCCGGCCCTCCTGTATCCTTCAGTCCTGGCTTTTTCAATAAGGTCCCAGTCCCGCGTCTCTGTAAATTCAGCATATGCCGTCACGATGTCAGGGAAGATGGTCCTCCGCATGCCGCTCAGGAGGGCCACATAAAACCCGAGGGAGCCTGCTTTTCTGTTGCTGATGAGGTACGCAAGCATTCCGGAATTGCAGGTATCAGAGAGGACATCTTTGAGCCCCCTTAAAAAAAGTTCAGCCCTGCTGTAGGGAAGCCCCAGCACCAGGCGTTTCCACCAGGTGCCCAGGATTCTCCGCTGCGAGGCCTCACCCAGTTCATGATAGACATACGTCAGCAGCTCCTCCGCGATTAACTTTGTGAACCGTCTTTCAAGTTCCTCAGGGGCAAGGAGGTCTTCTGCCTCCCTTGAAATCCCGTATTCAGAAAAGGCCTGAAACAGGGCCCCGTTGCATTTCTGCGCCTTCATCTCTTCAAATCTGTCCCATAAAAAAAGACGTGCGGTTTCGGCCCTTGCGAATATGGTATTCCCCTGGATCATGGCAGGTGACGTGGAGAGATCACGCGCCATTTCCCTGCCCGTATAATAAATGCGGTATTTGCCTTTTGCGGACTGCTCCGACAACTCTGCCAGGATGAATAAAGGCTTTAAGAGATCGCCGTAGCCCGCCCCGTAAATATACCCCTGTGCGGTCAGAACGGAGTTTATCCCCTTTACATCAAAGGGACGGTATCGCCTTCCCTGAATTTCAAGGTGCTGAAAATCACGGGTCTCAAGCTCCTGCCATATTTCTTCCTTCCTGTCTATCCATCTCCCTATGTCACGGGTGCTGATCCTCTGGAGCGGCGCAAGGTTGTGTTCGAACCTGTATAAATCCCTTAACCTCAGAAGCAGTCCGCATGGAGAGTAATACCCCCAATATCTGGCGTCCGAGATATTGCAGTTGTGTTTGACCTGAAGGGCGATGGCATCGATATCAAGCATATTTTAAAATAACAAATAACGAGCACCAAATAACAAATAAATTACAAATCACAAAATCCAAATAACAAANNCGGATTTATCTGGAATTTGCTATTTGAGATTTGGGATTTTATTTCTTTAGAAATTTGCGCACTTCCCCTACCCTGAGGGTAATCTTGTTGCTGTCAAGGTATTCGAGAAACGGGAGGGCATATTTTCTTGACGTTTTCAGGATATCGCGGAATTCTCCGACCGTCATTTCACTCTTTGCACTGAAGAATTTCTCCAGCCCTTCGATCATCTTTGTATAATTGCTCGTCGGTATGTACAATGAATCATTTATCCTGACAAGGCTCTTTTCAGAGGCCATGATCTTTAAGAGCTCCCCGGCCTCCTGCGGCTTTATTGAAACCTCCCCCGCAAGCTCATCTTTTGAAGGGGGCTGGAATTCCGACTGTTCAAGGACCTTGAGGATCTTCTCTTTTATCGCCTTTTTGTCCTCGCTCAGGGATATCCTGAAGGTCTTTACGCGCAGCAGCTCCTTTTCAATGACAATCTGATCGATACGGTCCAGCATGAGCTCAAAGAGTTTCTGCTCAACCCCCCTGAACACGGCCCGCAACTCTTCTTTCGTCATCCCTGGTTTCAGGGGGTTATTTTTGTGAAAGGCGCCTGCGGCAGAGACTGCCTTTTTCGTAAAATCATCAAAGGCGTCTTTGTGTATGAGCCGTCCTTCACAGGATATGGCCAGGCCCTCCTTGATCAGGCCATTCACTTCTGTTCGTATCTCCGGGATTTCGGCCTTGATCCATCCAATGAGTTCATCCTGGGTGATGCCGCTGAGTCCTCTCTGTCTGATCTTGAGAGAGAGTTTTTCCTTCAGGCTGCCCCGCTCAAGTATTTCAAGGTCTCCTGCGAGTCCGTCTTTTCTCCTGCGGCCCGGGATCGTGTCCAGAATGGAACCGCCGCCGATTGTGACGAGGGGAGAGAACTTTCTGATGATATATCTGTCTCCGGCCATCACCGCGATCGGGGCCTTGAATCTGAACTGGCAATAGGCCCTGTCTCCGGGCTTCAGTTCGTCCCTGTCGTATATAATGATCCTTCCGGTCAGCTCTGTTGTCCCGGTATGGAAATGCACCAGGCTCCTGGTCTTCAGCGGGTCAATGGATGTATCCCCTAACATGTCCAGTTCCGCGTCGATCACATACGTGGTGCGGGTCCTGTCCGGTACGGTGATCACGTCTCCCCTCTGCACCTCGTCCTTTGACACCCCCTGAAGATTCATGGCAACCCTTTGTCCCGCGTACGCGGTTTTAAGGTTCTCCCCGTGGCTCTGGAGTCCCCGTACCTTGGTCCTGAGGCCCTTGGGGAGGATTTCAACGGGTTTATCCACTGATATGCTGCCTGAAATCGCGGTACCGGTAATCACCGTGCCAAAGCCCTTGAGGGTAAATATCCTGTCCACCGGGAGCCTGAACACCCCGTGTACTGACTTGGGTTCAACCTCCAGGGCGAGCCCTTCGATCCTGTCTTTGAGAAGGTCGATATTATGTCCGGTCTTTGAAGACACGGCAACCATCTCAGCCCCTTCAAGAAAAGTCCCCTGCACAAATTTACTCACTTCATCCTTCACAAGCATGATCCAGTCTTCTTCAACAAGGTCTGATTTGGTAATGACAATCAGTCCCCGCTTTACCTTCAGGAGATTACAGATATCGAGATGCTCCCTGCTCTGGGGCATGATCCCCTCATCAGCGGCAATGACCATCAGGACAATATCTATGCCGCCTGCGCCTGCGAGCATGTTCTTGATAAGCCGCTCGTGTCCGGGTACGTCGACAATGCCCACCTTCAGCCCGCCCGGATAGGCCAGGTCCGCGAAACCCAGATCAATGGTGATGCCGCGTTCCTTTTCCTCCTTGAGCCGGTCAGGGTCCGTGCCTGTCAGGGCCTTCACAAGCGCGCTCTTTCCGTGGTCTATATGTCCTGCGGTACCGAGAATTACGTAACGATCCAACCTTTAATAACTCCAAATTCCAAATATCAAAATACAAATACCAAACAAATATCCACATTCCAATGACCTAATCCGCCGCGTTTCGGCAGCTTGAGATGTGGTCCTTGGGATTTGTTTGTAATTTGGTATTTGTTATTTGGTAATTATATTTATTTGATTTTGGAATCTATTATATATTATTTTTTAAAGCGGCGGTTACACAGTGCACCAGCAGGTGAATCTCTCTGTCCTGAATGGTCCTCGCGTCAATAAGCAGCGCGTCACCCTGGATTCGTGCTATGACCGGCGGGGCACCCAGACGCAGTCTCTCTTCAAGCGCATTGATCGACATCCCTGACGGTTTGACAGATACCGCATATGTAGGGAAGTCCGTTTCAGGGAGTGACCCTCCCCCGGCCCGTGACTGGTCAGGGACAATCTTCAGATCTGCCCTGGCTGAAATGACTTTTTTCAAGGAGGCCATAATCTTCCCTGCCCTTTTCCTGATCAACTCAAGCGGCTGGGTCAGCATCCTGACCGTGGGGATGTCCTGCAGCGTCTTTTCTTCATCGAGATACTGCATAAAGGTAGCCTCGAGTGCGGCAAAGGTCATTTTATCAATGCGCAGCGCCCTGAGCATGGGGTTATTCTGGATCTTCTTTATCAGCTTTTCCCTCCCGACAATGATGCCTGCCTGCGGACCGCCCAGGAGCTTGTCTCCACTGAATGTCACAAGGTCCGCCCCCTGCCTGATTACCTCCTGGACCGTTGGTTCACCGTATATCCCGAACTTCTCAAGGCTGATCAGGCACCCGCTCCCGAGGTCATCAACAACCGGGATATTAAAATCCCTCCCTATGGCAACAAGCCTTTCTACCGGGACCTCTTCCGTAAAGCCGATCACCTTGTAATTGCTCTGATGCACCTTCATGAGAAGCCCGGTATTGCCGCAGACGGCATTTTCATAGTCGGCTACATGGGTCTTGTTCGTAGTGCCCACCTCTCTCAGGATAGCCCCGCTTGCCTGCATGACCGCGGGGATCCTGAAGGAACCCCCTATCTCCACGAGCTCCCCGCGTGACACGATGACTTCCTTCCCCTTTGCAAAGGTATCGAGACAGATAAGCACTGCCGCGGCATTATTATTCACCACAATCGCATCTTCCGCGCCGGTCAATTCCTTAATCACGTCCTTTATGTGGGAGTATCTCTTGCCCCTCTTGCCCCTGGAGATCTCGTATTCAAGGTTTGAATAACCGCCGGCCGTTGCCGCGACATTTGCGATGGCCTTATCCGAGAGGATGGCCCTGCCAAGGTTCGTATGAATGACGACCCCTGTCGCGTTGATGACTGGACGCAGTTTATAGGCGGAATGTTTCCTGATCGCATGTTCGATGTCACCGGATATTGAGTCAATGGATACATCAGGGCTTAACCCGCTCAGGATCTCCTTGCGCTTTGATTCTATCACCTCCCTGATGGACCGGACCACGATCCTTCTATAGCCGGACTCAAGCCACTTTTGCCCGTGGGGACTCATCAAACATTCATTCACCTGTGGTAAGCGGGAGAGTTTTTCCTGAATTGTCATGTGTTTTTTCTACCACAGGAAGCAGGAGATGGTCAAGCATGAAAGCTGNNAAAGCTGGGAAGCTGGCACGTGGATGCTTACTTTTTTCAGGATTATGACAGCTGCCAAAAGTAGGTGATGACCCCTACGAGTATAAAATTACTGTCTATGATCCCCTCAAATAACGTGCTCACCTGGATCCTGTGTTTCTGAAAAATATAAAAACAGGTTGCCACGAATACGGGGGGGAATATAAGGTAGTACCCCAGTGTCGGAATAAGCCCTGTTATCGCGGAAACCAACATGAATGTGCCTATAATCATAGCAAGGATAAGCAGCATGATCTGTGTTTGTCTCGGCCCTATAAGTATGGGGATAGTTTCCCTCCCGATAATCCTGTCCCCCTCAATACTTAAAATATCAAACACGACTGATCGTATAAACACGGATATAAGCACAAACGCCAGTATTGCGATGGATTTATAAGAAACATAAACTCCCTTATTCAGCATGGGGATCAGGACTATGACCCATGCCCATGCCATTGATACCAGTATGTCTTTGGAACCCGGGAGGTCTTTCAGTCTCTTGTATTTGATAAAGGGCTGAAGTCTTGCAGGGACAATACGTATCGTGTATATGATTCCCAGCAGGTATGAAAACAGGAGCAGGAAGAAATCTGTGAGACCGAGCAGATAAGATAATGACAGGGCAGCAAGGGATGCGATGGTCGCCCCGATAATAAGGACTTTTCGATAATCCCTGAAAAATCTCGTTCGCGCAGGATCGGAAAATTCGTCCTTCAGTCTTTCGTTATACCTGTTGAATGTATGCACCGCAAAGACATAAAAAAAGGCGATCAGCAGGATCGTGGCAGAAGGCTTCAGCCCCTGAAATACCAGACTGGCATAACACAGGCTGACCGCACCGAGGCTCAGGTACAATGTGCTCTCCACCAGGAATTCACCGATGCCTTCCCAAAACCGGTAGAATCTTCCCTTCCTCTTTTTCAGGAGGTACTTTATTCTGTCAATGACTTTATTAATGACCCAGTTGGGCGTAGACGCCCCGGCCATAACGCCTATATTCTCATATTTGTCCAGACCGAGATCATCAAGTTCATCTTCCGCCTCGATATGGAAGGATGGCACACCGGTAGAAAGTGATATCTCATAGAGTCTCCTCGTATTTGCGCTGTCTCTGCCCCCTACAATCACCATGGCATCAACTTCCCCCGCCAGCTCAAAGACCTCCCTCTGCCTCATGCCGGTGGAATCACAAATAGTGTCGAAGACCTTGAGCTCACGTACCTTCTTCTTTACTTCTTCAACTATTTCCCGGAACAGTTTCCTGTCCTGTGTCGTCTGTGCAATCACGCAGGCCCTGTCCAGTTCAGGGAGGCTGTTCACGTCAGCCATATTTTCAACAACGATGCCGTTTCCCTGCGTATATCCAAGCAGACCGTTCACTTCCGCATGTCCCCTGTCTCCGACAATAACTGCCCTATATCCTTCCTTTATCTCCTTTTTTAATATGGCATGCGCCCTGGCTACATGAGGGCACGTCGCGTCGCATATGACATTCCCCGCCTCTCTTATTCTCTTCCGCTCTTCAGGGGTCACTCCGTGCGCCCTGAGGATCACGGTTGCATTGGAAACCAGATTATCCCCGAGGACCTCAACGCCCTTTTGCCTGAGCATTTCTACGGCCTGTGGATTATGGACAAGCGGGCCATAGGTATATAGTTTCCCCTTTTCGCTATTGGCCGCATCAAGGACAATGTTCATCGCCCGCCGCACTCCCATGCAGAAACCAGCGGTCTTGGCAAGTTTAACCTTCACCTTATATTCTCCAGGGGATATTGCATGTAACGTGCGTGTAATAATGTTGCGGTGCTGCGTGCCCTAAAACTGCGGGACCCATTACCCCTTCACCTCTTTCATGATGGCCACTCCCGAGCTCGTCCCAATCCGTGTAGCGCCTGCTTCAATACATGCCTTTACCTGCGCAAGGGTCTTTATCCCGCCTGCGGCCTTTATCCCCGCGTTCCCTTTGGTAAACGCCTTTATCAGTTCAATATCCCTGATGACCGCACCGGAAGGGCCAAAGCCCGTGGAGGTCTTTATATATTCAGCCCCTGCCTCAATCGCCGCGTCACAGGCCATTTTCTTTTCATCATCCGTCAGATAACACGTTTCTATTATTATTTTGTGCAGCGCCCCGGGAGTGGCGGTGACAATGTCTGATATTTCCTTTTTCACCGCCTCCCAATCGCCGGACTTTGCCAGCCCTGTATTTATCACAATATCGAGCTCATCAGCTCCATTGAGGACCGCCTGCATTGCCTCATATATTTTTACCGCGGTAAAACTCATGCCATGGGGAAACCCTATAACCGCGGCAATTTTCACCCGGGACGCCCCCAGGGCCTCCTTTGCCAGGGCGGTATAATAAGGATGTACGCACACGGCAAAGAATCCGTATCTTCCTGCTTCATCGCAGAGCCGAAGTATATCAGCCGCTGTTGCATCAGGTCTGAGAAGACTGTGGTCTATCAATTTCGATATGACGGTCATTTATCTCTCCCTTTCTATATATTCCGCAACTTTTTTCTTGTACGCCTTGTGGAGCAGTCTGGTAACACTGCCGGGGCCCGGAAATTTTTTCACCTTTTCAATCCCGGCCACCGGCATGACCTCCATGGTCGTATTTGAAATAAAGACCTCCTGCGCATCATGGATATCCTCTGGCCTGAACCTGCCTTCACGGGTTTCTATGTGTAATTCCTTTGCCGCATCCAGAATGATCCTCCGGGTGATCCCGTCCAGGATCCCGACCTGCACAGACGGGGTGCACAGGACGTTGTTCTTTATAAAGAATATATTCGCAACCGTTCCTTCGGCAAGATATCCTCGGTAATTCAGCATGACCGCCTCATACACGCCTTTTTTCTTTGCCTCGATTTTTGCGAGGACATTATTGAGGAAGTTGAGAGATTTTATCCTGGGATCAAGCGCCCTGCGGTAATTACGCCTTGTATCAGCGATCGCGATACTGACCCCTTTCTGATAATAATGCCGCGGATATTTTTTAAACTGACCGGCGAATATCACAAAGGTCGGTTCCGGACACAACGCGGGATCCAATCCTACAGGCCCCGCGCCCCTTGATACCGTTATCCTGACTATCGCCTCTTTCACCCTGTTCGCTTTCATAGTCTTATACACAGCCTTTTTTATCGCCTCCGGAGACTTGGGGACCCCGAGGCCTATTAAAGACGCAGAACGGAAGAGCCTTTCCACATGTTCATCCAACATGAAAACCACCCCGTCATATGCCCTCAGGGTTTCATAGATCCCGTCGCCATAGAGAAACCCGTGATCAAAAACTGAGATGCGGGCCCTGCCCCGGGAAACGAGTTTATTATTCAGATAAATCATTGCATCAGTTTATCACGGCAATACCGTAATTTCCATATGTTCGTGATAATTCAGGGGATGCTTTTTCTATATACTCATACGTCCTGCCTTATTGACCTATTTGCCATATAATCTCTACAATAAGCGGAATGCAAGGCCGTAAAAAAGCCGTGAGAGAGAGTCCTGCTTGAATACAGTCAAACACCGGGAAAATTGATGCCATGATGAAGAGAACATTAACGATGGTCCTGCTGATTACAGCAGACCTTTTCACAATATTATTGGTGCTTCAGGGCGCAATATTGATGAGAAAAAATATCCTGCCGCATTTCGGCACGTTTCCGGAATTCCCGCTGATAGACTTTACGTTTTTCTGGTGGATCTTTCCGGTCTGGCTATTTTTCCTCACATATGAGGGACTGTACGCGAAGAGATTTTCCTTCTGGGATGAAGTAAAGATGTTATGGAAGGCTGTATTTTTCTCCACGCTGGCCACGTTTGCCATCCTTTATCTGGGCAAGGTAGGGGAGCAGGTATCAAGGACCGTCCTTGTACTGACAGGCATTATTGCCATTCCGGTGCTCCCGCTCATCAGGACCAATGTAAAGAAACTCTTAATATATGCAGGACTGTTTAACAGCAAGGTCCTTGTCCTGGGAGCAGGAAAGACAGGAGAACTTATATGTAATGCATTACGAAGAGACAAGAATCTCGGCCTGAATGTCGTTGGTTTTCTTGATGATGATCCCGCGAAAATAGGTGAAAGAATCGGGGGAATAAAAATTCATGCCGGGGTGGATAAGGCGCAAAAGTATATCGGCAGGTGCGGGATAGAAAGCATCGTGATAGCAATGCCGGGGTATGACAAGAGGAAATTTGTATCTCTGGTCAACAAGCTCCAGCACAAGGCCCGGAATATTATCCTGATTCCCGATCTTTTTGGAATTACGGTATTGGGAACAGACCTGCTGCATTTCTTCCAGGACCAGGCGATAGGCCTTGAGGTGAGAAACAATCTGGCCCGGCCCCTGAACATATTCATAAAAAAGCTTTTTGATCTGATCACAAGCGGTATTCTTCTTATCCTGCTGGCCGTGCCCATGATCATCATCGCTGCAGTGATAAAAGCTACGTCGACCGGGCCTGCCATTTTTTCACAGATACGCATCGGCAGGAATGATATACCATTTAAATGTTACAAGTTCAGGACCATGTATCACGATGCTGAGGAAAGGCTTAACAAGCTTTTAGACAACAGCCCTGAGGCCAGAAGCGAGTGGAACCATCACTGGAAGCTTTCTCATGATCCGAGGACAACAAAAATCGGCAGGTTTTTGAGACAGACCTCGCTNNGAAATCGCCGAATATTACAAAGAGCAGGCAAAACTCTGTTTCGGCGTACCCCCGGGTGTTACGGGCCTGTGGCAGGTAAGCGGCAGGAGCAACACCGCGTATGATTACAGGATCACCCTTGACTCATGGTATGTGCGGAACTGGAATCTGTGGCTGGATATTGTTATCTTATTTAAAACGGTCAGGGTAGTCCTTAAAAAAGAGGGTGCTGTATAATTAACATATTCATAAAAGGAGGAAATCATGGAAAAATGGAAATGTACTGTCTGCGGGTATGTGTACAATCCCGAAGAAGGGGATCCTGACGGCGGGATTGAACCGAANNGCGCCATGCCCCTGCACTATTGCCCCTATTCTATATTAAAGACTGCCACTTCCTTTACCCCTGGGATATATTCGCCCACAGGCACCAGCTTTTTCCCTTCGCTTACGCATCCGATTATGATGGTCCATAACTGGTTGAGTTCCTCTTTTTCCCTCGCGTTTTCCGGTGTCATCCTAAGCAGACTGCCTTCCAGCTCGATTCTCATAACACATCCTCCTTCGTATTCTATTTATCAAATTAATCCCACGGATACAATCAAGGCAATGCAGAAAGCGGAAAACAAGTTTATTCCCGTGTCTGCATCGTGCACTTACTATCTCATACCAGTATATCAGGAAAAAGCCGATATGCAAAGACTTCTTACTTTCGGAACTCCTCTTTGGCCTCCTGAATCAGCCTGAGGGAATCATCCGTATATCTCGGTGAAAAATGAATGGGTTCCAGCCTCCTGACTCCCGCCTCCCTCGCGATCCTTCCGGCTTCCCTTGCCGTCAGATGAAAGCGGTCCCTGGCCCTGTCTTTATCTTCATCCAGAAAATAGGTCTCAATATAAAGGACATCAGCGCCTTTTGCAAGTCCCGCTATTTTCCTGATGTTCTCTTCACTGCCCACAGCGTCAACGACATAGGAAAGCTTCTGCCCCCTTGTGATAGAAGCAACTCCCCGTATCTCCGGATAAGAATATGTCCGTCCTTCGATGGTAAACACACTGTCCTCCTTATTTTCCCTGATCGCGGTCTTAAGCTGTCTGATCCACGGGCCGACGGTGAGGCCCCGCGTGTTGAGTATCGCTTTATCAATGTTTATGTGATAGTCCTCTTCAAGGCTGAATGCCAGACAGGGAATCTGGTGATCAAGACTCACGGCACGGACAGTGTACAGAGATTCCTTCAGTAATATGCCGCAGAAAGGAGTCGTCCCCTGTTCTTCCCGGGCAAAAGAATTCTCTGCCTTAAAGACCGCTTTTCTAACGGATTCGTTGACTACCTCATCCACTTCAATAATGAGCGGATACTCTTTAATGAGGTTCCAGGTATAACTTTTGAGCTTGCCTTCCACACAGTCGGTAAAGCCTGCGGGACCGTACAATCTCAGTGGTCGCTCCTTTTTCAGGCTTGTCCTTAATATATTATCAAACCCGATGAAATGGTCCATATGTGTGTGAGAAACAAAGATCCCGGTTGTCTTGAGGATGTCCCCTGGAGAGAGGGAGGTGGTAAAGCCAAGGTCAAACATCAGGGCACCGCCTTCCCTGAGGACTCGTATATAAAGACCCGGGTCATCAAACGGCCCGTTAAACGGCCTGACATGGAAAGAGGGTTTCATGGAAAATTATAGCTTACTTAATGATATAATATTAAAAAATTAAATTTTAAAAATAAAAAAATTCAATTCAGGGAACTTTTTAAATGCTATGATGCGGGAAAGACCAGGCTATCGCCGGGTCCTTGTGCATGATAGGTATTTAATTATTCCACAATATTTAAAATTTTAATTTTGCATTTTCGAGGAGGTATGGATGCCTGAGCTAAGAAAAGACCCTATTTCCGGCAGATGGGTCATTATTTCGATTGAAAGGGGAAAAAGGCCGTCCGATTTTGGTATGCGTGTTTCTCCGAAGAAGGGAGGGTTTTGCGCGTTTTGTGAAGGGAACGAACACACCACCCCTCCTGAAATTATGGCCTTCAGGTTATCTGGCGGAAAACCCAATACACCGGGATGGACCTTAAGGGTCGTGTCCAATAAGTTCCCTGCCCTGAACGTTGAAGGCCAGCTAAACAGGTCCGGAGAAGGTATCTTCGACAGGATGAACGGGGTCGGAGCCCATGAAGTTATTATCGAATGTCCCGACCATAATATGACCCTTTCCTCAATGCCGTTAAAATCTGTTGAAGAGGTCTTATGGGCGTTTCATCACAGGATCACGGACCTGAAAAAAGATACGCGGTTCAGGTACGTACTTGTGTTTAAAAATGAAGGTGATGAGGCAGGTGCCTCCCTGGAACATACGCATTCCCAGCTCATTGCGTTGCCGATCGTGCCCCACCTTGTGGAAGAAGAACTCTTTCAGGCCAAACAATACTATGAATACAAGGAAAGATGTATTTTCTGCGATATCATACATCAGGAGACCGCGGACAAGAAAAGGGTGATATCTGAAAATGATGATTTTATCGCGATTGCGCCATTTGCCCCCCGTTCCCCTTTTGAAACAATGATATTACCCAAAAGGCATGAATCGAGTTTTTCCCCGCGCGGAAATTTCGGCCTGCTGGCCAGAATACTTCAGCAGACATTGAAGCAGATCGATAAAGTCCTTGACCTTCCTCCCTACAATTTGATGATCCACACGTCACCGTTTAAAAACGAGGAAAACGAGTATTATCACTGGCACATTGAGATAATCCCCAAGCTGACGAAAATCGCGGGATTCGAGTGGGGTTCAGGCTTTTACATCAACCCGACCGCCCCTGAAGAGGCCGCAAAATTTTTAAGGGAAGCAGAGATATAGTAAGGTCATCATGCATAACGCATCATGCCTGTCATTGCCGGAGGGAGGAAGGGGCATGACAAGCATTTATATAATGATCATTTATCGGTAAAATGGGTGATAGAATTATTATGACATTATGAAGCTGTTATTATTTCATCACAGCACGGCATAGTCAGATAACGCAACGGGTCACGTATGGCTGAACTTATAGAGAGAAAACAGAAGATGGACAATGCGATATATAAAGAAATATTACAGAACATCAGTCGCGTTGCGAGTTCAACGCGTGACCTGAGAGAAATCCTCGACACCACCACGCATGTCCTTGCAGAGACCCTGGATAAAGACCGCTGTTCAATCTGTCTCCTTAAACCTGAAAGCAAGGTCATCTGTATCGAAAACGCCAAAGGGGTAAACAAAGGGGACGTCACCGTATTCTGCATCGAGGACGACAAGGGGACTATCGATGCAATGTTCAAGGAAATCCAGCCGGTAGTGATCGAGGACATCAGAAAGTTTCCTCATGTAAAAGCGATTCTCAATCCCCAGGCAGTCGACATGCTGTCCATGCTTGCGGTCCCTATTGTCCTGGACGGTAAAGTCTCAGGCATTCTTATGCTGCAGACCAGAGCCCCCTATAAGTACAGCGAGGACGAAATACACCTTCTCACTATCATCGCATATAATATAAGCTCTGCTGTCCGCAATGCCGACCTGTACAGAAATGTGAAGGCCCAGCTTGATGAACTGAGAGTAATACATGAAATCGGAAAGGCCATCTCGTCCATTCTGAACATCGATGAACTGCTCCCCTATATATGCAGAGAGGTGTCAAAGGTCTTTAATGTCACAGGGTGCATTCTCAGGCTCATCGAGGGCAGCAACCTCCAGATAAAGGCCTCCTACGGGCTGTCNNATTGACGCCACTTCCGTGATGTGTGTCCCTCTCTTCGTCGGTGACCGGATCATCGGGACCCTGGGCCTTTACGATAAGAAGGACGAATGGGGCATAATCACGTTTACCGAGGATGACCTTAAATCCCTGATGACGTTCGCCTCTGTATCGTCAATAGCCATCGAGAATGCCAGGTTGTACAGGGCGGAGATAGAGAAGGAGAAAGAGGTCACCCAGACAAAAGACTATCTGAAAAGCCTGATAGAAGATTCAGCCGATGCCATTATCACCTCGGATATCGATGGGCACATAACGTCATGGAACAAGGGCGCTGAAAATATTTACGGGTATGCTGAAAATGAGGTAATCGGCAGGTTCCTCCCCATGGTGCCCGCGTTTCTTCAGGAAGAAGAAAGACGCTTCATGGATAAAATAAAACAGAAAGAGACTCTGAGAAACATCGAGACCATCAGGCAGACAAAGAACGGCAGACTTATCGAAGTAAGCCTGACCCTCTCGCCCATACTCGACGCTTCAGAACACGTTACCGGGATCAGCGGCATTTCAAGGGACATATCAGAAAAGAAACTGGTAGAAAAGGAACTCATCCGGAAGAACCAGGAGCTGTCAAGGCTCTTTTTTGTAAATTCCGTGGTCAGGAGCACTCTCGAACTGGACAAGCTTCTTAAGATGGTGCTCACCGTTGTCACCATGGGAGACGGGCTGGGATTTAACAGGGCCATACTCTTTCTTGTAGACGAGGCAAATAACGTCCTGAAAGGGGAAATGGGAGTAGGCCCGGCAAGTCCGGAAGAAGCGAAAAATATATGGATTTCCATGGAAGGCAAGAGCCTGGGGGCCATCATAGAAGAAATAGAAAACGGCCCTGTCTACCTGGATTCGCACCTCGACAGGCTCAGCCAGAGACTGAGCATTGATATGAACGGAGACTGTATCCTGTGCCGCTGCATAAAGGATAAGAGGCCCTATAATGTACGCAATGCCAGGACAGAACCCCTGGTCACCCCCTACCTCATTCAAATGCTCGGGGCCGATTCCTTCGGGGTTGTCCCGCTGATCTCAAGAGATAAAATCATAGGCATTATATGGGTCGACAATCTCTTTACCGGCAGACCGATAAAAGATGAGGACCTGCAGTTCCTTATGGGCTTTTCAAGCCATATTGCTTCAGCCATAGAGAACGCCCGGCTCTTTGAGAATGTCACCCTGGCCCAGTCGGAACTTAAAAATATTTTTGAATCAATATCGGACATGGTCTATTACACAGACAGAGACTTTACGATAAAGCGTGTCAACCAGGCTGTCGTGAGGAAAATCGGGAAACCGGAACAGGAAATAATCGGGAAGAAGTGTTACCAGATATTTCATGGCAAGGACGAACCATGGGAACTGTGTCCACATCACACGTCATCGGCAGCACAGCAGCCGTATGTCGGGGAACTTGAAGACCCTTATCTTGCCGGTACGTTTGTCGTGTCCAACTCTCCCATTTTTGATTCAGCCGGGAACTTTGTGGGGACCGTCCATATCTCACGTGACGTGACAGAACTTCGCAATCTCAGGGAGAGGGTCATTCACTCAGAAAGAATGGCGGCCCTCGGCGAGTTGGCCGCCAGGGTAGCTCACGAGATCCGCAATCCCCTCATTTCCATAGGGGGATTTGCCCGAAGACTGGAGAAAAAACTCGAGGGTGACATCCAGGAATACGCAAAGATCATAGTCAATGAAGTAAGCAGGCTCGAAAATATCCTCAAGGAAATATTAGGCTTTGTAAAAAGCTCAAGGGTCAATAAAAGCAGAGTCAATATAAATGATCTGCTCTCCGGGATCGTAGACTTCATTGCCCCTGAGATGGATGAAAGGCACAACACGGTAGTAAAGGAATTTTCAGAGCAGTTGATAATTGCGGTCATAGACCCCGACAGAATTAAAGAAGCAATACTTAATATTTTTACAAACGCGGCCCAGGCAACCGACCATGGAAAAATTACCGTAAAAACGAGGCTTGAGGGCAATGAAGCGGTCATCGAGCTTACTGACACGGGCTGCGGAATTAAAGATGAGGATCTCAAGAACATCTTCAATCCCTTCTTTACCACCAAGCCGCAGGGTACAGGCCTCGGCCTTGCAGTCACACATAAAATCATTCAGGAACACAACGGCAAAGTAAAAGTGGAAAGCGTGTGGGGCGGCGGCACCGCGTTCAAAATCTATCTGCCACTCGGCGAAGGATGACAGCAGGAACACCTGCAATGAAGGGGGATACATAATGAAAATACATATTACTCATAAACCGAATGTTAAAGAAAGGAGGACGCACAATGAAACTTCTCATAGTTGATGATGATACGAACATCCAGCGGCTTTATAAAGAAGAGCTGGAAGAAGAAGGATACACCGTGGTTATTGCCGGTACAGGCAAAGAAGCCCTGGAGATGTTTGAAAGTGAAAATCCGGACATTGTTACCCTGGACATCCTTATGCCCGATATAGACGGGATAAGCCTTCTGAGAAAAATGAAGGAGCAGCGGCCCAACATTCCCATCATAATGTCAACCGCGTATGACTACAGGGACGACTTCGCGGTCTGGGCCTCCGAGGCATATATCGTAAAATCCTCGGACCTCGCTGAATTGAAAACTACCATCAAAAAACTGATGGATAAGTAGCGCGTTGTACCGGATAATGTATGCAACATCCCATTACCGAGCATATATGCTCTTGCCTTATTTTTTACATGATAAAGGCTTGATATCATCTTGATCACAGCGGTAATGCATTTGACGCAACATATGAGCGAAATGGACACAGGTTTACAAATTAAACGTCGATTGGGTAATATTCTAAGGTACAGGAGAAGGGACATCCCGTGGGAACGGCATCCGTTCAGGGCAGAGACCTTCCATTTTGGAGAGGTGGCCGAGAGGCTGAAGGCAACCGCCTGCTAAGCGGTTGTGGGGATAAAACCCCACCCAGGGTTCGAATCCCTGCCTCTCCGCCATTGTAAAACACCAGGCAGCGAGAAACAGCTCTGGCAATATATGATTACAAAAAATCATACAAACATTTTATCAGGAGGAATGGCATGAGGAAATTAACGATTTTACTATCCATAACAATTTTACTGTTTACCCTTGGGGCATGCAAGAAAAAAGAGGAACCGGCTCCTGTACAAAAAAGTCCGGTGCAGGGCCCTATCGTAGAGACGCCGGCAGACACGCCTCCGGGGCATGGAGTCCCGGCTCAGAAGACCGAATTTCAGGTAGTGGTGCCTCCGGAAGTTGAAGGGATGTGGGCTAAGGTCACGGTCGTAGTCGATGATAAAAAAATGAATAAAAAAGAGGAATTCACCGTGAAAATCGGTGATGAATTTAATATCCCCGATTCAAAGCTGACGGTGAAGATAGGGCCGTTCTTTCCTGACTTTAAAATGAGCGGCACTATGATTACTTCATCTTCTAATGAGCCGAACAACCCGGCAGTCGGTGTGGCGATCTTTGAAGGCGGGACACGCGTATTTCCGGCCTCAGGGGAGTGGGGATGGCTGTACGTAAAATTCCCGGCCATTCACGCCTTTCAGCACGAGCGTTTCGCACTGGCTCTGAAAGAGGGCGTAAAGAAATAATTCTGCAGCGGGATTCTGCCTGCGCATGATATAGCCATGGTTTTATGAAGGGACAGCAGCATCGGCGCTGCTGTCCCTTTTTTGTCCAGCACCTGCGCAGTTGACCTCCCCTGAGTCATGACGTGACGAATAAGGAATCTGGAGGATTACACATGATTCCTCAGCATAAGCTCAAGCGGATGAGGATTCAGATAGTATTGTCTCTTTAAATAGGGCTTATCATACCTCCGGACATAGTGATTGATAAGCGTGAGCGGCGCGATAAGGGGGATCAGCCCCTTGTGATAACTCTCGATGACCTGAAGCAGTTCTGCCTTCTCGTCATGGGCAAGGTCCTTTTTAAAATATCCCGCGACGTGCATCAGGACATTCGTGTTCTTTTTTGCCGTGGCAATGAGCCTGAGTCCCTCCATCAGCACACTGACGTATCGTTCAGGCATCCCTGTTTTTTTCTCTTTCATCCCGCCGGCC
>DKBK01000068.1 GCA_002451135.1 Nitrospiraceae bacterium UBA6902
GACTACACTACTGACAAGGATTGTCTTAAGTGTCATACTACCGGCTATGGTAAACCGGGTGGTTTTGTAAGTGTGGAGAAGACCCCGGATCTTATTGATGTACAGTGCGAGGCCTGTCACGGCCCCGGGGGAGACTTCAGTCAGGTCATGAAGAAAGACAAGCAGTTTAAATTAGCTGACGTCAAGGGTGCGGGACTGACTGTTCCCAATGAAAAAGAAAACAACTGTATGGAGTGCCACGGCGGCGACAGCCCGTTCAATGAAAAAGTGGATGCCAAATACAAATTTGATATCAAGGACAGGATTAAAAAGACCCACGAACATTTTCCGCTTAAATACGAACACTAGAATTTAATTCAGAAACTGTGCATTACCCTGCAGGGGTGAACGTCCGTTTGCCCCTGCTTTTTATTTTACTTGGATGCCCTGAAATGGGCACCCCCTGTAAACCTCGTGGTCATTACCCCTGTGAGCCCTGCACACGCTGCCTGATCAAACCCTGTATTCCTCATTAACTCAACGAGGTCCCGGACCGGGACCGCATTGCCGATTCAACCCGACCAGCCGTCAAAGCAGTCTGCAATCTTTTCCGGAAGATCGTCATGAAGGACAACGTCAGCGAACTGAAAACGGCCTCCGGGCTTAAGCACCCTGTAGATCTCCCGTAGAGTTTTTTCTTTTAAAGGTGAAAGGTATATGGCCCCGTTTGAAATAATCACATCAAAGGTATGGTCATCGAAAGGGATCGCTTCTGAAGCAGCGACCTGTATTTCACAGTGTGACAACCCCATACTCACAATATTCCTCCCCGCCTTCTCCGCCATCTCCGGGACCAGATCAATCCCATATACCCGCCCCTCAGGACCCGTGTAATACCTGGCCATGACCACATCAAATCCCCCGCCGCATCCTACGTCCAGAACAGTTTCTCCGGGACAGACAGGTCCCAGACGGAAAGGATTGCCCACCCCGCAGAATGATTCAATAATGCCTTCAGAAATAGGCCCGGCAACCAGCAAATCATAACCGAGCATGAACACGCCTTCCCTGCCGGTGGGATATTTAAACCGGTCCTTGATTGAACATGCGATCTCCGCGTACCTCCGGCATACTTTCTCATGGACTTCATCTGATCTCAGTTTTTTTATCATTGGTTCATGCATCCTTCGTTACTGTAATGATACAACAATTTATGAATAGTCCCGGTTAGTGAATATGAGGCATGCAGATATCAGAGACGGGAAGATAACACGCACATAAGTCCCTATCTGTTTTTTATGATAACAGGCTACTTGTAGTAATTGCCGCGAACAGTTTCTTCACAATCTCCATTGAAGGAGGCCAGGCCGGATTTACAGTTTTTGCCGCACTCATAATAACCCTTTTTAAGGGCATTCTTCGATCTCAGCATTTCCAGGGAAGCTGCTTCGCACTTTTCGAGATTCTTAAATTGTCCGGAGCTGAGGTGGATCAATAAGTTACCTCTATCAGGGTACACAAGCCCTTCCCAGACGTCTCCGGAAGAACACCCCGCAAAAACTGACACTATCACTATATATAAAAAGATGCTCAGTCTTCTCATCTCACTCTTCTCTCTATCCCCGCCCGAAAATGTGTCTCTACAAACCTAAGGTTTATAGACACTATCAGGATGTATAATAAATGAAACGTGTACCAGATTTAAAGTCGCTGCTCAGCCTTCTTCCAGTCCAAATTTTTTCAGCTTTCTCCAGAGTGACACCCTGTCTATACCGAGAGTCTGGGCAGCAAGGGTCTTGTTGCCGCCTACCTCCTTCAGCACCCACTGAATATACGCCAGCTCCTGCTGTTCAAGCGAGGGGATCCTCCCCTCTTTCTTTCTGAAGGTGCGAATGCTCAATTCTCTCAGATCCTCCGGCAGCTGGGCCACTTCAATCGTATCGTCGGGGGCAAGCGCAACGCCTCGTTCGATTATATTTTCGAGTTCCCGTATATTCCCCGGGAAATCATAATTCATAAGGATAGATAAAACCTCTGCGTTGATTTCCCTGACATCTTTATGCATTAAGGCTGAATATTTTTTGAGGAAATAATAGCTCAGCAACGGGACATCGTTGCTGCGTTCAGAGAGCGGAGGTATATAAAAGGAGACCACATTTAACCTGAAGAATAAATCCTCCCGGAAGTGCCCCGTCTTAATGGAGTCTTTGACATCGCGGTTAGTCGCTGCAATAAAACGGACGTCAACCTTTACGGTCTCAGTGGCTCCCAGCCTTAATACCTCTTTTTCCTGGATGACCCTGAGAAGCTTGACCTGCATTGATGGCTCCATTTCCGTGATTTCATCGAGAAAAAGGGTTCCGCCGGAGGCCATCTCGATAAGCCCCTTTTTCATGACCGTCGCGCCGGTAAAAGCGCCCTTTTCATATCCGAAGAGCTCGCTTGTTAAAATGCTTTCCGTAAAGGCCCCGCAGTTAATGGCAAAAAAAGGTGCATCCGCCCTTTTACTGCACGCATGGATATACCGGGCAAACAGCTCCTTCCCGGTCCCGCTTTCCCCGCTGATTATCACATTACAGTCTGTAGGTCCTATCTGCTGCGCAGTATCCAGAAGGCTTCGAATTTTTTTATCCTGGGTTACAATTTTAATCTTCCCCTTGAATATTTCTATCTGCTCCCTTAAATGGGCATTTTCCTTTTTCAGTTTCACTTTTTCGTATGCTTCCCTGACCACCTTTCTGACTTCATCAAGCTTAAAGGGTTTTTCCAAATAGTAAAACGCGCCTTTTTTCATCGTATCGATTGCAGAGGGCAGAGAGGCATGGGCGGTTATGATAATTACCTCTGTATCAGGATAAAGCTCCCTGCACCTATGGAGCACCTGCATTCCGTCTACCTTTTCCATACGCAGATCGGTCAGCACGACATCAAACTCCTGTCGTTCAAGAATTTTCAAAGCGCTGACCCCGCTGTTCGCACCTGTTACGTGGTAGCCCTCTTTTAGCATTGCACGCTCCAGATTTTTTACGGTAATTATTTCATCATCAACAATAAGAAGTTTCCCTTCTTGGTCCACGTGAAATTCCTCTCATTTACCATTAATCACCAGGAATGCACACCAGGAATCCGTTAAAAATATCCTAACAGTGTTTTGCACTCTCCCGGCGCGTACACACAATTCTGAGCACCAGGACATATGTGCTGATTACCACATACCGCTTTAAGCTTATCACCAATCATTGCATAATGCAACTGTCATATTTTTCGTGCAACAGTTCCTGAACTACGCTTGTTATCGAAGAAATATAATGAATATGTCGCACGTCAAAAGCCAATTACAGCCTTTTTCCCC
>DKBK01000123.1 GCA_002451135.1 Nitrospiraceae bacterium UBA6902
ATGCCGGGACTCATTACCATCCGCCCAGCTGATGCCAATGAAGTTGTTGAAGCATGGCGTGTGATCATGCAGCTCAGTCATGAGCCCGTTGCCCTCATGCTGACCCGTCAGAATATCCCGACGCTCGACCGGTTAAAATACGCGCCGGCCTCGGGCCTTGCAAAAGGGGCCTATGTTTTAGCTGATGCAGAAGACGGCAAACCGGATATCCTGTTACTGGCATCGGGAAGCGAGGTGTCGCTCTGCATCGAGGCAAGCGAACAGTTAAAATCAGAGGGGATCAAGACACGTGTGGTGAGCATGCCGTCGTGGGAGTTGTTTGAGATGCAGAGTCAGGAATACCGTGACAGCGTTCTGCCGCCGCTGGTTACGGCACGTGTTGCCGTTGAACAGGGGGCGACACTCGGATGGGAACGGTATGCCGGACCAGGGGGAAAGATTATAGGAATGCACACATTCGGCGCCTCAGCACCCTTTAAGGACCTTCAGAAGAAATTCGGCTTCACGCCTGACAGGATCATGGCTGCAGCCAAGGAAGTCAGAGGCATCTATGGAGGTTGAACCTCAATAGTCCTTATGCTGTAGGGGTATGAATGCCGTCATCTGCACGGACAGTCTCGCCTTCCCACCCGCTCAGCCCGCCCCTGAGTGCGTCAGCCTGAAAGCCCATGCTTTTCATGAGAAACGCCGCCGTCATTCCCCTGGAGTCATTTGTGCAGTACGTATAATACTTCTTGGATTTATCCAGTTCGGAGAATTTCTGACGCAGGATCTCAATGGGGATGTTAATGGCCCCTTTTATATGTTCCTCCCTGTATTCAGGAGGAATGCGGGCATCTATGATCACGGTATTCTCGTTCAGTTCTTCCAGGACATCCTCGGGAAAGGCGTTCTCCACAAAGGATTTCCTCAGTATTTTTTCAAATGTGTTCTTGTCAAGCATGAGTACTTCTGTCTCCCCTATGGCCTTGACAGTCGCATTCCTCGGCATTTCACGTATGATCGCCTCCTCGCCAAAGCCCTCCCCGCTGTTCAGGACTGCGACCTGTTCAGCCTCTTTCTTGCCCTTCTCTTTCTTCAGAACCGATACCATCCCCGATTTTATGATGTAGTAATCATCACTCTTCTCATCCTGAGAAATGATGGTCTCACCCGGTCCATACTTTTTTGTCTTCATCGCCTCAATGAGTGCAAGCATTTTTTCCGGCTCGATAAGAGCAAGGGGCTGCAGGGTCTTGAGCCTGTTAAACTCGGCATAACTCCCGGCCTTTCTTTCGAGCATGTTTGAAAAGGCGGTATCCAGGCTCACGATCTCATCAAAGTCATCTTTGGTGATCACCGAGAGCATAACATCGGTCTTTGCCTTCACTGAGCAGGCACGCGGCAGGTTTGTGAGCAGGGCCATTTCACCGAAACTGTCCCCTGCACCGGCAGAAGCCACCTTTGCGGTCACCCCGAATTCGGTCTTTTTGGTAATCTCCACTTCGCCTTCACAGAGGATATAAAATGCATCCCCCTGTTCGCCTTCCCGTAGTATCACTGTCCCCTCGGGTACGGACTTTCTCTTTACCTTGGTAGACAGCGCCTCGAGCGCGCCCTCAGACAGGCTCGAAAAAAATTCATAGTGTTTGAGTTCCTCTGCTGAAATTCTTTTCATGATACCCCCCGTGTTATTATAAGAGCCTTTTCCTGCATACAGGGTCACGCCCCGTGTTCAGAACCGCATGCTCAGGTTGGCTTTAAAGGAGTGTGCACTCCGTCGTTCATCTTTTCTACGGCACCCGGCCAATTGGAAATTCCTCCCCTTATACTGGTTGCCCGCAGGCCCTGATTGTTCATGAGGAAGGAAGCCGCTGCGCTTCTTGCTCCCATGAGACAATACACGTAATATTCCCTGTCTCTGTCAAGCTCAGCATAACGTCTTCGCAGCTCGTCAAGGGGAATATTCACTGCACCATATATATGGTCCTCGTCAAACTCGGTTTTCATCCGCACGTCAAGAAAGGCAATGTTATCTCTCGAATCAGAAAGGACTTCTTCCGGGTCTGCTTCCCTGAGAAAAGAGGCTTTGGCGATCTCATCAAAATCTTCTTTTGACAGGGTCCACACGACCGTATGATCAATCGCCTCGACAGAGGCGCTGCGCGGCGAATCAGTAATAAGTGCCTCCTCCCCAAATCCCTGTCCTGCCTCAACAAGCGCCACTTCCTCTTCTTTATCGCTCAACATCCGTTTAAGTACTTTGGCCCTTCCGGATTTGATGATAAAATACGCATCCCCCTGCGTTCCCTGTGTGATGATCTTTTCTCCCGGACTAAATTTTTTTTCAGCCAGCTTGTCTATAAGAGCAGACATCTTTTCAGGCGGAAGAAGGGCAAAGGGCTGGGCCGTCTTTATGTCACTGTAGTGGGAGAAGCTCTGGTGACGGTCAACCATCAACCCTGCAAAGGCCGAGTCCTGCCTGACAATTTCATCAAACTCTTTTTTTAACAGCTTCAGCAGCGTGACATCTGTCACTGCGGTCACTGAACTGAAGCGCGGTGAACAGGTAAGCAAGGCCATCTCTCCGAAACTTTCCCCCTGGCCCACGACGGATAAGGTGGAAACCTGGCCCCACTGATTTTTCTTCGTTACCTCCACTTCCCCTTTGCACACCATATAAAAGGCATTTGCAGGGGCCCCTTCTTCAATGATAAGGGTACCGGCCGGAAGATGGACGACTTCGAATTTATTTGATAAAGCCTCTAATGCCCCGTCTGAAAGACAGGAGAAATAGCAGTACTGCCTGAGGTCTTTGTAGGATGTTTGCTTCATGATGACTCAATTCTTTTTATAATCAGTCTCTGTCTGTTTATTTGTCTATATTATACAAACAGGACAATAATTTCTTGCACTTTTTTGGATATCTGTTCCTGCAATCTGCTGCAAAATCAGGTCAGCGACCTGCGATGGACACTATGATGATGTTCTTACTTGAGCCAATTTCTGCAGCCATATGGCAACGTGAAGATCGGGACTGGTTTTGAAGGGCTGTAACCATCAAATCTCATAGACCTGTCCGTCTTCCAAGATCTTCATATTGCTGATATTGAGTTTTATCAACTCTTCCCTGACCTTGTCCCTGTGAAAGGGTTTTGCATGAGTCACATAAAAAGTTCCAGGCCTGGTACTCATTTTATCAATTTCCTTCTTCAGCAACCCCGGCGTCAGATGACCTGCCATTAATGCCAGTCCTTCCAGTCGATCAGGCATTGAGGCTTCAATGATGATGCCGTTAAGCTGAGTACCATTCAATGAATTCCATAATGCATCATTAGGCCCGGAATCCCCAAGATAGAGCAGCCGTGTACCCTGTGTATCCTCAATAAGGTATCCGACTGCAGGAGCAGTATGGATGACATGGTAGGCCGTGACCTTATAGCCGTCAACACTGAAAAGTTCGCCGGGCCTGATTGCACGCAGCCTGACAACCGGATCATCGGCAGAGGGAATTTTCGTAAAGTCCGGCCATAGAATATCATTAAACAGGTGTTTCTTCAGGGAATCAATAACTTCAGGAATGCTGAAGACGGTAATATGCTGATGGGTATTGCTCTGAATAATGAAATCTGCAAAAAAAGGAAGGTCCTTTATGTGGTCCAGGTGAGCATGGGTCAACAGGATATTCCTGATTTTGGCTTGCGTGGTGTCATCAAGAGCAGCGCCTATCGTCCCTGCATCAAGAAGCAGCCTGTCATCTAAAAGAAAACTTGTCATTTTCGCATTAGTCCGTTCGATTGCTGAACATCCGAGAACGTGTAATTTCACTTTCTTATCCTTTCCTTAACATTAGGAGCGCCATTTCCAAAGTAAGCGTACCTCATGCGAAATAAAATCCAGTTATTATAACCGAGGATATCACATCGAATCATCTCTCCCTTACTCAGCATGTGATCCTCTCTGTGCATGTAACTAATGAGACGACAAATCTTTAAAATTCTAACATATGATATTAATAAATGTATGTCCGGATATTCCAGGGGTGAAACATGCTAAACTTACCAAAAAGGTCAAGGAGGTGACTCTTCATTAAGATAAGCATTATCATGCCTGTGGTTAATGAGGCAAAGAACCTCAGGGATACACTTAGTCAGCTGCACGTGACAGAGAATGAAGAGCTGATTATCGTTGACGGCGGCAGCAGAGATGATACGGTAGCGATTGCACGGGAGTTCACCAAACACGTATTTGAAGCGAAAACAGGGAGGGCACATGTCATGAACTTCGGTGCAGGCAAGGCCCGGGGGGATATCCTCCTTTTTCTCCATGCCGACTGCATACTGCCTGATGCTGCGTTTAGCTTCATACGAGATACTGCGAGTAACAGGAATATTGCAGCAGGCGCATTTTCCCTCCGTATTGACCATCCCTTCCCCGGATTCAGATTAATAGAATGTAGTGCAAACATCAGGTCCCGCATGACCTCGCTCATATATGGCGACCAGGGGATGTTTCTTCGAAAGGAGGTGTTTGATCACATTGGAGGTTTCGCGGACATTCCCTTGATGGAGGACATCGAAATTTCAGGCAGGCTGAAAAAGGAAGGCAAAATAATTTTTTCAAAAACGCCGGTCACGGCATCACCCAGGCGGTGGATGAAAGAAGGAATGATATATACTACGTTAAGAGACTGGACTATCGCTTTTTCATACACGTTTTTTAACATATCTCCTGAAAGGCTTATCGAATATTACAAAGAGGTACGGTGAAGAACAGAAATGCCCTGATCATAATCGCCAAGTATCCGGAAACCGGGTTTGTCAAAACTCGCCTGAACGGTTTCATGACAGACAAAAAAATACTTGAGCTGTATACATACCTGCTGGAGCAGACCATTCATAAGCTCCGGGCTATTCCGGGAGTTGATTCATATATCGCGTATATACCCGAACATGCTGAAGATTACTTTTCAAAATTCGGCACCGGCCTGGTGCGCCTGTCCGGAGATGATCTGGGACTGAACATGTCTCATTCGTTTGAGGTGATTTTTAAAAAGGGGTATCAGAAGGCCGTACTTGTCGGGGCAGACATTCCGGACCTGTCAGCATCCATCGTTCTGCATGCGTTTGCCCTGATGTCCGATAACGATCTCGTATACGGCCCTGCAGAAGACGGGGGCTATTATTTAGTAGGCATGAAAAAGCTGATTACAGAGGTTTTTGATAATGTACCCTGGTCCTCGGACAAGACTCTCAGCAAAAGCCTGGAAGAGGCAAAAAAAGCCGGATATACGGTAGGGTATACAAAAACGTTAGAAGATATCGATACGATTGAGGACGTGGAGAAAACTGGTTTCTCCGTATAACGCCCAAATTGCCTCTCATCTCTTCATAATATCTTCATCATTTTCATTTACTGTAGGTGCAGGAATGTGAAAGATGCGTTATGGAAATATCCGCTGGCAAGTCAGCACTTTGACAATTGACATTTGAATTATATTATTGATATGCTTTTTTGCTCATGATAGTGAACGTGAGATTCATCTCATTATACTAAATCAAAGACTGAAGAGGAGGTTTGTTCAATGGTAAAAACGATTTCCGGAGTTTTTCTTACTCTCGTGCTCATCACGGTTTTTGTATCTGCCGGCAGTGCATCAGAGTATATCGGGGCAAAAAAATGCAAGGCGTGTCATATGAAACAATTCAAGTCATGGTCGGATACGAAAATGGCGAAGAGTTTTGAGAACCTTAAGTCAGGGGTCAGGGCGGATGAAAAAAAGAAAGCGGGTTTGGACCCTGCCAA
>DKBK01000124.1 GCA_002451135.1 Nitrospiraceae bacterium UBA6902
GTTTATTGACGTCTTCGTGCACCCCCGTCCTTAGCAGGAACTTAATAAGCATTGGTATCTTTAATGACGGGCTTTCTGAGATTAAACAGGCGCCTGATTCCTATAAAGGGCGTCTCTTCATATTCGGCGGGATAATCGTCAAAACGGAAACTACCAAAGAAGGCTCTCTTATAGAAGCTATATTTGTCCCGGTAAATTCACTTGGCTATTTAAAAAGCTACACGACTTCAGGCGGCCGCTTTCTTGCGCTTTACAAAGGCCGGGAGATATTAGATCCCTTGATATTCAGCCAAAAAAGAGAGATTTCTCTTGCCGGTGAGTTTATTGAGATACGCCAAGGAAAGATTGGAGAAATGGATTATGATTATCCGCTTTTTGAAATAAAAGAAATCCATCTGTGGGAAGAAGTGAAGGAAAGGGATTATTATTATTACTATTATATGCCCCCACCTGCTCCATACTGGTATTACAGGCACGGGCCTTATGATCCATGGTGGGGGTATTACTGAGCATAGCGCAGGTACCGCAATATGTGTGAAGATATATTAAGAGGAGCTCTTTGAGTCAATCCAGATAGTAACCGGTCCATCATTAATCAGCTTGACGCTCATATGTGCGCCGAATATACCCTCTGCGACCTCAAGACCATGTCCCCGTAATAGATCATTAAACTTTGACCAGTATTCCTTTGCCATAGCAGGTTCAGCAGACTGGTCAAAGCCTGGACGGTTTCCCTTTTTTGTATTTGCGTAAAGGGTGAACTGGGATACGCTCAGTATTCGGCCGTTTACCTGATGAATATCAAGATTCATTTTCCCCTGTGCGTCTTCAAATACGCGCATAGTTGATACTTTCTTACATAAATATTCGATATCAGCAATCCCATCGTCTTTCCCGATGCCAACAAAAAGAACTAAGCCCTGCAAAATATTCGATACTTCCTGTCCCTCCACAACGACACTTGCCCGCTTGACTCTTTGAATAAGTATTCTCATGTGTTACCTTTTAGTTTTTGAGAGGCTAAACGGTTTTTCATTACTTCACTTCACAGAGGCCGCTCCCTATTATTTTTTCTTAATTATTTCATATGTTAAAATAATAAATCCTTCTATGTCCAACGAGCTTATCAAGACGATCATCAGTGAAGACCCGGCCCTTCGCAACCGCTCGGTACGGGTACTCCTTCAAGATATGGATATCGATGAACTTCTGCACACCGCCGGGGAGCTTGAAGGTTTTCGCATAACATGCGGCAATCTCTATCACAAGGTCAGGGCCTCTCTCTTTCTCTTTGTTGCCTACAGGTATTACCTGGGGAAAAATAATGACGTCTGCCCCCAGAGGCAAATACCCTTTGAGGGAGTAAAGGCTGCCTTTGCCAGGGACTTCGAAAGCGCAATAGATTTATATCTGGATGAAATAAGAAATAAGGGAAACCGCAACAGCGCCTTATTCAGCGCCATAGCAGATTCATATTACAAATTATCATTTAAATATTTATTTGACCAGGTCAAGTTATCCATCAGCCTCTGTAGTGAAAATTATCATCTTTATCATATAAACGGGCTTGATGAGTACCCTTTTTCTGTTCCTGCAGATGTAATAACTCCGGATGCTGAAACAGGGCGCTATCCTGTTGGCGTTGATGTGTCACCGGTGAGACTTGATCCCTCTCATAGCGGATGGTCAGACATCTTTTTTCTCGGAATGGATTTCCCTGAAGGAGCAAGAGTAGTCAACATGTCCGTTAATTTGAAAATTCATGGCAGTGATGATCCTGTGTTGCCCCCCTGCGAATGCTACTGCCGGTTTATCGGAGAACCTGTGATCCATCTTATCTCCATTGACTTGAAGACCTCAAAGAAAATATACACGGTAAATGAACTATTTAACTTTGGCAATGATTACCTTTCCCTGGTTAAGGCCGGGGTAGTGGCTTCCGGAATTGTACCTCCGTGCTTTGAATATAAGGATATCCCGCTGAAAGATATATTGCAAAAACTGCTTGGGAAACAGGGAGGGCTGGAAATTGTGACCAGGGTTAACCATATTCCAAAGGGTTCCCGCCTGGCCGTAAGCACAACTCTGCTTTCAACAATAATAACCCGTTTAATGAGATTCAGCGGACAAATACAGGAGCAGACCGGCCCTCTTACCGAAGAAAAAAGAAGTGTAGTCGCATCCAGGGCCATCCTTGGTGAGTGGCTCGGCGGTTCGGGCGGCGGGTGGCAGGATTCAGGAGGGCTGTGGCCGGGAATAAAGGTAATCACCGGGAGGCTTGCAGAAGAAGGTGATCCAGAATTCGGTGTCAGCCGCGGCCGTTTAATACCTGAACACTATGTCTTTACCAGAGATGATATACCTGAAGAAGTTGAAGATAAGATACTTAAATCCCTTGTCCTGGTCCATGGCGGAATCTCACAGGATGTCGGACCGGTCCTTGAAATGGTCACTGAGAAATACCTGCTCAAATACGAGAAGGAATGGAATGCGCGGCTGCATGGAATTGAATTATTCGATAAGATCATTGATGCACTGAAAACCGGAGATATGAAAGAGTTTGGCAGGCTGACAACCGAGGACTGGGAGGACCCGATACAGAATATTATCCCCTGGGTCAACAACGCATTTACCGAAGATTTAATCAATAGGGTACAAGATGAGTATAAGGATGATTATTGGGGATTTCTCATGCTCGGCGGAATGTCAGGTGGAGGAATGGCCTTTATTATAAATCCGGAAATAAATGAACCTTTCAAAAAGCGTGTCGGAACGATAATGATTGAACTGAAGAAGAAGTACAAGGCCGCCCTGCCCTTTATCATTGATCCGGTAGTATATGATTTCGAAATTAATCATGAGGGCATTATTGCCAGGTTATTGAAAGGCAGGGACGCAAGAATGCCGGCAATTGCATTAAACCGCTCTCATGAAAATAGAGAACCGGAAGAATTATTGAACGAATCCGAGATCAAATCCCACTACGGCTTTGACGCCCGCTCACATGAACATATGAAGTCCTTATTAAAACAAGGCAAAATCAGCCTTGCCACTAACCGGCTTTCTCCTGAATTAGATATTGAAGATGTCAGATTTGATGAGCTATCTCATTTTAAAGAAGATGGCACCATCACCCACCCCCGCGGTCAGAAGGGGCAGGCATACACGATTATCTCCCCCTCTTTCACAAAGCAAGGGGCTGATGAAGAGGAATTATATAACAAGGGAATGCACGCCCTCAAAAACAGCGAGGCAGCCATAGTCACCTTTGCCGGGGGCATGGGCAGCCGCTGGACACACGGCGCAGCAGTGGTGAAGCCCGTTAATCCCTTTATAAAAATTGAAGGCAAATACAGAACCTTCATCGAATGCCATCTTGCCAAGAGCAGAAAGACCGCCCAATTATCCGGCGTCATGATGCCTCATGTCTTTACCACAAGCTACCTGACACATAATGCAATTGTTAATTATCTGGAGAATTTTAATTATTTTTATTACCAAGGGGGAATATATCTTTCACCCTCTAAATCAATCGCGCGCAGAGTGTATCCCATGGAAAGAGATCTCAGGTTTTACTGGGAAGAACAACTCCGGCAAAAAATGGATGACAATACCCAGAAAGTCCAGGATGACCTCCACAGGGCACTAATAGCATGGGCCCGCTCTAAAGGCGAGGGAGATGACTATGCTGATAACAGACACATCCTGAGATTCAATCCCCCGGGGCACTGGTACGAAATTCCCAATCTGATAAAAAATGGCGTGCTCACGAAGATGATGAAAGAACACCAGAATCTCAGGTACCTGTTCTGCCACAATATTGATACCCTGGGGGCCTTCGTCGAACCTGCGCTTCTGGGAATGCATATTGTCAGCACCTCATGTCTGACGTTTGAAGTGACTCCGAGGAGAATAGAAGACTCCGGCGGCGGGCTTGCAAAAATTAATGGTCATATCCGCCTTATCGAGGGGCTTGCCCTGCCCCGTGAAGAAGATGAATACAAATTGAGTTATTATAATACGCTGACCACCTGGGTAACCATAGATGCTCTCCTGGAGTTCTTCGGCCTGAACAGGGACCTGCTTTTTGAAGCTGAGGGAAATGCGCAAAAACAGAGGCACATCCTCGATGCACTGCATACTATTGAAAAAAGAATACCCACATACCTCACAATAAAAAACGTCACATATGTCTGGGGGAGCGGCCAGGAGGATGTGTATCCCGTCGCGCAGTTTGAGAAATTGTGGGGGGATATGTCAAGCTTAGAAGACCTAGGGGTACAGTATGTTTCAGTCCCCAGGTATCGAGGACTTCAGCTAAAAGAACCTTCCCTGCTGGACATGTGGTTGAACGACGGATCATTTGAGTATATTTCGAGTAAGTGTGCTTTTTAATCTGCCCGTTAAACAAATGGATAATATTAGCCACTCACAGATATAGAAGGAAGAAGATGTGAGAAGTCAGTGGCAAAATATCTGAGAAATCTGCGGATACATATTATGGGGGTCATATGAGCAACAAAAAGAAAGCATCTTTGACAAGAGGGGAAGACAGAAAAGAAAATATCACGAAATGCCTTTCACTGATCAGGGAAGACCTGGGGCCTGTCAGCAATGCAAAAAATATTCTTATTAAACCCAATCTCGTAGCGCTCAAACCTGATTTCGCCAACACACACGTAGAAGCCATAGAAGCGGTTATTGAATTCATAAGGGATATTGCCCCTGATACCCCAATTACGGTAGGGGAAAGTTCTGCCTCTGCCTTTTACAGGGGATTGCCGACAACAAAGGTATTCGAAGATTACGACTATTACCGACTTGAGAAAAAATATAAAAATGTATCATTGACAGATTTTGATAATGATAAGGATGTCATTGAGAGCCCCATCCATTCTGTTGTGGGAGATACACATTTGAGGATTACCAAACGGATTGAAGAGTTCGATTACAGGATATCCCTGGCTATTCCAAAAACGCACAACTTTGCGGTCGCTACTTTCGGCATTAAAAATATGGCAGGCCTCGTGCTGAGACAGGACATGGCCATGATCCACGGCATGAAAGGCGGAATCGAAGTTGACGCGCCTAAAACCCTTCTGGACAAGTTGCCTCCCGGGACAGTTTCCAGGGCAAGGAGGACACTTCCCAACTGGCTTATAAACTTTCTTTTCAGCCAGTATCCAACCTATCGAAGGAGCGTTAAAATGATCCACAGGAATATCGTGGAATTTGCTAAAAGGACATGGCCTGACCTGGTCGTGCTTGACGGCTTCGTCTGCATGGAAGGAGACGGACCGGTAGATGGTTCGGCAGTCATGATGAAAGCCGCAATCGCATCTGCTGATCCGGTGAAGGCGGACGGGATAGGCGCCCGCCTGATCGGCTTTGAGCCTGAAGAAGTAGGGTATCTCTACTATCTTCAGAATGAAGAGAAAATGGGAGAGTATTCCCTTGATAATCTCGCTGGTGATGATCTCAATCAGATAAAAAAGAATTTCAGACGTCACGGGACGTATGATATTCAATGCCAGTGGCGGGAAAAAAGACGTGGTTGAGCAGTCTCCTGATCCCTTTGGATAAGGGATTCTCAATCGTTACATAAAAATGGAACGAATACCCGAACACGATTTAATGGATAACGCAGAGCAGGCACGTGCGTATGCTGAAACAGATTTTTCAGAAGCGCACAATGCCTTTGTTTCGCATTTTATATCACGCTTCCCTGACTTTCGTGAAGGAAACGTCCTTGATTTAGGGTGCGGAACAGCAGATGTCATCATACGGTTTGCGGAGGCCTTCCCTAAAACTCACATTACAGGCATTGACGGCGCGCAGGCTATGCTGGATCTCGGTTTGCATGATATAGAGAAAAGAGGTTACGGAGGGCAAATCAGGCTGCAAAAATGCCTGCTCCCCGGACATCCCTTCCAATCAATGTGTTTTGATGCAGTAATATCAAACAGCTTATTGCATCATCTCAACAATCCCTTGATATTATGGGATACAATAAAAGACTGCGCCAGACAGGGGACCCCGATATTTGTCATGGATCTGATGCGGCCGTACAGCGTAGAGAAAGCTGAAGATCTGGTTAACCTCTATGCCGGTGACGCGTCGCCCATATTAAAAAAAGACTTTTATAACTCTTTACTTGCAGCTTACCGAACTGATGAAATTATTGAACAAGTGAAAACTGCAGGTCTGGATTATCTCACCGTTGAAGTCGCCAGTGACCGCCATCTGCTTGTGTGGGGAACAAAACGATGAATAATGACAATAGCGTTTTTTTGGGGACTGCATTCAGGGCTGCGATGCTGGCAGGCGAGCATATCCGTACCAATCTCGGTAAAATCTCAAAGGACGATATCAACACAAAGCAGGCTTCTGATTTTGTCACCCGCATTGACAGGGAATCGGAACAGATCATCCTTGACACTATCAAAAAGAAATTCGCTGATCATCATTTCCTTGCGGAAGAGTCGGTCAGGAAGGATGCCGCAGGAGAGCACCGCTGGATTATAGACCCCCTCGACGGCACAACAAATTTTATCCACGGATACCCGGTTTTTTCAGTATCAATCGCCCTTGAAGTAAAGAACGAAGTGATACTGGGTCTGGTCTACGATCCGTTACGAGATGAAATATTTAGTGCGGAGAAAGGAAAGGGGGCGTTTCTGAACGGGAAACCTGTCAGGGTCTCTTCTGTCTCTGACCTCATGAACAGCCTGGTTGCCACAGGCTTCCCCTTTCGGAGAAAAGATTTAATCGATCCATATCTGAGTCTGTTTAAAAATATATTTTACAAGGTCAGCGACATCCGGAGAGCCGGCTCTGCCGCCCTTGATCTTGCCTCACTTGCATCCGGCAGGTGTGACTGTTTTTTTGAAATCGGTCTCAGCCCGTGGGACATAGCTGCCGGGGGTATCCTGATTAAAGAAGCAGGCGGTATCATTACTGATTTCGGCGGAGGAACTGACTACCTGCTGACAGGGAACATCGTTGCCGCAACTCCAGCGCTGCACAAAGAGATACTTCAGGAAGTCAAGGGGGTCTTTTCCGGAGCCATAGATAAATAACATTGCGCTGTCTGATATTTCCGTTATTGACACGACAACTTTTTGAATGATACCCTATTACACGTGTAAAGGCTTCTCGTCAATTTTATAGTGTTATTTCTCTGGATGCAGTTTATTAAGGCCCCTGGCATGAGCAAGAAGAAATTATTCATCGGATCAACGTTTATTTTAATGGGCATATGGTTTTATATAGCGTTATCTACATTCGAGGTGGACGATACGTCTTTTCCCAGCAAATTAATAATCAGGGAAGGGACCGTCAGGACCGCAGAAGAAATAGCAGATGTCCTTGCAAGAGAACTGGGGTTTGATCTCGAGGGTGCATACAAAACAGGCTACACGTCCAGGGATGTATTAGAGTATCTGATGCAGCAGCCGCATAATTTCCCTGTCACTTTTTATAAGGGTAAATTTTATGAGGGAAGAAAGACCGTTCCTTACCTCATGCCTGTATCCTTCTGTACTATTGTGGTGATCACAGGAATAGTTATGACGCTAAACAGTCTAAAATCTGGAAAGACCGGTTAGATTATGCGCAATGATGCGTCACGTACATTTATTAATGCGAGTCAAGCGAGCACGATTACTCCCTTCGGGTGAAGGCGTGAGGGCGAATTCGGATCATAACGAGTCTGAATCCCCGATGAAAACTTCCTGCATGATGAAGACAGTGAGTGGATGTCATCTCTCCAATGAAAAGGGCATCAACGCCCTCTTGTCATAAGATGGTATAATTACCTCCATGGATGTGATCGAAGCAAAGGCATTGTCCAAGAGATACGACGGATTGACTGCCGTTAATAATATAGATTTTTCCATCTCAGAGGGTGAATGCTTCGGCTTTCTGGGGCCTAATGGGGCTGGCAAAACCACCGTGATGGGCATTATATATTGTTTTATGCCGCCCTCTTCTGGTGACGTGAGCGTATTCGGTATGAATGTAAGGGAACACCCGGCCGAGATCAAGTCACGCTTAGGGGTAATGCCCCAGGAGAACAACCTTGACCCGGACCTCTCGGTGATTGAGAATTTGATAGTGTACGCGCGATATTTTGACATTTCAAAAAAGGAAGCCTCCAGCCGTGCATGGGAACTGCTCGACTTTACGGAGCTGAGAGAAAAATCAGGAGTAAACATTAAAGACCTTTCAGGGGGCATGAAGCGCAGGCTCCTCCTTGCAAGGGCGCTTATTAACAGTCCGGAATTGCTGATACTTGATGAACCTACTACCGGACTGGACCCTCACAGCAGACACGCCGTGTGGGACCAGCTGAATCTATTAAAATCCAAAGGCATGACATTAATGCTTACTACCCATTACATGGAAGAAGCGGAGAAACTCTGTGACAGGGTGGCGATTATGGATTCCGGTAAAATTGTCACGATAGATACACCTGCACATCTTACAAGTTTATACAGCGGGAACCTTGAAAGCGTGTATCTGACACTGACAGGAAAGAGCCTGGAAGGATGAAAGCGTATGAGGGACGGAATTGAAAATTAAGAGTGCCTTCCGGGTCTGGCAGCGACACTTTAAGGTCTATACAAAGCTGTATAAATCAAGCATCGCATTGAATTTTGTTGAGCCGATCCTTTATCTGCTCGCCCTGGGTTTCGGGCTCGGCGCGTTTGTGAAAGAGGTACATGGAGTGCCGTATATGAAATTCATAGCCCCTGGATTGATCGCGTCATCTTCCATGTTCGCCACTGCCTCCGAGTGTACCTATGGCACTTATATAAGAATGACGTTTCAGAAAACCTTCGATGCCATACTTTCCACACCTGTCAATTTAGATGATCTTGTGGCTGGTGAGATGCTCTGGGGTGCCACGAAAAGCATTTTTTACGGCACTGCCATAACGATAGTGTTATTAATATTCGGACTTATCGACTCCCCGATGATAATCCTTGTTGTTCCCGTGCTCTTTGTCAGCGGACTTATATTTGCCGAGACGGCTGTTATCGCAGTCGCCATTGTACCGGGAATAGATTCTTTCAGCTATTTTTTTACCCTCCTCCTGACACCCAGTTTTCTTTTCTCCGGTATTTTTTTCCCCCTGGATACACTCCCCCCGATAGTCACCAGCATAGCTTTTTTCACACCGCTTTATCACTTTGTAAACATATGCCGTTCCCTTGCTTCCGGCTCATTAGAGGCGGTGATATGGGACTTCACATGGGTTCTCGCCGCAGCAATACTGCTCCTGCCCTACCCCTTCAGATTAATGCGCAAACGCATCATCAAGTGAAGTTTCGCGTCTACAAGACAGGACTTCAAGATATGAAAGAAACGGGATGAGAAAGGATGTTTATCAGTGTTCAGCTTAGAGGATACAATCGGGCATCGTTGTTCACGTAATCATCTCACTACATGATGAAGTGTTATATGCAGCATCCCCTTAAAATATTCTCTACCGCCTTCACATCAGCCGCTACCCTGACGGGAGGTCTGGATAATTTAAGCGCAATATCAGGATCTTTCAGGCCGTTGCCGGTGAGCGTGCACACGATCGTTGCTTTGTCTGAAAAATAATGTTGCCTTGACAACTTAATTACCCCTGCAAGAGATGCTGCAGATGCAGGCTCGCAGAAGATCCCTTCCCGTGAAGCTATAAATTTATACGCTTCAAGGATTTCATCATCGGTAACTGCATCTATTATTCCCCCGGATTCATCTCTGGCAGCGACCGCGCCTTTCCAGCTTGCGGGATTCCCGATCCTTATCGCGGTGGCTATTGTTTCAGGATGGTCTACAGGCTTCCCCTGTACGATAGGAGATGCACCCGCTGCCTGAAAGCCGAGCATCCTCGGCAGCGAACTGCTCTTACCGGCCTCATGATATTCTCTATACCCTTTCCAGTACGCGGTTATATTACCGGCATTTCCCACTGGCAGCGCATGATACTGGGGAGCGTTTCCAAGATGATCACAAATTTCAAAGGCCGCTGTCTTCTGGCCTTCTATTCTATACGGGTTCAGGGAGTTCACCAGGGTGATGGGATGTGTCGCCACTATTTCTTTTACAATTCTTAATGCATGGTCAAAATTACCGTCAATCTGCAGGACCATTGCCCCGTGTATCATGGCCTGCGCAAGCTTGCCCAGGGCTATCTGTCCTTCAGGAATAAGTACAACCGTTGAAATACCGGCTTTTGCCGCATATGCAGATGCTGAGGCAGACGTATTTCCTGTAGATGCGCATATGACCGCCCTTGAGCCTGCCTCTACAGCCTTGGTAATAGCGAGTGTCATCCCGCGGTCCTTAAAAGAACCGGAGGGATTAGAGCCTTCATATTTAAAATAAAGCGTTATCCCTGACTGAATTACTTCACCGATATGGGAGGCTTTTATTAATGGCGTGTTTCCTTCGTTAAGAGTGATAACAGGTGTGTTATCTGATACCGGAAGAAGCGTTCTGTATTGTTCAATTAGTCCAGGCCAGGGTCCCATAATTATTCCAGAATGTCGCCCTCCACCAGCTCCACGTCAATACCCTGCTGCTTAAGTGTCTCTAACCCTTTGTTGATGTTCTTTTCGTCACCCTCAAGTTCCAGTACCATCTCTCCGGCTGTCTCTGTAACACGGGCCCTTCTGATGTTTGGTATAATGTCGAATTTTTTCGCCATTGTGAAAATAACCGGTTCCTTTATGAGCTGTGGCGGAAAGGTTAATTTAACCCTGGTTTTCATCTGCCCCCCTGATATTGTTCATCATGCTGATTTCTTTATCATATGTAGTATGTCTTCATCCGGATGCAATCTCTTACAAACCTCCTGCAATTGCGGGAACTATTGAAACTTCATCTCCGTCCTTGACCTTGGTTTCTTCGTTCTCTTTAAATCTTACATCTTCTTCATTCACGTAGATATTTACAAATCTTCTGAGTTTATCGCCTTCGGATATCCTCTCCGCAAGCCCGGGATATTTCTGGTCCAGACTTTTAATGAGTGAAATAACTGTTCCGGGTTCTCCCTCAACTTCTTCCTTCCCCTGTGTCAGCCTTTGTAAGGGGACAGGAATCTTTACTGTTACTGGCATGTATGTTCCTCCTTTAAGAAGTAAAATGTATTTTCGTTACTGCCCACTTTGTTATTTACTATTTATCTTTTCAAGCGCTTCTTCAAATGACTTCAGGTTCGGATTAATGTGATACGGTTCACCCGTATGTCCCTCTACCGCTTCTTTTGTCTTCAAGCCATTCCCTGTTATGCAAAGAACTGTCACCGCGTCTCTGTCAATATGTCCGCTCTCTATAAGCCGGATAGCAGACGCAAGCGTCACCCCGCCTGCTGTCTCACCAAAAATCCCTTCTGTCCTTGCGAGAAGTTTTATTGCGTCTATTATTTCTTCATCCGAAACGTCCGCTCCATAGCCGCCGCTTTCTTTTACGACCTGAGTGGCATAATACCCGTCCGCGGGATTGCCGATAGCGAGTGACTTTGCAATCGTATCGGGCTTCACTGGTCTTATAACATCAACGCCCTCTTTTATCGCGGCGACTATCGGGGAACATCCGGTAGCCTGAGCAGAAAAAACCTTTGTATTCAGATCATTAATCAAGCTTATCTCTTTCATTTCTTTAAAGCTCTTCCATATCTTTGTCAGCAATGAACCGCTCGCACAGGGCACGACGACTACATCAGGGGCCCGCCATCCCAGCTGTTCAACAATTTCATATCCCTGGGTCTTTGATCCTTCCGCATAAAATGGTCTGATGTTAATATTTACAAAGGCCCACTTGTATTTATTGGCCACTTCACTGCATAGCCTGTTTACTTCATCATAATTGCCTTCCACCGCTATGAGATTCGGTTCATAGACAAGGGACGCGATTATTTTACTTTTTTCAAGACTTGCAGGGATAAAAATAAATCTCTTGAATCCCCCTGCCGCCCCATGGGCCGATACAGAGTGCGCGAGGTTGCCGGTAGAGGCGCAGGCAACGGTATTGAATCCAAACTCCCTTGCCTTGGAAAGGGCAACCGCAACCACTCTGTCCTTAAAGGAAAGCGTGGGATGTGTAACCGTATCATCCTTTATATAAAGCCTTTTCATCCCCAGATGAGCTGCAAGTTTGTCCGCTCGGACAAGGGGGGTGAATCCGGAATGCAGGCCGCTTGTCGGCTCTCCGTCTATAGGGAGCAGTTCCTTATAACGCCATAAATTCTGAGGTCTCGATACTATCTTTTCCCTGGTCAAAATTCCTTTTATTCCCTCGTAATCGTATACAACTTCCAGCGGGCCAAAACAGAACTCGCAGACATATATGGGGTCGACGCTGTACTCCCTTCCACATTCCCTGCATTTAAGTCCTCTTACAAAACCCATTTACTTATGCCTCCATTATAGATAATGCTATTCGTTATTCTTAATATCCTGTATATTCCCGTGCCTTTTCATAACGGTTCCCGGCTGACAGTGTTCAGATTATTAGATGGAACAATATTCTTCCGACAGATCGGTCAGTTCTTTAATACTGGGATTCTTGCCACATATGGGGCAGTCCTCATTTTTAGGGATCTTCACTTTTCTGAAGTTTACCCCGAGTGCGTCATATATTAACAGATTTCCTTTAAGCGGTTTCCCTTTCCCTATAATTAACTTTAAAACCTCTGTTGCCTGTAGCGCGCCGATAACCCCCGGCAAAACACCGAGTACTCCTGCTTCCTGGCATGATGGGACAAGACCGGCAGGAGGCGGTTCCTCAAAAAGGCAGCGATAACAGGGCCCGTCCCCCGGAAGTATGGTGGTAACCTGTCCTTCAAACCTGAGTATGGCCCCGCTCACGAGGGGTTTCTTAAGCATTACACAGGCATCATTAATAAGATACCTTGTAGGGAAGTTGTCCGTGCCGTCAACAATAATGTCATAGTCCTTAAAAAGGGCAAGTATGTTTTTACTGTGTAAACGCTCTTTGACTGCAATCACGTTCACATCAGGGTTCAACGCCTCAAATGTCTGCTTTGCCGAATCAGCCTTATGCATATCAAGGGTCTTTACACTATGGGCAATCTGCCTTTGAAGGTTGCTCAGCTCGACCTTGTCATTATCTACGATGGCAATGGTCCCCACTCCGGCTGCGGCAAGATAGTAGCCGACCGGACAACCAAGTCCTCCGGCTCCGACGAGTAGCACCTTTGCCTCTGAAATTTTCTTCTGCCCCTTGCCGCCGACCTCAGGCAGTATGATATGTCTGCTGTATCTCTTTAACTGTTCTTCTGTAAATTCCATCAGTCTTCTACCTCTTTTCTGACCTGAACAATCCACTCCCCGGGATTGATTTTTTCAACCTTGAGGACAGAATGCCCGTAGTTAAGCATTGCCTTGGGAATGCTGTCGGCAGCCTCTGGATAATCAAGCAGGATTTCGATGACCTGCCCTACCTCGATGCTTTCAACGCCGAGTTTTGATCTCACCAGTGTATAGGGGCACACCTGCCCCCTTATGTCAAGCTTTTTATCTATCTTTATGTCTTCCATCTATTCTTCATCACCTTCCACTCTTAAATACATAGTCCTGCCGGATACCATTGAAAGCCTGTCGATTTCCTTCAATGCCCCCATCATGTCCTTTTCTCTTGCTTCGTGGGTCATCATCACAACAGGCACTGCCTTTTCTTTCTTTCTCCCCTTCTGTATCATCGATTTAATACTTATATTATGACTGCTAAGAATACCGGATATCCTGGAGAGGACGCCGGGCTTGTCAATGGCCGAAAATCTGAGGTAGTAGCTTGTCCTTATGTCCTCCATCTTTTTGATCTTTACATCCGGATTCCCGGCAACGTTCATTCCTTTAATTCTCGCACCGGCTCCGGTTATCATATTTCGTGCGATATCAGCAATATCGCTTACTACGGCGCTGCCTGTCGGCATCTCCCCCGCACCCCTTCCATAATAAAGCGCATCACCGGTCGCATCTCCTTCCACAAAAATCGCGTTAAAGACACCGCTGACACTTGAAATCAGGTCGTCTTCAGGCAGCATTGTAGGGTGGACCCTTAATTCAATGTCCTTTCCTGTCCGTTTTGCAATTGCCAGCAACTTAATTTTGTATCCGAATTCTGACGCAAACTGAATGTCCAGGGGCGTTATCCTTGTGATACCTTCGGTGTAAACCTTTTTAAATGAAAATGGTATTCCAAAGGCAAGTGCCGCAAGGATAGTGAGCTTATGCGCGGAGTCAATTCCCTCGATATCAAATGTCGGGTCTGCTTCGGCATATCCCAGGGCCTGAGCCTCCTTTAATACAGTTTCAAAATCAACGCCTTCTTCCGTCATCTTTGTCAGAATATAATTGGCAGTCCCATTGATTATTCCATATATATTATTGATGCTGTTCCCGATAAGGGACTCCCTGACTATCTTTATGATGGGGATACTGCCCGCAACGGAGGCCTCGAAGCCGATATCCACCCTGTTTCTTTCAGCCTCTGTAAATATCTGCCTTCCTTTTTCTGCAAGAAGAGCCTTATTGGCAGTCACCACATGCTTTCCTTTTCTGAGGGCCTCAATAATGATTTCCTTTGCCGGGTGGATCCCGCCGATAAGTTCCACGATAATATCAATATCCGGATCGTTCAATATGTCTTTAGTATTATTAGTAAGTATATTTTCAGAAAGTTTAATGCCCCTGTCCCTTTTTATATCAAGATCCGCGATCTTTTTAAGGACAATCGGAAACCCAGATTTCAGTTTCAGTTCATTACGCTTCTTCAGGAGAATTTTTGCGGTGCCGGCCCCGACAGTGCCGAATCCTATGATCCCTACATTGATGGCTTTCTTCTTCACGTTTCCTCTCGCTTATTGCCTCGGATTGTTCATAAGGACAAAAAGACACAATGAAGAATCCGGGTTACACATTAGTAATAACTGTCAGATTTACCTGAACAGTTATTATGCGCTAACATGTTTGATTTATTCAAGAGTTCCGGAAAGAAAAAGAATGTACGATGTATCATCACGTGTGATGTTTTTAGATTAAGAGCTAACACATACATACATTTCAGAAAACATTATATCCATCTGACATGTAAACTGGTATTACATGGCAAACATTGCAGACGCATCCAATGAACTCCGGGTTAACGGTGATGAGGCTACCGCACTGAATCCCATCTCAATGCCTTTCACCCGGTACTCCTGAAATACTTCGGGGCTGATATATTCCACAACCGGGATGTTGCCTCTTCCGGGTCTCAGATATTGGCCTATTGTCAGGAAATCACAGTGAGCCTCTCTGAGATCATTCATGACTGCTAACACTTCTGATCCACTTTCACCGAGCCCCAGCATTATGCCGGACTTGGTTCTCATATCAGGATGCAACTGTTTGGCTGTCTTAATTATATCAATTGATGTCCTGTAATCTGCCATAGGCCTGACTGTGGAATACAGCCGTGGTACAGTTTCCACATTATGATTAAACACATCAGGCCCGGCATCAAGAACTGTTCTCAGAGCCTCTGAATCACCTTTAAAGTCTGGGGTCAAAACCTCTATATTTATTGCATTTATTTTATTTCTAAGCGTTTTAATGGTGTTGGCGAACTGCCTGGCTCCCCCATCAGGCAGATCATCTCTGGTTACTGATGTGATCACGACAAATTTTAGACCGAGTTCATGTGCGGCATCTGCTACTCTTTCCGGTTCACAAGGATCAGGTGGTAATGGCTCGGAAGATTCGACTGCGCAGAATGCACAGTTTCGCGTGCACCTGTCGCCAAGTATCAGAAACGTTGCAGTGCCGTGTGAAAAACATGTCCCCTGATTAGGGCACATGGCCTCCTCACACACAGTCGAGACCCCATGATGTCTAAGAACCTTTCTGGTTTCATGAGTGCCAGTTGATTTGACTTTTATCCATTCCGGATGGCGCATTACCTTTGAACTCCTTCAGCATGTACTCATGTCGCATTATATCATCTGATTGAAGAATAATTACATAGTACCGGCCAGTCATTTATTCTGAACCGAAGAATTACTATCATATATAAAAAGACACATGATAATTCAACGGTCATGTCCGAAGTCCTTAATCGGGTATCCGGTCCTTATGAAAAAAGACTGGATTCTCGATGCGAGTCAGCGCGGGAGTCGCTTCGATGGTCCAACAGACTCCGGGAATGACGAGTCATGCTGTTTTATTTATAATCTCAAAAGCAGATATTCATATAATATATCATCTCAATTATAGAGCCAAAATGATCTGCTATAATATTACGTGGAATCTTTAATAAACAGTGCACTTATTATCTGGATATAATGAATAACAGATTTTTCCGCGTATACCGGGCTGAATCAGGGGATCGTCATTTTCTCGCTAAAATCTCCGCCTTCCTCGCAGACCGTCCTGGCTCCCTGGCTGAACTTGCGGGCATCTTCAAACAATACTCAATAAATATCATATTTTTCTCTTATGATCGTTCACTCCATCCGAACCGTGTGCTCCTTGAAGTAAGAAGCAGCACAGACACTGAGTTGAGCCAGGTCTATAATGTACTCTCAACTCATAATCTGCTGGATTCCGGACTGAAGGCAGACACATCTGCATTAGGCGTCCTGGATACACGGAGTATTCTCAAGATCGAGGTCCGGCTTGAACATAAGCCGGGAACTCTGGGGGATTTTGCCCTGCTTCTCGCACAGCATGACGCCAATGTCATGCATATGGAATACAATGAAGAGATATCTGACACGTCCGCAAAGATATCGCTTTTCACCCAGGACCCGGATGAGGTTGACAAACTTCTTAAAGATATAAATGCGCACGGATATTATTACAGTATTATTTTTAAGGGCGCAGGCAATAAGGAAATTGAGGATGTAATAGGTCTGAATCTCACGGAACGCTTCTTCTTCAAGTTAAAGTCGCTTCTTAAAACAGAGGACATCAGCAGGCTGAAAAAACTCATCGCTTCATCTCAAAAAATGACCGGGACTCTGATGAAGTTCAGCAATGAAGCAGGCAAGCACTACGAGGAAGGCAACATCATTACCAATGTCCTTACCTTTGCGTCGGTTTCCCTGATGAACACAGGAACAAATTTCTCTTATCGCAGAATGCCTTTGCTTACTTTTAATAATGTAATATTTCATGCCTTCAGGATGCCTACAGGGGGAAATATCTACATACTTCAGGGTAGTGAAGATATGGTAATGATCGACAGCTCTTATGGATTATATTATGAAGATGTGAAGTCCATGTTAAGGGAGAATGGTCTTGACCCGTCTCTTGTGGGAAGGATATACCTTACCCATGCCGATGCAGACCATTCAGGGTTAAGCGGCTATTTTGCCGGGGAATTCGGCAGCCAGGTTTATCTGCATAAAGATGCCAGGGGGATAATCGATCATGAAAACCGTGCCTGGGGAAGCGGCTCTCCCATCTCTGACCTGAACCATTATTTCACGGTGCTGGTAAATGAATTCACAAAACTCAGTATCCCCGGCAACTGGATTGAATACAGAACCGATTCCATCCCACACGAAAGCGGTTTTATGCTCATTGATAAATTTACATTCTGCGGCCAGACATACAACATACTAGAAAGCCTGGGCGGTCATACCCCCGGACAGGTATTCATATTCAGTTATGATTCCGGCCTGATATTTACAGGTGACTATCTTCTGAACATCGAAAGTCTCGGTCCGGAAGAAAGGAACATACTGAATTATCCTAAGTATATGATGACAAGCACGAATGTAAACAGCCTTTTATTCCGCCGGGAAATGGAGATGCTGAAGGAATTTATCGGGCGGTTAGATAGAGAACTGGGGAACTCCGGTAAAGATGCCATTGTAGTTCCCGGACATGGCGATTACTATTCCTACCGGACTGTCTTCAACAACCCTGTCTCTTAAAGATTTGTTCCTTCATACGGCCTGCTCATACTCTCCGGCAAATATGTTCTGCAATATGGTCATATACTATTCGGGCCTGGCGGTTGGAGGGATCTTTTGAGTACCGCACAATGCCTAATACAGGTATACCTCCAAGCTTTTCAATAACATCAGGATTTGTCGTTTCGGACAATCCTCTTTTCGTCCTGGCCGTGTAATTAACGATAACGCCAAGAACCTGCAGTCCCCTGTTTCTTGCTGCGTCAATGGTAAGAAGGGTGTGGTTTATTGTCCCGAGCCCCGGCCTTGAGACAATGATAACAGGCAGTCTCAGATCGTGTATAAGATCAAGAAAGAGATATTTCCTGAAAACCGGCACCATGATCCCCCCTGCCCCTTCGACGATGATCAGGTCATATTTTTTTGACAGGCGGCGGAAGGCTGACCCTATTTTATTTTTATATATATGAATCCCTTCGATCTCCGCAGCAACCCCGGGAGCGAGGGGATGGTTCATCCTGTATGGATTTATCGTATCAATCGTTTCGCCTGCACCGGATGCATTCAACAAAGTAACCGCGTCTTCAGGAATAAGGCTGCCATTTCTCACCCTGCATCCCGTTTCCACAGGCTTCATGGGACAAACACTCATTCCCCTTTCCTTGAATGCCCTAAGCAATCCGGCAGCAATACACGTCTTGCCGACGCCGGTGTCCGTGCCTGTTATGAAGATGCCTTTATGCATATGTTTTTGTCATCATTCACAATACCCTGCCGTCCAGATTAAACACCTGCCCGGTAATCCCGGTTGTTCCCGCAAGATAGCAGATAAATTCCGCGACATTACCAGGGTTGGAGTATTCGTTCACAAGGCTCTCCTGAAGGGCGAACTCCTTGGCCTTGTTGCCTGCTTCCACCCCCATATCAGTGAGCATGTAACCAGGCAGAACAGTGTTTACCATTATATTATATTTGCTGAATTCCCTGGCAGCGCTCTTTGTCAAACCTATAAGCCCGGCCTTTGATGCTGAATAGGCGGAAAGACCCTCTTTCCCTTTGACCCCGGCATANNCTTGCGATAACTTCGTCCACAAGTATTTTCACTTCCATGCCGGATCTGACATCAGCTTTAAGCAGTATTGAATTATGTATCAAAGATGCAACCTGGAGTGCCTCTTTTTCCCTGTATCTGTAATGGACAACGACCTGATGCCCTTTTTTACCCAAGGCAAGTGCTATCGCCTTTCCGAGACCTCTGGATGAACCGGTGACCAAACAGACCATAACAATAAGATTCAAAATTCAGGATTCATAACTTTTTCAGACACTCCAGTGTCTTATCAATATCTTCTGCCGTATGCCCGGCAGTAACTGAAAACCTTATCCTGCACTTATCCCCCGGTACAGTGGGAGGTCTTATCGCAGGTGCGAATATTTTATTATCATAAAGATACTGCCCCATTTTGAGGGAAGTATCAATATTTCCTGCCAGGACGGGAATAATCGGGGTTTCTGAATCAAGTGTATCAAAGCCCATATGTTCAAGTCCGTCATGAAGATGCTTTCTGTTTTTCCATAATCTTTCCCTCAATCTGACTGATCTTCTGCCCATAATATCTATTGCCGTGCAGCCTGCTGCGGCCACAGCCGGAGGAAGCGACGTTGAATACATAAAACTCCTTGCCCGGTTAATCAACAGGTCAATTACATCCTTACTGCCCGCAACAAATGCACCGTAACATCCGGCAGCCTTGCTCAGCGTTCCCATCTGAATTATGCTGCCCCCATTGATGCCAAAATGCTCAAGCCCTCCTCTGCCTGTTTTCCCGAGCACGCCTGTACCATGGGCATCATCGATCATCAGGCCGGAACCGTATCTCTCACACAGAGAGGCCAGGACCTTGATCGGCGCGATGTCTCCGTCCATACTGAATACCGTATCGGTAATCACAAGTCTTCGCCTTGCGGATGACTTCCTCAACAGGGATTCAAGATGATTCATATCTCTATGCATGTATACCATTACATCTGCCTTTGACAGCCTTATGCCGTCGACTATGCTCGCGTGGTTGAGCTCATCACTGAAGATAACGGTATCTGCCCCTGCTATGGCAGGTATGACACCGGTGTTGGCTGCGTAACCCGTGTTGAACACAAGGACGCATTCTGTTTTTTTGAACTTTGCAAGTCGCTCCTCAAGTTCAGCATGAGGTGGGAATGTCCCGCTCAACAGCCTTGATGAACCGGAACCAAACCCGAATTTCTGTATGGCGGCTGCAGCTGCCCTTACAATTTCAGGATGGGTCGATAACCCGAGATAGTCGTTTGAAGAATAATTGGTATAGACCTGTCCTTTTATTTTTATATGTGCATTGCCTGCGGGTTCGACGCACGTTAACTTCCGGAGGAGGTTTTTGTTGCGGAGAGATTCTAATTCTTTACTGAATTCATTCCGGCTTCTGACTTCTGATTTGCTGCTTCTGCCTTTTTCAGACCCCTTCACGTTCGTCTGGGGCCCAGATGTATTTATGGATCTGCAATTGGACCCTCACCGGGAGATTGTCCTGCAGCACCCAGGTTACGAGTAGTTTTGGGGAGAGCTCTCCGTAGGCAGGGGAAAAGAGGATGTTTTCAAATTTATCAAGAAGTTTATGCTCAGCGATAATCCCCTTCGCCCAGATATAATCCGACTCATCCATAAGGACAAATTTTATCTGGTCGGTGGGTTTAAGGAACTCAAAGTTCTTGGGCCTCATCCTTTCGCTCATTCCGCTCCTCGGCGTCTTGAAGTCCATTATCAGGGTCAGCCTTTTATCAAGGCAGCCGATACAGATCGAGCCGTTGGTCTCGACAAGGACGTTGTAGCCTTTATCCAGAAGGGACTTCAATAACTTGGGGGTTTCTTCCTGCAGCAGCGGTTCTCCCCCGGTGAATTCAACACACTTTACGCCGTATTCTTCTATCTTCTTTATTATTTCTTCATCCGAAATTTCCTTGCCGTTATAGTACGCATAATTGGTATCACAGTAGGTGCATCGAAGATTGCAGCCGGCGAGCCTTACAAAGGTGCAGGGCAGCCCCGCATATGTGGATTCACCCTGAATGCTCTTGAAAATTTCGTTGATTTTCAACATAAATAATGCTATGTATTATATGAATGATATCAATTAAATAAGAATAGTAATATCATAATGAAAAGCCTTGACAATTGCAAGGCGCCTAAAGTTATAATCCCCAATGATAAAGAATATTTTTCTCATTCTTGTGTTCCTTTTTGTCCCCGTCTTAACCGCTGAGAACCTGCATGCTGAAATAATTGTGATCAATGTTGAAGGAGTAGTAAATCCGGTCATGTCCGAGTTCATAACAAAAAGCATTGACTCAGCGGAAAAGGAAAAGGCGAATGTGCTTGTAATCGAGCTTGATACACCGGGTGGACTCGATACCTCAATGAGGTCCATCGTTAAAAAGATCATTGCAAGCGAAGTCCCTGTCGTGGTGTATGTTTCTCCAAGCGGCGCCAGGGCAGCTTCCGCAGGTGTGTTCATCACCATCGCCGCACATGTTGCCGCCATGGCTCCCGGCACAAACATAGGGGCAGCCCACCCGGTTGGGGTCGGGGGCAAAATGGACAAGACCATGGCTGAAAAAGCCGTCAATGACGCCTCTGCGTATATAAAATCATTGGCAGAGAAACGGGGCCGGAATGCCGAGTGGGCGGAAAAAGCGGTACGGGAGAGCGTCTCTGTCACGGAACAGGAGGCCCTTAAATTGAACGTCATTGATTTTGTGTCGCAGGATATAAAATCATTATTGGCCGCTATCGATCAGAAAGAGGTTCAGACCTCATCCGGCAAACAAATTATTCAGACAGCGGGGATACATATTACCTATAAAGAAATGGGCGTCAGACATAAAATACTCGACATCATAAGCGATCCCAATATCGCGTACCTGCTTATGCTGCTCGGATTTTACGGTATATTCTTTGAACTGACAAATCCGGGAGTTGTCCTGCCCGGGGTGCTCGGGGCCCTGGCCCTGATACTCGCACTATATTCCTTTCAAACCCTTCCCGTAAATTACGCGGGACTTCTTTTAATTTTCCTTGCCATAGTATTATTCATTCTCGAAATCAAAATTACCTCATACGGCATGCTGACAATCGGCGGACTTATTTCCATGACCATAGGCTCAATTATGCTCTTTGATTCTCCCCTTCCGTTTTTCCAGCTTTCCTTAAAGGTCATCCTCCCTGCTGTGCTGCTCACCACGTTATTTTTCAGCCTGACAGTTTATCTCGCGGTAAAAGCATACAGACGGCAACCGGTGACCGGGGCCGAGGGACTCATCGGACTTGAAGGAGAGGCAAGGACAGACGTTCATCATAAGGGCCAGGTTTTTGTTCACGGTGAAATATGGCAGGCATGGAGTGACGAGCCGATCAACGCCGGAGAGAAAATTATTGTTGAAAAAGTGGAAAATTTAACATTGAAAGTAAAAAAAGGAATACAACCGTAAGAACAAGTGATAAGTTAAAAGTGAGAAGTTAAAGAAATACCTTTTACTTCTTGCTTCTCACTTCCCGCTTCTTACTTAAATGAATCAAAGGAGGGGCACCATGTATCAGTTTGGTTTTCCGGGATTAATATTCGCAATTCTGTTGTTAGTGTATTTCATGACCAGCGCAATCAAGATTCTTCGTGAGTATGAAAGGGGAGTAGTGTTCAGACTCGGCAGGCTGGTACCGATAAAAGGACCAGGTCTGGTAATAATCTGGCCTGTTATCGATAAACTTGTAAAGGTGGACCTCAGGACAATCACCTTTGACGTGCCTGCCCAGGACATAATCACAAAAGACAATATCTCTGTCAAAGTTAACGCCGTCGTCTATTTTAGGGTCATTGACCCGGCAAAGGCTATTACCGCGGTTGAAGACTTTCATTATGCAACTTCACAGATTTCACAGACAACATTGAGAAGCGTACTTGGACAAAGCTCGCTTGACGAACTCCTCGCAAAAAGGGATGAATTAAATGCCGAGCTTCAAAAAATCATTGATGAGCAGACAGAGCCATGGGGTATAAAGGTCACGACTGTGGAAGTCAAGAATGTTGATCTGCCGTCAGAAATGCTGAGGGCGATTGCCAAGCAGGCTGAGGCGGAACGTGAAAGAAGGGCAAAAGTCATTCATTCCGAAGGTGAATTCCAGGCAGCCCAAAAACTCGCAGACGCGGCAGAAATAATAGGCACTCAGCCAGGGGCCCTGCAGTTGAGATTTCTCCAGACCCTTACTGAAGTGGCCTCTGATAAAAATTCAACAACGATATTCCCCTTACCCATAGATCTCATAGAGCCGTTTTTGAAAAAAATAAAGAAAGCTGCAGATTAACTGAAATAATTATTGATGCGCGTTGTATGATATAGAGTAGCTTGTCGTCGCATGTAGACTGATCTGCGTAATTTGCAAATTACACAACACTCATTACCCTCTTGCGATAACTATTAATAAGAGAATAAGATGATAATGATTCATAACCATAAAAAAAAAGACCCCAAAATCACAACTGTGCGTCAGGCCAAACGTCTCATTAAAATCGTAATCGGATTTACAATTCTTTTAGGCGGATGCATAATGCTGGTGACCCCTGGCCCCGGCATACCAACTGTTGTCGGCGGACTTGCAATTCTGGCCACTGAGTTCGTATGGGCAAAAAGACTGATGGATCGCGTCAAGGACGGTGCGAATAACTTGAAGAATTCTATTTTAAACAATTCAAAGAACAAAACTAAATAATTTACCAGGCGTAAAGGGCTAAAGATCAAGAAACACTATCCCCCCTGTCACGTGCTCGCGATAACAACTATGCGCTTATATCCATATCCCCTATTAACAGACTGGGCGATCCGGTACTGCCGTAAAACCTGAGGTCCTTTCCCACCTCTTCCACTTTTTTAAACATATCGAGTATATTACCTGACATAACGGCTTCCTTGACAGGATATGCCGCTTCACCGTTTTCAATCCATACTCCCGAGATCCCCACGGAAAAATCCCCTGAGATAGGATTTGCTGTGTGTACTCCCATTGCACCGAGGATTAAAATACCTTTCGACATTGACTTCAACAAGGGGTTGTTTCCCGATATTTTCTTTTCTGATCCCTGACTTCCCGCCGGCTTTATATAAAGATTGGTGACTCCGACTCCGGGCAGGTTCTTAAACCCCCTGACTGCATTGCCTGTAGAAGAGACCCCGTCTTTCTTCGCGGTATATGTATTATAAAGGTACCCCTTGAGAACACCTTCGGACACTAAGGTCTTATTGAGCGCAGGAACCCCTTCATCATCGACCGGTTTAGTTCCCGCCCCCCACGCCATGGTCCCGTCATCAATAATATCAACAATGCCGCTTATAATATTTTGCCTAAGCTTGCCGGTAAGAAATGACCGCTGCTTCTGAACGGCTTCAGATGATAAAGAGGCGCTCAGTATTTCGAGGAAATCAACAGCCACCGCTGTACTGAGAACTACCGGCACCCTGCCCGGAGAGATTTTCCTTGATCCCAGGAGCTCAATTGCCCTCTTTGAGGCCTCTTTTCCGACTGCCGTAATATCGACATCACTCTTTCTTCTGCTGCCTGCATAATCCCATCCCATCTGGCTGTCACCGCCGGTATCCTGTGCCAGAGTGGTGACATGGGCCGAATAATAGCTGCTTTTATATGAGGAATTAATTCCCTTAGAGTTTATGATTGCAGTGCTGCCCACCCCTGCGCTGACCTCGGCCTTTCTTACCTTTTTTATTCTTTCATCCCACGTGAGGGCGCTTTCTTCAAGTAATATCGCATCCCTGATAATGTCCTCCTCTTTCAATATATCAATCTGCGTATCAAATACTGACAGCTCCCTTGATGGCATACAGTCCGGAATGCCGGCAAATTCATCCTCATACGTCCATTCCGCTCCCTCAAGGGCTTCGTCTATTATCTTCTCTATCCCCTCAGGACTAGTCGTAAAAGAGAATCCGGTTTTCTGTTTTTTTATGACCCGTAAGGCAATGCCAAAGTCAAGAGATGCCTCAAGAGCTTCCACTTTCCCGTTTTTTACCTCTACAGAAAGGCCTTTAGCGTTTTTCATGAATACCTCCGCTGCGTCACATCCCCTGGTCATGGCTTTTCGTATTATCTCGTCTCCGGATACTTCCTTCATTATCTCCTCCTTTATAAATAGGTCGGTACACCCTTCAGCAGAGCTTTGAGGAATTTACAGCTTAATGTCCATTCATCACAACCTTATTTAAGTATTATACCCGAATGCCGATATATAAGATGCTGATTAACCAGAATATTATGATGGGCATTGAGATCATTAGATTTCCGATTGTCAGTATGAAAAAACATGTAACGGATTACACAGCTATAGGAAATATATTTCACAATGCCTGAAGGAGTAAGCATGAACACATTAATTAATATGGATTTTAATTTTGGCATCTCATTTGCAAAGGAAGTGAATTAGAAATGCTTAAGAACGATATCATAGAAAATAAAAAAGGCTATTCACTAGTCGAATTACTGGTCGTTATCACCATGATAGGAATCCTGGCCATGATTGGCGTACCCCGATACTCAGATTTTGTCGCCAAGAGTAATGTCAGAAGGGCTGCAAACGATTTATTGCAGAATGCAAGACTCGCAAGCACGCTCGCCATTAAAGAGAACCGGAATTATGTGATTGCCTTTAATATTGCAGGGGCCAATAGTTACAGCATAGGGTTTGATACAAATGATGACGGTATTCCTGAGGGATATGATAACGGACCAGTAAGGGTGGTTACCCTGCAAAGCACATACGGAAATAATGTGGTATTCGGCACGCTGGCTACGAATGTCCCGGATTATCAGCAACCCAACCAATGTCCGGCATGCAGCGGCGTTGCCGGAACTGTGTTTTTTGACGGCAATACAGGCATCGTGAGAGAAGTGTTTAATCCCGATGGATCGGTAGCATTTATCGGTAATGTAATTTTAACCCATACCCTCAGAGGATATTCCTATATTCTGAGAGTCAGATATCTCTCGGGAAAGCTTGATCTTTGGATGTGGGATGGAGATATTGACAATCAAAATCCGCCTGAACCGGTTGAATGTACAAACGCACCTCTTAAATATTGCGGATGGACGGAGATACGATGAAGAAAGAAAAGATAGCACACAGACACCATACAAGAAGTTTACGGCATGCCAATGGCTTTACATTGGTTGAGGTGATGATAGCGATGGTTGTTTTGCTTATTGGAATGCTCGGGGTATTATCAATGCAATATTATGCAATTACGGGCAATGCCTCCAGCAGGGAGATGCGAACAGCCACAAATCTGTCCGCAGAGATAATCGAACAGCTCAAATCAACCCCCTATGCCAATCTGGCCCTGGCCCCTGCTCCTCCCCCCACAGAAACTTCTATTGCGGGAGGAGTAAATTTTACAAGGGCTTCGTGGGTCGTTTCAGACTGCGTAGCCATGAACTTCAACGCTGACAATAACACCTGTGCCGGCCTCGTAGCTTCATGCAGTGAAGATCCCGATGCGACAATGATTGTCCCTGTATCTGCAGTACGCGTGAGAACGTGCTGGACCGACAAAGACAATCTGCCGCACTCGGTAACTCTTGATTCGATAAGGTGGAATGAAAATGAAACTCTGTAGAGACAATAACGGATACACAATCGGGGAACTGATGGTTGCTATTGTAATCAGTACCCTGCTCATCTCAGCGGCAGCCGCAACATACATTGCTCAAAACCGTTCATATGTGACTCAGGAAAGCGTATCAGAAATAAATACCCAGTCAAAGATAGCTCATGACATGATCAGCAATGATATTAAGACCGCTGGCTTTGGTGTGCCGGATGATATGAACGTAGACCCCATAAACGGTTATACCTCTGTTATCACTCCGGTTGACAGCAGTACACAGTCGGATGCCGTTACTATTATCGGGGGGTTCCGGAGGATCGGAACGCTCTGGCCTGTCGGAGGAGGTCCGGGCATGGCCTGTCCGAATGAAATAAAAATGGGCACGACCCAGGTCAGCATCATCCTTTCCGGCACAGCCGGCGCCAATACTGCTGACAGACGATATCTGAGTTTTGACGGAGTAGATTATGTAGAGGTTCAAAGCTGTACTATGTCTGACGACAATTGCAGTTCCGGCATTATAACCCTGGACCGTCCACTTATGGCGACCTACCCGCTAATAGACAATGACGGTGACAATAAGTGCGACGAAGGCAGGCCTGTTTACCTGGTTGAAGATCTCACCTATTGCATAGACGCAAATGCAACACTCCGCAGAATACGGAGAAATGCTGATGTGGCCGCCTGTGCCGGGACTGATACCTCCGACAATGAGGCCATAGCTGAAAACATAGAAGACCTGCAGTTCGCATATGGACTGGATGCTGACAATAACGGCATGCTCGATGGCGGAGGATATATCACTAACTGGTCGCCGATCAGTAACGACCCGGCTGAAATCAGGACCGCCCGGGTCAGTGTACTTGCGAGGGCAGACAAGCGTGACCCTGATTATGCCGAACAGGGGATCCCTCCTGCCACAATAGAAAACCGTGACCACGTCCAGACAGCCGATGATTTCAGACGGAGATGGTGGCAAAAAACCGTCACTGTAAGAAATCGCTGGGGGAGATAAAATGATTACAAAAAACAATAATGGTTATGTTCTCGTCACTGCTTTATTAATGTTGCTCGTGCTTACGGTCATCGGTTTGGCTGCCATCAGTACCAGCACCCTGGAAAATCTGTTGTCTGGAAACATAAGGCTCAAAGAAAGCAATCTTGCAATAGCTGACGGATGCAGTGAATTGAGTTTAATGATAATTGAACGGGCGGTAAGGAATGAGGATATAAGAGGTTTTACTGATATTGTCACTGACTCAAGCCTGTCCCAGGAATTAAGGGCAGGGGCATTTGACCTTGATGAACCCTCAACAAACGCTGATGTGACATGCAGTGCCGGCCTGAGTGTTGTGGACGTTGACGTGATGTATCCCAAATGGATAGGCGGTACTTCCATTGAATTCGCAGCAGGATATGAAGGATTAGGCAAGGGGGGTGGTTCAGGGTACGCCACTTATTACAGGGTAAATGCAGCAGGCACAGGCCTCATGAATTCCGCATCAAATGTAGGGGCGGTTTATAGATATGTACCATAAAAAATTAAGGCAACTGATGATGAATATATTTACATTAAGAAATAAGCACGCTGCAAAAAAAAGAGAAGTTACCGGGTTTACATACAGGAGGTGTAACATGAGAAGCAGATATATATATGTATTTTTAATTATTATGGCAAGCGTTTCAATGTATGCCCCTCAGCAAACCATCGCCCAGAATATGGAAGATTATACTGCTTATCCTCCTTTTATCGCCAGCAACGCCGACCCCAATCTGCTCCTGATTATTGACAATTCAGCCAGTATGTATGATTTGGCTTATATTGATGAAGGAACGGCCACAAGGCAATCAAGCTACTGCTATGACCAGACGTACAGCAACACAAATACGTACGCGGGATATTTCGAAAAAGACATTATTTATTCCTATAACTTTACATCCAACCGTTTTGCTACCGGGGCCTTCCCGGGAGCCTGTTCCCACAAGATGAGCGGCGAACTCTGTGTTAATATTGTCTCCGGAAGTCCGAGCACGGTAACTCAGTTTGTTGCAAGGGGGAATTATCTCAACTGGCTGACCTCTTCGAAGTTTGACGTGCAAAAGCAGATACTCACCGGCGGTAAATACAGCACGGCGACCAGTGAGTTTCTCCCCGAGTCCAGGGGATGCGTCGGAAGACGTTTTATCAAGGAGGCACTGACCGCTAACTACGTTGAAGGCGGAACAAATACGTCCCTTGGTGTAACCTTTGCCATTACCGGCCCCAATGATTCTATTAATCCTACGGCACCTTCACCCGGAGGCCAGACATATATTCAGATATTTAAGGGCAACTATAATGAGGTGTTGTGCCAGGAAGCAATTACCGCAGTAAATGATTCCAACAACCCTTCGGCAATCAGGGTCGCGGTTTCAGACTGTTTATCATATGATCCCAATGCAACAGGTCCCAGTCAGTGCACCCTGAATCCTGCAATGTCCTGCTTGGTAGATTCAGAATGTCTCGTTATAGCAGCACCGGGCAGTTGCAGCACTGGTGCAAAGAAGTCCAGGACATGCCTCGCTCCCGCCAGTATGGTAGGCCAATCATGTGTGGTTGATGCGGATTGCAATACGTATGACAATTACGGCCCCTGCACCGGTTCTACACACAGCGCCACTGTGAACTCAAAAATTGTATTCGTTCAAAACATGCAGGAATGCTGGCAGATATGGAGTGGCGCTAAAACTAAACCAGGCACTGATGCATGGGCCGCAGAATCTGCAAAGTGCGCAGAAGTCTACGCGGGATATAAGGTATGTAACGGGGGCAGTAATGACGGCGACGTATGCACAACAAGCGCAGATTGTGCAGGCGGCGGAACATGCACTGGCGGGCCTTCCGCGCTCAGGCCCGGGAACCCCGGGATAATGTGCAATTCATCATATACCGGCTACTGCGCCTCAACCTCAACTAGTTGGGCCACAACAACCTGGGTGGCTAAGGAATATGCCAGCGCGGAGCAATGCTTTATTGCAAAATACTCTGAATACTGCGGAGATGTAAAGGTGCCGCAGGTCATTGATCCCTCTGATACGCCTGACGATACGGCAGAAACGGCAAACGTCCCTGCTATCATCTCGGATATAGGGATAGAAGCACAGCTCGGAACGCCGCTTCTTGCGGCCAAGGCCAACCTTTATGATACTACGGCACCGACAGGCCTGATAGATGATTATGCTAATTCGATACGTTTCGGGGCCATGAGCTTCAACTTTGACGGGTCTTCTTATGAATGCAGTCTCAGTTCTTCTGATAACCTGAATTGTCCAAGGGTCTGCAGCGTCACCACCAGCAGGGTTTGTAATGCCAACGTTGACTGCCCTTCCGGAGAGTCATGCGTCTCTTCTACGGGGAACAAGGATAGTGCAAAGATCATACATTACATTGGGGACGGAACGTGTTCGGCAACCTCGAGCACCACGTGTGTAAGGGATGATCAATGCCCTGACGGCGAAGAGTGTATTCCGGCTGTCAGCAACCATGGCACAGGTTTGATCAAGGCAATTGATGACATAAAGGCTAATACCTGGACCCCATACGCCGAGGCCTTCTACAATGCCATAGCATATTTTGTAAAAGACGCAAACCATAATCCCAATTTAGACATTTCGAAATATACCGCCTCATCTGACGCCATAAAAACACCGCTGAATGCGGCTGACTTTACAGCCCATAAAAATCCCATCGAGATCAGTTGTCAGGCAAACAATATCCTCCTCATCTCTGACGGTGCCTCGACCGCTGATCTTAACTCAACGATGAAAAACAAGGTCACAGATAGTTCGCACTTATTTGAGGATAGTGATGCCAGTGATCCTTATTCATGCGGCGCCTATCTGGGGAGCGCCTACCTCGATGATTTGAGTTACTTTGCCAAAAACAGGAATATATTTAATCCCTCGGACAGTGTCCCAAGCGACGATGATCTCGCTCAAAGAATTACAACGTATGTAGTTTATACCGGATCTGACTCGAGCACTTCAACTGGAGAGTGCGAGCCAAAAACACTGATGGGAAATGCAGCACTCAATGGAGGGACGACCCTTTATAATCCAGAGGACCCGTCTGCCTTTGCGGCAGCTTTAGAAAGCGCCTTTGCGAAAATAAGCAGTGACAGGTCCTCCGGAACTGCGGTAAGTGTGCTCTCTACCACAGGGGAAGGGGAAGGGGCGATCTACCAGGCTTATTTCTATCCCTCCAAAAAAGATGCTGAAACAGGGTTTGAAACACGTAAATGGCTTGGATATCTTCATGCGCTTTATGCTGATGAATATGGAAATATCAGAGAGGATACCAACGGGAATAAGGCCCTCGATATGTATGATGACCTTATTATTGAAATGTCATATGATCCCGAATTGGGAAGTCTGGCTAACAGATATACTGATTCAAATGGTGATGGAGAGAAAGACTCGCTTATTTCAACAGTATCTATCGGAGATGTAGCATCACTATGGCAAGGCGGAAAAACCCTCTGGGCAACCGACCCGTCAAACCGGACTATGTATGCATCAACCACCGGACTCAGCATGATTGACTTTAGCTCAGGCAACGCAGCCACGTTTAAGCCTTATCTCAGGGCAGCCGACAATACAGAGGCCCAAAACATAATTAACTGGATACGCGGATACGATTTTACGGACAGCCATATAGGATTTGATTTTCTGCCATATATTACGGATGCGGGCCATCCTGATGGTTACAGGCAAAGAAGCCTTACGCCCGCAGGTGAGAGCGAGACTCATGTCTGGAAACTGGGGGATATTATTTATTCTACGCCCTCCTCAGCAGGCAGGCCCATGGAAAATTATGACATGCTCTACCATGATGCAACGTATTACAATTTTTATAAGAAATATATAAACAGAAGAAATGTCATTTATATTGGTGCCAATGACGGTATCCTTCATGCCTTCAACGGAGGTTTCTTCAGCGATAGAAATCATCAATACTGCACAGGCAGTCCCAACAGTAATGGCGACTGCACTTCAGGTATGTACGCCCTTGGGCAGGAGTTGTGGGGTTTCATCCCGCGTGGACTTTTGCCACATCTCAAGTGGTTAACTGAACCTGCGTACTCACATGTCTACTACGTCGACCTGAAGCCCAAAATTACAGATGTTAAGATATTTGATAGCACTTCTGTTCCTCATCCAGACGGATGGGGTACTATCCTTATCGGAGGTTACAGATATGGGGGGAAAGATATAAGCTGGACTTCAGGCGCTTCAAGCTATAGTGCTTCCCCAGAGTACTTTGCCCTTGATATCACGGAACCCCTTAACCCTCGGCTTCTGTGGACCTTTTCTCCTCCGGACCTCGGTTTGAGCATGTCTTACCCGGCGGTGGCCAAGGTAGGAGACAAATGGTTTGCGGTCTTTGGATCAGGCCCCACAAATTACGAACCGGATTCGGACCTGACAAGTTACCAGAACGGCAATATCTTTGTCCTGCAAATATCCGGGGGCAGCAACGGAGCAATAAATTCCTGGACTGAAAATTTAAACTATTGGAAGATCCCGACCGGTAACGCAATATCTTTTATGGCCAGTCCCATTACGGTTGACGTTGACATGGACTTTAATGCTGATGTCATATACATAGGTGAAAATTATCAACAGGGGGGCATCTGGAACGGACTTCTGCACAGAATAACCACCCTCAATGGAACAGACAGCACCCCGCCCTGGTCAATATCCACACTCGCGAATATCAATGATATTGCAGGCAGCAAGGATAATACCAAAAAAATAACCGCCTCTCCGTCAACTGCACTGGATGACCAGATGAATCTCTGGACCTATTTCGGCACGGGACAGTTTCTCGGGCTGGACGACAGGAACGAGAGTGATACAGGGGCCTTTTACGCGATCAAAGACAAGTGCTGGCGGGGGACCTGCAGTGACTCATACACAGGCTTAATGGACGTATCTGCCGCCTCGGTGAAAACGGATGACAGCGTGTCTGGGGTAAATGCCTGTGCCGCAGCCTCAGGGACGAGTGTCTGGAGCGACCTGGTTAAGGCTGCCAATACCTGCGACGGATGGGCGATGTATTTTAAGAATCTCGGCGAAAGCACGGATTTCCTCGGCGAAACGCTTAAACATAGCGGCGAACGGGTATTCACAAAGCCCCTGATAACGGGAGGCCTTGTTGCCTTTGGATCCTTCATCCCCGGGATCGGATGCGATTACCTGGGAGAAAGTAACGCCTACGCGGTTTATTACAAGACGGGGACAGCGTATACGCATTACCTGTTTGAAGAACAGAGCCAAATGACCTCTCCATCTGATGAAGTAGCGAGAACAATACGTCTCGGAGAAGGAATGCCCTCATCGCCAAGCGGCCAGAGAGAAAAGGATGGGACGGTAAAGGTCTATTTCCAGCAGTCAACGGGCCGGATAATCACCGCAGAACATGCTACCCCGATTAATATCAAAAGCTCTCTGAAAGGATGGAAGAACGAGCAGCTCCCATGATGATACTGATACACATATTCTTTTTTGTATTGATGGCGTTATTGTCTGCTTGCAGCGAGCAGCCTAAAGACACCGGCATACTGAAGGAAACACAGGCTGTCGTCGAATCTCAAATACCCGATAAGATCACAGCGGTAATGATTGGTCCCGAGAGTGCGACCGCAGAGGCAATTATTACACTGAAAACGAGCAATCCCGCGATAAGCGGCGGTGATATTCACTGGTATGTCAACGACAATGAAGTTGCTTCATCACAAGGCGTTCGTCTTGGCTTTGACAATCTGAAAAAAGGAGACATGGTTAAGGCCATAATTGTTAACGGAGACAAAAAATACCCTTCTAATGAGATAAAAATAAAAAACACCCCTCCCGCAATTCTTAAAGCAGAATTGCTTCCCTCCAGGCCTGTCGTCTCCGATATTTTGCAACCGCATATAAAAGCCGATGATGTTGACAAAGACAATATTACTTTCAGGTATCGCTGGACCCTGAACGGCACCGTCGCGGGAGAGGAAAGCCATCTTCAAACCGATATGAAGAGGGACGACTTAATCATGGTTGAAGTCACTCCTTATGACGGGGAAGAGTATGGGCGGACCGTCAGGCTGGAGAGCAGGGTCTATAATGCACTCCCTGCAGTAGGTGAAAGCAGTCCTGAGTTTGACGGGAAGACATACCAGTACCATATCCCTGTAACTGACCCGGACAATGACAGTCTGACCTTTAAGCTCCAGCAGGGACCTGCCGGCCTGATTATAGACCAGTCCAGCGGTCTCATAAGTTGGGAAGTCCGCCCGGAAGATGAAGGCCTGCATGAAATAACGGTATTGGTCAGCGACAATAACGGGGCAGCGCTTATAGTGCCTATTACCGCCAGCATAAGTTTAGACGAAAAAAGTAATTGAGAAACTCTTCTCTCCTGGCCCTCACCTCAATTCGTTATTCATAATACGTCGCAGACGACGTCTCGTTCTCCCATACGGTAACTGAAGAGATTGTGCAATTCTTTTTCAGGATCTTTTTCCTTATCGATTCATATATCCATTTAGCCATATTTTCCGAAGACGGGTTTATTTCGGTAAAAGGAAACACATCATTTAAAAAAGAATGGTCCAGTGATGCAAGGACCTCACCGGTGATGGCCTTTAATTCGTGAAAGTCCAGGACCATCCCGATGTCATCAAGCTTCTCGGAAGAGACAGTAACCTGAACCCTCCAGTTGTGGCCGTGCAAGGCTTCACACTTGCCCTTATATCCTCTTAGCTGATGCGCGGCAGAAAACTGTGACTCTATGGTGAGATCAAACATTCATACCTCCCGGAAAAGTGAAATACCAAATTACACACATCAATAATCCAAAAATGTTCAATGACTCAATCATGATAATTCAGAACCCGGCAACAGAAGACTCTTTTAAAGATTTGATAATTGGATATATGGAATTTACACGGAATTTTTAAATTGAGATTTGGTCATTGTCTTTGAGCATCTACTGCTTATTATCAAACTTGAATATCAACTCTCCTTTTTTTGTGAGCCCGTATTCCCTGGCAAGCTCTTCCACCCGGTCTGGTTCCTTTCTGAGGTCCTCTATCTGGCGGTTGGCATCTTCATTCTTCTTCTTTATAGCCAATGTCTCCGATTGCAGCCTGCTCCTCATGGCCTTGAGTTTCATGTACTTCATCAAGCCGTTCTCGCCGATAATCATATTCAGCGTGAGATATATAACGAACAGTATCCCTGAAGTTACATAAATAAGACGTCTCTTTTTCCTGTTGTCCTGAACAGTACCGCGNNCCTGCCCCTGTACCTGGCAGTATCTCCAAGCTCTTCCTCAATTCTTAACAGCCTGTTATATTTTGCTATCCTGTCGGTCCTTGACATGGATCCGGTCTTGATCTGTCCCGTATTCATGGCTACCGCCAGGTCAGCTATGGTTGTATCTTCGGTTTCTCCTGATCTGTGAGAGACCACCGCTGTGTACCCTGCCCTCTTGGCCATCTCAACTGCATCAAGCGTCTCCGTCAGGCTTCCGATCTGGTTTAATTTGATTAATATTGAATTACCGATTGCCTTTTCAATTCCCTTTGCCAGAATATCCTTATTGGTAACAAAGATATCATCCCCCACAATCTGTACCCGTTTGCCGATTCTTTTTGTCATAGCCTCCCAGCCCTTCCAGTCGTTTTCTGAAAGGCCGTCTTCAATCGAGATTACCGGGTATTTGTCCGCAAGCTTCTCATATACATCTATCATATACTCAGAACTTACGTTTTTTCCCTCAAAACGGTATTTCCCGTTAGAATACAGTTCTGAAGATGCTACATCGAGTGCGAGAAAAACATCTTTTCCTGCCTTATAGCCCGCTTTCTTTATAGCCTCGCTTATTAAGACCAGCGCCTCTTCATTCGACTTCAGGTTAGGGGCAAATCCCCCCTCGTCCCCGACAGAGATGCTGAGCCCTTTTGATTTCAAAAGGCCCTTGAGACTGTGAAAAATCTCTGCCCCCATTCTTAACGCTTCATGAAAATCAGGGGCCCCGGCCGGCATGATCATAAATTCCTGGATATCGAGGTTATTGTCAGCATGCGCGCCGCCGTTTAAAATATTCATCATCGGTACCGGCAACTCACACGCACTCGTCCCCCCGATGTATCTGTAAAGCGAAAGTTCACATTCCATGGCAGCGGCTTTCGCTACCGCAAGGGAAACGCCGAGTATGGCGTTGGCCCCAAGCCTGCTTTTATTTTTGGTGCCGTCCATGCTGATCATGAGATTATCAATATATACCTGCTCGTCTGCTTCGATCCCGATGACCTTGGGGGCTATCTTTTCATTTACGTTTTTTACCGCCTTCTGAACTCCCTTGCCCGCATAACGCCTGTCCTTGTCTCTGAGCTCAAGAGCCTCCCTCTGCCCTGTTGATGCGCCCGAAGGGACCGCGGCCCTACCATACGCCCCGCTTTCAAGAACGACATCAACCTCAACCGTGGGATTGCCCCTGCTGTCGATAATTTCTCTTGCGTGCACATCCAAAATATCACTCATTAATTACCTCCACTTTTTCATTCGCAGGATTTTGAAATAGCAGTTTCTTTTCTTTAAAGGCAGCCCCGATAAAGGCCTTAAATACCGGATGCGGATCAAGTGGTCTGGACTTGAATTCAGGATGGAACTGACAGCCGAAAAACCAGGGATGATCCTGAATTTCTATAATCTCCACCAACTGCTTGTCAGGGCTCATGCCGCTTATCTTCAGTCCGTTTTTGACCAGTACATCTTTGTATTCGTTATTGAATTCGTATCTGTGCCTGTGCCTCTCAACAATTTCATGCACTCCGTATGATTTGAAGGCTTTTGTTCCCTCCTCCAGTATGCAGGGATATGCCCCGAGTCTCATGGTACCGCCCTTATCAGAACTCAGGTCCCGTCTCTGCACTGTCTGATTTCTGAAGTCATACCACTCTTCAATCAGATAGATCACCGGATAAGGAGTCTCTTTATCGAATTCAGAGCTGTTTGCATCTTTCATGTTACAGACATTCCGTGCAAACTCTATCACCGCGCACTGCATTCCGAGACATATGCCCAGATAAGGGATCTTTTTGGTCCTTGCATACCGTACCGCTTCGATCTTCCCTTCAATGCCCCTCTCTCCAAAACCGCCCGGGACAAGGATCCCCTCTACTTCATTCAGATACCTGTCAGCCCCTGATTTTTCTATATCTTCAGCATCTACCCAGTGTATGTCTACTTTGACATTATTGGCTATTCCGCCGTGTATAAGAGACTCAATCAAACTCTTGTATGAATCTTTCAGACCGACGTATTTACCTACAATCGCAATAGTTACGGTATCCTCAGGCTCCTTGAGCTTTTTGATAACCCGTACCCATGTCGACAGATCAAGTTCTTTTGTTTTTAATGACAGTCTCTTCACGACAAGACTGTCAATTCCTTCTTCATGCAATACTACAGGAACTTCATAGATGGACTTGACATCCACGGCCGCGATAACCGCGTCAATGTCAAGGTTGCAGTGCAGGGCTATTTTTTTCTTGACTGACTGCGATAGCGGCCTGTCCGTGCGGCAAATCAGGATATCAGGCTGAATACCAATGGCCCTGAGTTCCCTGACGCTGTGCTGGGTAGGTTTTGACTTTAACTCACCCGCTGTGCTGATGTACGGGACCAGCGTTAAATGAACATATATGACATTTTCCCTGCCCACATCATATCTGAACTGCCTGATAGCCTCAAGAAACGGGAGACTTTCAATGTCACCGATTGTCCCGCCAATTTCAACAATGACAATATCATAATCTTCCGCTACCGCTTTGATGGCATTCTTTATCTCATCAGTAATGTGCGGAACAACCTGTACCGTCTCACCGAGATAATCCCCCCGTCTCTCCTTCAGAAGCACATTATAATATATCTTGCCTGTAGTAAAATTATTCTTCTGGGACATGCGAGTTGATGTGAATCTTTCATAGTGCCCGAGGTCCAGGTCGGTCTCTGCTCCGTCATCGGTGACAAAGACCTCTCCGTGCTGAAACGGGCTTAACGTCCCGGGATCAACATTTATATACGGGTCCAGTTTTTGTATGGTTACCTTAAGCCCGCGTGCTTCAAGCAGCGCCCCGACAGCAGACGCGGCTATCCCCTTTCCCAGGGATGATAATACTCCTCCTGTCACAAAGATATATTTTGCCATTCCTCAGCCTTTCTTAAGTCTTCTTTTGTATCAATGCCAAACGTATCAAATTGAGTCTCTTTCACCTTTATTTTCATCCCCGCATTCAGCGCCCTCAGTTGTTCGAGCTTTTCAATCTTCTCCAGTCTGCACTGCTTAAGTGAAGAAAATTTCATGAGCGCGTCTTTACGGTACCCGTATATGCCAATATGCTTGTAGAATTCCAAATTGCCGGTATTGATATGTGCGGCCTGTACCTCATGACTCATAACGCCTACCTCTACGAACTCATCTCTGTGATACGGTATCGGCGCCCTCGAGAAGTACAGGGCAAAACCCTCATCGTCCATGACAACCTTCACCACATGAGGAGAAAATATTTCATGAATGTCCGTTACTCTTTTTGCCAGTGTACTGATCGAGACACTATCATCATTGTACAACAGATTTACCACATCATCAATCATTTCCGGTTCAATAAACGGCTCATCGCCCTGAACATTTATTACATAGTCACATGCAAGATGAGCCGCGGCTTCAGCTATCCTGTCAGTCCCGCTTTCATGACTGCCAGAGGTCATGACCGCCCTGCCCCCGAAATGAATGACGGCATCATATATTCTCTGATCATCCGTGGCAACCAGCAGGGAATCAACAAGATTCGCCCTGGAAGCATGTTCATATACATGCTGTATGAGTGGTTTACCTTTTAAAAGAGCAAGAGGCTTTCCGGGGAAGCGGGTTGCGTTATACCGTGCGGGAATTATAGCAACAACCCTATGCATAGGATACTTTACAATAGTTATTAGTTTAGTTCAAGGGGAGAATTCCATTTTTNNGTATTCAATATATTGCAGCAAAACCGTATTGCTTCCGGACTTTGTCGCAATCCTGTGGACCTTTCCCCCGTTACGAATTTAATAGATTTCATCATCTCCCGGAATCCCAATATTTAATTTTCTTATTACCAAATAATCGTATATTTTTTGTATGAATTTTTATTTCTTTAATGTTATAATTTAAAACTTTTCTTCACGATTAATTGATTTATAGTAATTCTTATTACCTAAAAAGGAGATAAAGAGAATGATCATTATCGGCGAAAAAATAAGCGTTATTGCTAAGAAGGTCAGAGAAGCAATGAATGCCCGAGACCCTAAACCCATTCAGGAGCTGGCTCTTGCCCAATGGAAGGCTGGCGCTCATTTTATAGATGTCAACATCGGCCCTGCAGAGGAAAACGGTGAAGACCTTATGAAGTGGATGGTCGAAAGCATCCAGCAGGTTGTTCAGGCGCCGCTTTGCCTCGATACCACAAATACATCGGCACTTGAGGCTGGTCTCAAGGTGCACAACAACACCTGGGGAAGGGCCCTTATTAATTCCACGTCAAACGAGCCTGACAGGTTTGCCATGCTTGAGCTGGCTGCAAAATACAACGCCCTTTGCATAGCCCTGACCCTCGGTAAAGGCAGTCTGCCGGCTGATGCGGAGGAGAGATGCGGAATAGCCGCTGAAATTATGGGAAGGGCCGCTGAATACGGTGTCCCGATGGAAGACCTCTATCTCGACCCCCTCATTCTCCAGGTCTGCACCATGCAGGACCAGACGAGTCACGCGATCAAGGCTGTCAGGATGTTCCAGGAGTTGAATGATCCGCCGATGAAGACGGTGGTCGGGCTCAGCAATGTATCAAACGGCGTGCCGAAAGAAATGAGAAGTCTTATAGACAGGGTCTATCTTTCATTATTAATGTACGAGGGATTGACCGCTGCCATAGCAAATCCTCTGGACAAGGACCTTATGAATGTCGTCAAGACTACAGATCTGTTCCTCGGGAACACGCTCTATGCGCATTCGTATCTGGAGATGTAAGAAAATAGCTGTCAGCAGTCAGCTTTCAGTTGATGGCTTTGTGAATATTATTTGATCATTTTTTACTTTGGAGGTATACCATGTCATTTGTAATTCCGAAAGAGTCTTTCAACGGAAAAGTTCTGGCTGTTGATTTTGGTAAAGATGATAAGGCGCTCGAGATAGGCGGTGAGACCTGCCTTCCCTTCCTGACATTTGAAGGCGAAGTGCCGAACCGCCCGGTCATCGCATATGAAATCCAGGACTGTGTCCCTGATGACTGGCCTGACACCGTAAAGAACGTATATAAGGATGTGAGCGGTGATCCTGTTGCCTGGGCAAAATACTGTCAGAACGAACTGAAGGCAAAGGCAATAGCGCTCAGACTGGCTAGCACCCATCCTGACAGGGGCAACCGTTCCGCAGAAGATGCCTCAAAGACAGTAAAGGACGTGCTTGCCGCAGTTACCGTACCTTTAATCATACTCGGTTCTAACCATATAGAAAAAGATGCATCTGTCCTGGTTGCTGCTGCCCAGGCGGCAAGCGGAAACAACTGCATCATCGGCAAGGCACAGGAAGGCAATTACAAGACAATCGTGGCTGCTGCGCTGGCCCATAACCATAAACTGATTGCCATGTCGGAGCTTGATATCAATCTCGCAAAACAGTTAAACATCCTGATTACCCAGATGGGGTTTGACAAGGCCAAACTTATTACCGATCCGATGTGCGCGGCCTTAGGGTATGGCCTTGAATACACATATTCTGTGATGGAAAGGATACGGCTCGCAGGGCTGGCACAGAACGATCCCACAATGCAGCCTCCGATAGTGGGTGACGTCGGTATGTATGTATGGAAAATAAAGGAAACAGTTGCATCTGAAACAGACGTGCCTGACTGGGGTGCGCTTGAAGAAAGGGGCATTGCGTGGGAAACGGTCACCGCAACATCGATGATGCTTGCAGGCACAAACCTGCTTATCATGAGACATCCCAAGGCAGTTGAAAACGTAAATAAGACCATTAAGGAACTTGTGTAACATAACGTAATGGGTAATGCGTGACAGGTGGTGAGTTGAAACAGATGACGCATTACGGCGTACGTATAACGATATTTAACGGAGGATTAACATGGCATTAACCGGAGTTCAGATATTCAAACTTCTTCCAAAGACCAACTGCAAGAAATGCGGTTTCCCGACATGTCTCGCCTTTGCAATGAAACTGGCCCAGGCCGGGGTTGATATTTCAGCCTGTCCCGATGTCTCTGAAGAAGCAAAGGCTACTCTTGGCGCAGCATCAGCCCCGCCGATAAGATCGTTCACTCTCGGCACGGGTGATAAGGCAGTCAAGATGGGCGCGGAAACTGTAATGTTCAGACATGAAAAGAAATTTGTGAACCCCTGCGCCATTGCGGTAAACATTACAGATAATCTGAACGAAGATGAACTTGCACACAGGGCAGCTGAGGTCGCTGCTTCCGAGATTGACCGTGTAGGCCAGAAACTCAGGGTTGATGCGATTTCCATTGAATATGCATCTGGCAGCAGCGCTAAATATGAAGCAGCAGTAAAACTCATCGCAGCAAAAGCTCCCGACGCTGCCATTATATTAAATTGTAAGGATGCCGGGGCTGCAGAAGCCGCGGTAAAGGCGGTTGCGGCAAGAAAACCGCTGATATACTGTGCTACCGACGGAAATGCTGAAGCAATGGCAAATATCGCAAAGGCCAACGGGTGTCCTCTGGTTGCATGTGCAGACGGGCTTGAGGCCTTAAGCGCGCTGTCGGAGAAGATCAAGGGCCTTGGCGTGGAAGATATCGTACTCGACTCAGGAGCAAAAACTGCAAAAGAGATCGTCGAACATAATACGCAGATCAGGCGCGCAGCCCTTAAGAAGGGCTTTAAGCCTCTCGGGTATCCGGTCATTAATTTCGTACTGAGAGATGACGCTATTCATGAGGCTTCAATCGCCTCTGTTGCGATAGCCAAATACTCTTCAATTGTCGTCTTAAGCAGTATCAGTAAATGGAAAGACCTTGTTCTCTTCTCCCTCAGACAGAACCTGTACACGGATCCTCAGGTACCCATGCAGGTCGAGCAGAAGACGTATGAAATAGGTGAACCGAAAGCTGATGCGCCATTAATGATCACGACCAATTTCTCGTTAACGTATTTCATAGTTTCAGGAGAAATAGAAAACAGCAAGGTCCCGAGCCGTCTGGCGGTAATGGACTGCGAAGGACTTTCGGTCCTTACCGCATGGGCAGCAGGTAAGTTCACTGCCTCTAAAATCGCACAGTTTATCATCGAAAGCGGAGTTGCTGACAAGGTGAGTCATAAAGAACTCATCCTGCCCGGGCAGGTCGCAATTTTGAGCGGTGCCCTTGAGGACAAGCTTGAAGGCTGGAAGATCACTGTCGGACCCAGGGAAGCGAATGCCATTCCGACGTTTCTTAAAAGCAGAGCATCATGATTTTTTGGATATGAGGANNAGCCGTTCTTAAGAATTTTCCCACAATGTCCTTTGCTACGGTCTACAATACACTTGAAGCTTTAAAAAATAAAGGAACTCTTCAGGAACTCAAAATAGACAGTGAGAAAAGAAGGTATGATCCTGATATCAGTAACCATCATCATTTAATCTGTACGAAATGTAAAAGCATCCTTGACATACATAAAGATTTCAGGATTGATCTTTCAGAAGAGATGACTCAAGGATTTGAACTTTTAGGTAACAGCATAGAATTTTATGGTTTATGTCAGAAGTGCCAGAAACACCATTGATTACAGTAAAGAGTCAGGCATAGGGTTCATCATCTCTTGTTGCCTTACCCTGCTGAAAAAGAATTCATAAATATATAGGAGGTTCACATGTCAAAACTGATAGCCTCTGCTGCAATAAGGGCTTCACATGCACTCTTTAAAACAGCCGAGGAAATGCTCGAGAAAGCTATCGCCGAAAAAGGCAAGGACTTTGTTTTTGAATTCCCGGATACCGCGTTCTATCTTCCCCAGATATATGCAATGACGGCTTTTCCGGTTAAGACGCTTGCCGATATGAAGGTCGCCCTGGAAATGGCAAGGGAAATGCTCCACGATGTACCGGAAGAAAAACTCTGGAAACCATATCTCGGTGAGGCGCTCGACTCCGGAATGGCAACCCTGTTCTGTGAAGAAATAATACTCGCACTTAGATATATTAACGGGCTTGAGCCAGTCACGGACCCTGAAACAGGGTATGTCTACAATGGTTTTATCACAGATACTATCCAGAGAAATCTGGGAATCCAGCTTGTAGATGGAAGAATGCCCGGCTTTGCTGCTATCATCGGTGCAGCGCCTGATGCAGATACCGCCGTGAAAATCGTCCGTGAACTGCAGGAGAAGAACATCCTTATATTCCTGTCCGGTATGTCCAAAGATAAAGAAGGCAAGCTGACAAACGTGACTCAGCAGCTTCTGAGTAAGAAAGTTGAACTTGGCTGGGAAACATACATTGTACCCCTTGGCCCTGACACGGAGCATACGCTTTACGCGCTTGACTGGTCAATCAGGGCCTCGATGATCTTCGGCGGGAATAAACCGGGTAATTACAAGGCCCATCTAAAATATACGAAAGACAGGGTTTTTGCATTCGCCCTTGTCCTGGGCGAACTCGACGATGTCAAATGGTCCACAGGGGCCGGTGCCATTAACATGGGGTATCCTGCCATTGCCGATACGGACATACCCGTAATACATCCGACGGGCGTCTGTACATATGAACACGTTGAGAAGGAGTTCGATCATAGCAAAATTGTCCAGAGGGCTTTTGAAGTCAGAGGGCTTAAAGTCACTGTTGAAAAACCCCCAATCCCCGTAGCGTACGGACCTGCCTTCGAAGGTGAGAGGATCAGGAAAGAAGACATGTTTATCGAATTCGGCGGGCAGCGTACTGCAGCGTTTGAATGGGTCCGCACCAGAGAACTGGATGAGATAGAAGACGGCAAAGTAACCCTTGTCGGCACGGATGTTGAGGCAAGGTACAAACAGGGCGGCAAGATGCCCCTTGCAGTTGTTGTAGATGTGGCCGGCAGGAAGATGCAGAAGGACTTTGAAGCAATTATCGAAAGGAAGTTCCATCACAATATAAACGAGGCCCAGGGACTCTGGCATATGGGACAGCGCGATATCATGTGGATGAGGATCAGCAACCAGGCCTACAAGGACGGGATCACTCTGGAACATTTAGGAGTTATTCAGGCTACTATGACCAAAAACAGGTTTAAGGCTATTGTGGACAAGGTCCAGGTGACCCTCTACTTTGATGAGAAAGATGTCCTTGAACTGCTCGAACAGGCAAAGGCGGTATATAAGGAGAGGGACCACAGGCTCGCAGGGCTGACGGATGAATCTGTTGATCTGTATTATTCATGCCTGCTTTGCCAGTCCTTCGCCCCTTCACATGTATGCGTCATAAGCCCGGAGCGTCTTGGTCTCTGCGGGGCCTACAACTGGCTTGACACAAAGGCGGCCTTTGAAATTGACCCTACCGGCGGCAACCAGCCTATAAAAAAAGGTGAGGTTCTTGATGCAAAAGCCGGCAGATGGGCGGGAGTTGATGATTATCTCAAGGCCAACTCCGCGGGTGCTGTTGAGACACTGAACCTTTATACGATCATGGATAATCCTATGACATCCTGCGGATGTTTTGAGTGTATAGTCGCTATCGTTCCTGAGGCAAACGGGGTAATGCTCGTCCAGAGAGGACATACAGGAATGACCCCTGCAGGGATGAAATTCTCGACCCTGGCCGGAACAGTCGGCGGAGGCACCCAGAATCCGGGATTTATGGGAATAGGAGTTAATTTCATCACAAGCAAGAAATTTCTCTATGCCGATGGCGGTATAAAGAGAATAGTATGGATGACAAAGAACCTCAAAGAGAGACTGGGAGAAGAGTTCAAACAGAGATGCGTTGAAGAGGGGGTTCCCGACCTGATTGATAAAATTGCAGATGAAACAACAGCAGAAGATTCAGAAAAATTAATGGAGTACCTCGCGAGTGTCGGTCACCCGGCGCTTGAGATGGACCCGATGTTTTAAAAAACAAGTCAGAAGTGAGAACTGAGAAGCAAGAAAAGTGAACTTCACACTTCCAACTTTATGAGGAGGTAACATGAGCAACCACAAACCAATACATAGTGCAGGTTCTTCAGCAGAGGAAATAATTCAATGGGGTGAAGCGCATGAAATGGAGACCTGTTTTGACCGTGCGCAGAAATTAAAGCCCTGCCCAGTCGGCGAAACCGGGGCCTGCTGCAAGGTTTGCCATATGGGACCCTGCAGGCTTATCGGTAAAAACGCTGAAGAAGAGGCAACAGGCGTCTGCGGTGCATCACTTGCTACCGTAGCGGCGAGGAATTTTGTGCGAATGATCGCTGCCGGCACAGCCGCGCACTCAGATCATGCCAGGGATATGGCCAATACCCTGCTTGCTACCGCAACCGGAGAAGTCAAGGATTTTAAAATTACTGATGTCAGAAAACTGTATAAAGTGGCTGGTATCCTTGAAATAGAATTTGAGGGCAGGCCCGTCAACGATGTCGCCAAGGATGTTGCCGAGACATTTCTGCAGGACTTTGGCCGTCAAAACGGTGAAATTAATTACTGCCGGAGAGCGCCCAAGAAGACCCAGGAACGATGGAGGAAGTATGGTATTGCTCCACGCGGTATTGACAGGGAAGTCGTCGAAGCAATGCACCGGACGAACATCGGAGTTGACCACGATGCAGACCACCTGTTAACACACGGCTTAAGGACTGCCCTTGCAGACGGCTGGGGTGGTTGTATGATATCCACTGATGTTACCGATATATTATTCGGGACCCCTCAGCCGATCAAGGCAGAGGCCAGTTTTGGAATCTTCAAGGAAGACGAGGTCAACCTCGTGGTGCATGGTCACGAGCCCACGCTTGCGGAATTAATCGTTGATGTTGTCTCAACCGATGAAATGATCGAGTATGCAAAATCCAAAGGGGCCAAAGGAATCAACCTCGGCGGTATGTGCTGTACTGCGAATGAAGTGCTGATGAGGCATGGAATTCCCACTGCCGGGGGATTCACGAATCAGGAGCTCGGTATCATGACCGGACTGATCGATGCCCTTTCCGTAGACGTGCAATGTATCATGCCAGCTATTGCAAAGCTTTCAAAGAAATTCCATACGAAGATCATTACTACCAGTCCCAAGGCTATGATACCGGGCGCGGTGCACATAGAACATGACGAGCACCATCCGAGACAAACAGCAGAAACGATAGTCAGACTCGCAATAGACAACTTCCCGAACAGAACCACAACGGGCAGCCATGTCACACAGAAGTTCCCCCTGATCGGCGGTTTCTCCGATGAATATATTGAATACATGCAGGGAGGAAAGTGGCGCGGTTCCTACAGGCCTTTAAATGACGCGATTATGGCCGGGAGAGTGCGCGGTGTCGTAGGCCTTGCAGGGTGTGATAATCCGAGGGTCCAGTCAACGGGCCTTCATAAATATCTCGCGGTTGAACTTATTAAAAATGATGTGTTGATCGTGTCTACCGGCTGCGGCTCGGCTGCATGTGGATCCGCGGGTTTTCTTACGCCGGAAATGGCGCTTGAAAATGCCGGCCCCGGACTCAGAGAAGTTTGTGAAGCTATCGGTATCCCCCCTATTCTCCATCTCGGGGCCTGTGTTGATAATTCGAGGATTCTCACCATTGCTACGGCAATGGCTGCTGAAGGCGGTCTCTCTGATGAGATCGGCGGAATGCCTGCAGTAGGGATAGCCCCTGAATGGATGTCAGAAAAGGCTATCGCAATCGGCTGCTACTTTGCTGCCTCGGGGGTTCCCTGCATCTTTGGCGGTGAATCACCGGTAGGTGCCAGCAAGGAAGTCACGAGGGTCATGACAGAAGTCTGGATGGAAAGGTATATGGGTGCCCTCCATTTTGAGCCGGATCCGGAAAAAATGCTTGCGATGGCATTAGATTACATAGACAAGGCAAGGGAAAGGCTTAAACTCAGAAAATACGAGCCGGGCAAGTTCGGTGCGGAAAGGGTCCTGATGGACATGGCCGCAAGAAGAGAGATTAAACCAGCTCATGCCGGGGTGGGAGGTATAAATGAGTCTGAAAGCTGATGAAGTCCTTGGACATATAGGCACTGTACTTAGCGATTCCCAGAAAAAAAGGGGTATCCTGATCCATGCCTTTCAGAAAATACAGGAAGAGCACAATTACCTTCCCAAAGAGGAGCTGATCAGGCTGTCGAACACTCTCGGCATCCCGATGTCCGACGTATACAGCACTGCAACATTTTACAAGCAGTTCTATTTCAGCCCCCGTGGGAAAAAGATAGTAAGGATATGCACAGGCACCGCATGCCATGTAAGAGGAGCAGACAAGGTCCTTCACAAAATAGAAGATGAGTTCACTATAAAAGAAGGAGAGACCACGTCCGATCTCTCAATGACGCTGGAAACTGTGGGATGCATCGGCTGCTGCGGGCTGGCGCCTGTCGCCACCATTAACGAAGACATTGTCGGCGAGATAGACATGACGAAGCTTGATGTTATTGTAGACAGTATCAGAACCGGCCGTGATCTCAAATCAGAGGACGATGATGCATAAAGAGAAATTCCGTTCGTTTGAGCAGATCGAACGTTCAGTCTATTACTACAAGGTGGAAAAATGGCAAAACTGAATAGTATCAGCGAACTAAAAGCACTGAGAGAGACATTAAAAGAGGAGACCTTTAAGCCTGACCGGCTAAGGGCCAGGGTATGCTGCGGGACCGCGTGCACTGCGACCGGGGCGCATAAGGTCATCGACTCCTTTGAAAAAGAGGCAGTCAAGACCGGTGTTGATCTTGAAATAGTTAAAACAGGATGTCAGGGGATATGTCAGAAAGGTCCTGTCCTAAAAGTGGAGCCGCTCGATATCTTTTATCAAAGGACGAGGCCCAAAAACGTTCCCTGGATCATGAGTTATTCCGTGATGGGCAATATGCCGTACCGGCAGGGTCTGTACCGTGACAATATCCTGAGTGAACCGGTCCCGGAAATGACCGATATTCCGTTTTATAAAAAGCAGAAACGAATTGCCCTGAGAAATAACGGGGTCATAGACCCGTGCAATATAAACCATTTCATTGCCGTCGGCGGTTACGCGGGTCTTGAAAAGGCCCTGTCATCAATGACCCCTGACCAGGTGCTTGAAGAGGTGGACAAGGCCAACCTCAGAGGAAGAGGCGGCGCCGGGTTCCCTGCCGGCAAAAAATGGGCGCATACCAAAAAGGCGCCTGGTGACATAAAGTTTATCATTGCCAACGGCGACGAAGGCGATCCGGGGGCCTTTATGGACCGGTCCATAATGGAAGGAGACCCTCACAGTCTCCTCGAAGGAATGGCCATTAACGCCTATGCGTTAAGCGCTCAATACGGGATCATTTACGTGAGACATGAATATCCCCTTGCGGTAAAAAATCTTCAGATCGCAATAAACCAGGCTGAGGAGATGGGGCTCCTCGGTAAAAATATTCTCGGCACCCCCTTCAGCTTTACTATAAATATCCGGGAAGGTGCAGGTGCGTTTGTATGCGGTGAATCAACAGCGCTCGTGGCGTCTATTGAAGGAGAGAGAGGATTCCCCAGACCAAGACCTCCCAGACTTTCAGAGCCCGGCGGAGGCCCCTGGGGCTATCCGAGCAATCTTAACAATATAGAGACCTTTGCCAATGTCCCGGTTATCATTGAAAAAGGCTCGGATTATTTCCTCTCAATCGGCACAAAGAACTCTTCCGGAACCAAGGTCTTTGCGCTTACAGGAAAGGTAAAAAACACCGGTCTCGTAGAAGTCCCCATGGGTATTACCCTGAGGGAGATTATTTACGATATCGGCGGCGGTATCCTTGGAGACAAGGCATTCAAGGCCGTTCAGACAGGCGGACCCTCCGGAGGCTGCATACCGGCTGAGCATCTGGATCTGTCCGTGGATTTCGACTCCCTGTGGAAAGTCGGTTCCATGATGGGTTCTGGCGGTATGGTTGTGATGGATGAAGATACCTGCATGGTGGATGTTGCCAAGTTCTTTCTTTCCTTTACCCAGTCAGAATCCTGCGGAAAGTGCCCGCCCTGCAGGATCGGTACCTTTCAGATGCTCGAGATACTGAAGCGGATCGCCTCTGGACAGGGACAGGACGGCGATATAGAAATACTCGAGGAGCTGGGCCAGAAAATAGTTGCCGGCTCCCTCTGCGGACTCGGAAACAGCGCCCCCAATCCAGTACTTACGACAATCAGGTATTTCAGGGAAGAGTATGAAGAACACATCCATGACAAATACTGCCGTGCAAAGCAATGCAGCGGACTCGGCATGTTCAGAATTGAAAATCCTGAATGTATCCTCTGCGGCCTTTGTAAACAGGCATGTGCATTCGGTGCGGTCAGAGAGACAAAAAATAAATTTTTCATTGATCAGGATTACTGCACCAAGTGTAAGGCATGCTATACGGTCTGCCCTACGGATGCAGTAAAGATAGAGAAGCACAGAAGAAAGAAAACAGCGGTAAAATCGTAGGTGCGGCACGCCTTGCATCTACTGTATAAATAGAATTTCAGGAGTAAAAAATGACTGAAAAAGAAACTACACAGGTAAAAATGGAAGACGTTCAGGCAAAGGCCGACGAGAAAACGTGCCCGGTTCAGCGGGCTCTGGTATTCGTCGAAGAATTCCTTGCCGGCCCTATGTGCGGAAAGTGCTTCCCCTGCTCCATGGGCAGTTATGAGGCAAGGATAAGAATTAAACGCATAGCGGATGGCAATGCCAGTGACGAGGACATTGATTCGATCAATACCATTTCTTCTCATATGCTGGTTGCCTCAATGTGCAAAAGGGGCAAAGACACTGCAAAATATATAGTGGAGCATATGGTTTCCCCTGAATTTGCAGACCATCTTTCAGGTCTGTGCGCAAAGAACGAATGTTTATCACATGTGAAATACATTATTATTCCGGAGAAATGCACGATGTGCGGCGACTGTTTGGATGCGTGCAAAGACAATGCAATATTGGGTGAAAAGAAAAAACCATATCTGTCCGGGTATACACCCTTTGAGATAGTTCAGAAGAGATGTACAAAATGCGGTGAATGTATGAACGTCTGCAAATATGGCGCGGTAAAACTCATGTCTGCCAGAGAGATGGCGGAAGCGGAAAAAGTGGGAGCATAACGATAGGGATATGTGGCAATACGCCGCAACTCACATAGAATTATCATCTTGAATCTTGAATTTTGAATTTGATATAAGGGGGTTTCAATGGCTAAGAAAATAAAACTGACAATAGATGGCACGCAGGTCCAGTGCGCTGAGGGCACAAATCTTATCGATGCCGCTGAATCAGCCGGGATTCATATCCCGAACCTTTGCTATTTAAAAGGGATGAGGGGCATCGGAGCATGCAGGCTCTGCCTGGTTGATGTTGAAGGGGGAAAGGCGCCGATTGTCGGCTGTATCACGAAGGTCAAGGAAGGAATGGTGGTAAACACCTCGACCGAAAAACTAAAGGAAATGAGGAAATTCATCATCGACCTTATCCTCTCCATGCATCCCCTGGACTGCATGACCTGTACAAAAGCGGGCGTGTGTAACCTGCAGCAGTACGCGTATAATTTTGAAGTGAAAGAATCTAGTTTCACGAGAAAGAAATTCGGTTATCCGGTTGACGAAACCAATCCGTTTATCAAGAGAGACCCTGATTACTGCATCCTTTGCGGGAGATGCGTAAGAGTGTGCAAGGAGCAGGGCACGAATGTCCTTGATTTCATGGGCAGAGGAGTCGGCGCAAAGGTAGCTACCGCCATGGACAAACCATTGCAGGAATCTGAATGCACCTTCTGCGGAAGCTGTGTAGACGCCTGTCCTGTGAACGCGCTCCTTGAGGCAGACAGGTGGAGAAAAGGCAGGGAATGGGATTACACAACAAATAGTTCTGTATGTCTTCTCTGTGGTAACGGATGTGATATTGTTGCAAGCACAAAAGACGGTGCAATTGTAAAGATTAATTCCGGTGCCAGTGAAGGGTCTGTTGAAAAATATATCTGTGCGACAGGCAGGTTTGGTTTCGAGGCCGTAACATCCGATGCAAGGGTGACGGCCCCGATGAAAAGGGTCAATGGCACGCTCCAGGAAACAACCTGGAAAGAGGCCCTTGATTTAGTGGCTGACAAACTGAAAAAAGCAGGCGGGAATACGGGCATTGCAAGCACAGCGGGAATTCTGAACCAGGACGCCATGATCCTTTCAAAGCTTGCTTCAGATGTCATTAAAACAAAAAATATCGACACCACGGTAAGCCTGTATGCAGATGCGGACTCAATGAAATTCTCCGATAGCGTTGACTTTGACGCCACGGATGTAATTGTCCTTGCCGGGCTCAACCCTTCCCAGTGGGATAGGGTACTACCTGCCCTGGATGCCGGAATCAGGAAAAGAGTTTCCCGCGGAGCAAAACTTATTGCGATAAATGCAGGTGAAACAAAAATAGCATCTTCTGCGGCCATACACCTGCAGGCTGATGAAGCTTCAACCCTCGCGCAGATAGCTAAGGCCCTCATTGATAAGGGTGGTAAGGCAGGTCAAGACATGGCATCCGCTGTCGCGGGTCTGTCCTTAAATGAAGATATTGAGAAAGCGGCAGAACTGATAGGAAAGGCCTCTCATCCTGTCATATTCTGTGCCCCTTCCCTCTTCAATGCCTCGAGAAATCTCGCCCTGATCCATGACATCAAGGTAGTTGCCGTGCCTGCTGAAGCAAACGCAAGGGGTGTCGTTGCGATGGGCCTCACGACAGAAGGCAAGACATATAAGGAGATGACATCGGGCGGGGTGGATGTCCTTTATTCAATAGGTGAGCTCCCTTTAACGAAGAGGCCGGATGTCGGCTTTCTCATTGCCCAGACATCGTACCTGACCGAACTCGCAAAACAGGCGGACGTAGTATTGCCTGCTGCCACCTATATTGAGTCAGCAGGGACGGTGACAGCTTACCTTGGTAAAAACAAGGATGTACAAATGATTACAAGTCCTGCCGGTGATTCAAAACAGCACAAAGACATCTTTATACAGCTGTCAAAAGTATTAGGATCTGCGATAAAACAAACAGCCAGAATAAAGAGCGCACATAAAGTGAGCAAGCCAGTATTTGTTCCCTTTGAGAAAAAGAAGGGACTTGATTCCCATCCTGCAGATATTACCGATGCGATCAACGCGAGTGTAATAAATCACTCAAAGCTCCTCTGGCTAAAGGAAGCGCTGAAGGCTACAGTTTAATAAAAGGGGTCAGGGGCCGGGGATACCCCCCTGACCCCTTTTTTATTATATGGCGTACATCCTCATAGACGGCTATAACCTCATCGGCACGGCCCATGACAACCTCGAAAAAGTCCGCAATGACCTGATAGAAAAGATCCTGAAGTATTCAGAGATAAAAAAACACCACATCACCCTTGTGTTTGACGGATGGAAGAGCGGACAGAAGGAGCAAACTGCAATGAAAACCCGTGATCTGACCGTCATCTATTCAAGGCTCGGAGAAAAAGCTGACATCCTCATAATTAGATTGCTCAAATCATCAACTATTCCCTGGATTGTTGTGAGCTCTGACAGGGAGATTTCGGAATATGCGGCAACACATGATCATGCCGCCGTGTCCTCAGCTGAGTTTGAAGAGAAACTTTACCTCGCCCTGAGAAATTCGGATGAAGGGTCTTCTCATGCTGGCCCTTCCGCAGGAGTTAGTCTGTTAAAAGATAATAGAGATAATGATGAGGATATTGCTTCCCGCCCTGCCCGCTCAAAGGGGAATCCAAGGCAACTCTCAAAGAGGCTGAAGAAGAAAATTCAGGCGTTATCAAAGCTGTAGCAGATTATCACAGATTAATTAAAAGCCTGACTGTCTTTTGCCTTTTTTTAGCTTTTCGGTACGTATAAAATATGTGATTATTCTTTATTATTGTCGTTATCTGTGAAATCTGTGGATATCACTGCTGTGTTGAGAATTATTTATTCTTCGAGAAATCTTTTCAGTAAATTTGTCTTTATCGATATCCTGCCGTTTGAAGATTTTATGATTCCGCTCTTTTGCAGCTTGCTCATCGTGCGTATACATGTCTCAACGGTTGTCCCGACCATCTCGGAAATTTCCTGCCGGGTCAACGGGAAATCAATTTTCCTGTAGCCATTCTGATCCACGCCTATTTTCTCCGACAGTTTAAGCAGCAGGGCGGCAATTCTTTTTTCCACTCTTTCAGTCGCGATATTTTTCAGCATTTCATGCGCGTCCCGGAGTTTGTCACTGAAGTACTTCACTATCTCAAGCTTGAGTACCGGATACTCATCCATTATCCTAAGCAGATTTTGTCGGCTTATCCATACGACCGTGGTAGACTCCATCGCCTGTGCGGACGCGGGGAAGGGCTTTTTATCCAGAACAGCTACCCCACCAAAGATATCGCCCGGGGACATGATCTCAAGGATAATATCCTTTCCCATCATGGTATGCTTAAGGACCTTTACGCTTCCTTCAGCCACAAGGTAAAACTTGTCTGACGGGTCTCCCTCAACAAATATGTTTTCATTGTTTTTATACGTCACCTTTTCAAAATATTTGCTGATCCTCTGCAACTCGTCGTCTTTAAGGGAAGAAAATAATTCACTCTTTTTCAGGGTCTTCATACTCATGGATCACTCTTCTCCTTGCCTTGTTCCATGGCTGATAACACTTCCTTTGCCTTTTCCAGTTCCTCATTTCTGATCATCAGCCTGATCTCCCCCATGCTTCCTATGCTTACAGGATACGGACTTATCTTTGACGATTTTACGATAACCTGAATATGTTCGGCCTCCAGCAAATCTTTAACTATCTCAGCTTCTATTTCATCATATGTAAACAGCACTTCAACCCATTCATTCATATTTGGCTATCATCAATAATGTGAGATTTATAAAATTATATCATATTCAGGAACAATTACAGACGGTAACATGTTTTTTTCTCGAAATAGCGGCCATCCATGTGTGAGCGATATGATCCTTTTATTACTCTGGGCACGACGATTGTATTCTCAATAATAAAATGATATTATGTAACATATCATTCAGGGAGATGTCATTTGTTTCCTCCGGTCAAACTGTATACATTAAGCACCTGCAGCCATTGCAAGGCAACGAAATCGTTATTAAATGAGTGTGCCGTCAAGTATGAATTCACGGACGTGGATCTGCTCTCCGGTGAGGAACGGCATGCCATTATCGAAGAGGTTAAGAAAATCAATGAGAACTGCTCATTTCCCACAATCGTCATCGGAGACAAGGTAATTATCGGACATAAGGAAAAAGAGATCAGGGAGGCACTCGGACTTTAATGGATGTTGAACAGCTTTATCATATGCTGCAAAAAACACAGGAACCCATCGGATACTTCTTTAATAAAGATGTCGAGTTGATCCGTGATCTTCTCGGCAGCCTTCTCGCCAATAAAGAACGCTATGGATATATGTCCTGCCCGTGCAGGCTCGCATCAGGCGAGCGTGATAAAGATAAAGACATTATCTGTCCCTGCATATACCGGGAGCCTGATGTGAATGAGTACGGAAGCTGTTATTGTAATCTTTATGTTTCGAAAGAATGGAACGACGGCATAATTACCAGATCCTATATTCCTGAGCGAAGGCCGCCTGATAACATGCTGTACTGAGACCCGGGGGCCTTATCATGAGCCCGGCATGTAGGCACTGCTGGAGTCTGACGATAAGAGATCCGTAATATGGAGTTCAGACATCATCAGCAAATCAAACTGTTTTCCTCCCCAATCTTTCAATCCCGAATATAGCGAGAAATAAAGCTGCCGACAGGCATGCAGTAATAGTGCCGTAATAAAACGTCGCGGGTGCGCCATACATATCCCAGAGCCGGCCGCCTATGATACTTGCAGGAAGCATGGCCAGTCCGGTGCATGTATTGTATATCCCGAAACCGGTGGCCTTCAGATGCCCCGGAATCACGGTACTGAGATACGCCTTGTGTATCCCCTCGGTGAGTCCCATGAATATCCCGTAACACAGAAACAGACCCCATATGTGCCATGCTTCAGATGCCAGGGCAAAGCCCAGATATACAAATCCGAAGACCAGGAATCCCGCCAGGATCACCCGCTTTCTTCCGATGCGGTCTGACAATATCCCTGCAGGATAAGAGACAAGGGAATACACAAGATTGAAGCAGAGGTAGATCAGCGGGATATGGGCCTCTTTAATGCCGATATCAGTTGCCCTCAATATCAAAAAGACATCACTTGAATTGCCGAGCGCGAATAATGCAGCAACAAAAACGAATGCCTTATATCTCCAGTCAAAATCCTTTAATGACAACCCCGGCAGTTTGCTTGCTTTGCCGTGTGTTGTCTCCTTTACAAATAAAATGATCACCAGCACAGCGATAATGCCGGGTATCAGCGAGAGCCAGAAAACCATTCTCAACCCGCCTACGAAAAAATACAGGACGATAAAAGCCGTCAAGGGTCCCGCCACTGCACCAAGTGTATCCATTCCCCTGTGCAATCCGAACGCCCTTCCCAGGTCCCGGGCAGGAGTAGACTCTGCAATGACCGCGTCTCTCGGCGCCCCCCTGATGCCTTTGCCGAACCTGTCAACAAAGCGGAAAGCCAGGACATGACCCCATGCGCCAGAGAGGGCCAAAATAGGACGGCTTATCGTAGAAATACCGTACCCTATAATCATAAGAATTTTTCTCTTTCGTATCCTGTCCGAGAACCACCCTGAAAAAACCTTCAACAGGCTTGCCGTACTCTCTGCAATCCCTTCGATAAGGCCTATCACGGTCCTGTTGACCCCAAGGACCGAACTCAGGAAAAGAGGGACCAGCGGATATATCATTTCTGAGCTCAGGTCCATGAAAAAACTGACCAGCCCGGTATAAAAGACATTAGGAGGAACACTAAGTATTTTCTTGTCTTCAGGATATGGATACTGGCGATTGCTCATGCTTTTATGCTTCATTCTGCAATATCATATCACAGCCGTTCAGAGGCTAACAGCTTTGATCCATCAGCGGTCAGCATTAAATACGACTCCGCAGGAAATGGTATACCAAACCCAGGTCATTGATATTGACACATGATAAATTTAGTGATAATACAATACGTAGAGCAAATGATACTGAAAAACTAACGTCTCATCCATAAAAGGGATTGATATTTTATGTCTGACAGAAATTTCAAAAGGATCCCGGTCAATATAGAAGCCGATATTATTGCATCCGGCATTTCTTACAAGGCCTTCATCAGGAATATTTCCGAATATGGCATACATATAAAGATCCCTAATATGAGGTCCGCAACATATGCTAAATCGAACACAAATATGGTTTTAAAATTCAGGCTGCCATCCGGGGAATCGGTCAATTTATATTGCAGGAAAAAGTGGGCCGGGAAAATTACTTCAAATAGTTTCATAGAGAATATCGGTGCAGAAATTCTTGACCCTCCTGATGAATATAAAGACTTTTGCCGGGTTTTGTCTCATGTGTGATGCCGTACGCAGGTGAAGTCTGCAGGGAGGAAAATTGCATAGCCGGCGTGATACCGGGCTAATTTCCCTCATTCAACTGAATCCGCACATAGGATTTTTTCCTTAATTCTTCTATGTACTCCCGGAGTTTGCTCCCCAGTTCCGCTTCCACAAGCTGCTCCTCGATTGCATCCCTTACGTCATAAATGTCTTTGTCCCGGTAAAGATCTCTGTTCATCTGATAGTAATGTTCGATGTCTTCATATGGCACATGAATTAAAGCTTTTATCCTTCTGTCGATATACTCTCCGACAACAACGCTGTTATCAGTATCAGCTTTTTTAGTTTTGCCTGAGACACTGATCTTGAATTTTTTCGCTTCATTCAGCAGCAGCATATTGTCTATCATTGTGTTCAGAACGTTATCCCGTGATACCGAGCTGTCTGATTCTTTTGCTGACTGAAGAAGACTCTGAAACTCACTCAATAAAATTATATCGTTATTTACAATAGCCACAATCCGTTCTATTACTTCAGAATAAGATGCGTTCACACACAGGAATTGACATGTGACAAATAATAATACACCAATTATTTTCTTCATCTTTTCAGTATGCACTCCTCACTACCTTAAAACGCATGTCCGAAACTGAAATGCACCTCTCCGGAGCTTTCGCCTTCCTCTTTATTCATTTTATGTCCGTAGTCTATTCTGATTGGACCGACCGGGGTATTGTATCTGAGACCAGCACCGGCAGTGTATTTCAGTGAATCGTCTACATCATCTATCGTCTTCCATACATTCCCGGCATCAATAAAGGTGACAAGACCTAATCCTTTTCCCAACGAAAATCTCAACTCCCAGTTTGTTAACGCAAATACATTGCCCCCCGTCGGGTTACCGTCCGCCCCCTTCGGTCCCAGTGAATCCTGACTATATCCCCTGGCGGTTGACCTTCCCCCGAGATAAAACCTTTCAATCAGTGGAAGTTCTTCATTATCCCCTAACCCGTATGCGATACCTCCTTTGAGTGAAAATGCCAGTACAACGGGTTTTAGTAACTGGAAATACCAGGAACTCTGTACGGTCCCCTTCACAAATTCGGCTTCCGAAAGGAGTTCCTTTACCGCATATTTTACGACAATACCATGCAGCGACCCGGAAGTAGGATTAAAGGGGTCATTTCTTTTATCAAAATATATTGAGGGGGAAATACTGCTGATGACGAGAGTTCCTGTATCTTCCTTGCTTAATATGACATCCTCCGCTACGTCAAATGTATCAGTAAAAGAATATTCGTAGTCAAGCCCGATCTTAAGACCTTGTGCTATCTCTTTCTCGATACCGGCAATAAAGCTCTGTTTGTCTACTTTATATAACAATTCTCTTGATGCATAATTGAGTTGCCTTTTCTCTTCCCTGATCAGAAAGATTTTCAAAGGCACATCACGCCAGTTAAAAAGCCACGGTTCCCTGAAGTTGAATATATACCGCTTTTGTATAGAACTCTGATCTGTGCGGAAACCTACCGACCTGTTATATCCGCCGATATTACGATAACCTATCTCAAGCATCCCTCTCTCGTGTTCATAATCGCCATAACCCAGACTAATTTCTACTGATCCTGAATTCACCTCTTTAAAAGAAACCAGCATGTCTTTTATTACCTTATTATCAGTCTCAATGCCCCCATCAAGCACATCAATTGCAACCTCACTGAAAATACCAAGTTTATAAAGACGCTGCTTAATGCGTGATATCTCTTCATAGTTGCAGGTATCACCTTCATTAAGAGTAAACTCCCTCATGATTATTTTGGCCTTGGTCTTTTGATTCCCCTTCAAGATGATCTTTCCGATAATTGAAGGCTTATTTTCCGTTATGTAAAATGTAAGGAAGGCATTGTCTCCTTCAATTTTACTTTCAACGTCTACTCTCGTATCCAGATAACCATATCGAGTATAAAGAGAAAGTACCCTGCGCCTGGCATCACCGATATCAATCACATTGTATGGCGCTCCTTCTTCAAGATGTAATGCATTGCGCATCTGAAGCGACTCAATCTGCGTATTCCCGCTTATGTCAATCGTCTTAATTATCGTCCGGTTTCCTTCATTAATAACATATTCAAGATTCAGGTCGCGGCCGTCATTCTGAAAATCTTTTTTTATCTCAACCACATCCACATGCAGATAGCCGAGGGCGTTATAAAAACTGACGATTGCATCCCTGCTTTCATCGAACAAATTATTGTTAAAGGGCTTGTTACTCTCAAATGGCAGTACCTTCTTAATGCCCTCAGGATTAATGCTGGTCCCTGAAAAGATTATATTTCTTAGCATGACAATGTCCCCCTCAAAAACTATAAACGTAATCCTGACAAGGTCATCTTTCCTTTCAACACCTGCGGCGACCTGGGCACTATAATATCCGTTGCTTACATAGAACCGTTTAATACCATCTGCCGATTCAGCAATCGCTTCATCAGAAAGCTCTTCATTTTCTATAAAAGAAAGTTCTTTTTCCAGCTTTCCGGCACTGAAGGCGGCATTGTTTTTGAATTTTACTTCAAACCTTACTCCCGGGTCTACCGGAACAGTAAGGATGCCGTTACTGAACTGGTATGGTCCCGCGACTGGTTTTATATAATTCCTCTTTTTAAAATATTCTTCTATCCCTTTCATGTCCTTATCAAGGGCATCGATATCAAGTACGCCTCCTTCCCTGACCCCTATGAGATGCTTGACATCATCCTCAATGTGTATCTCCCGCACAATGACAGGCTGGCCCTCCTGAATATCAATGCGTATGTTTACCCACGATTTTTTGTCCCCGTTTTCAACGGTAACCTTAACCTCGGCATGAGGGTATCCCCTTCTGCCATAATACTCTGATAAGGCCAGACGTGCAGTCTCAAGGTATTCCTCTCTGAAATCTTCGCCTTCCTTGAAATAAAATTTTCGCCTCACCGTTTTTCCCTTTATGTTCCGATTCCCCTTAATGATTATCTTATCAACACGCGGTATTTCTCTTGCAACATATATCAATTTGACGCCGTCTCCATATGGCTCGGTTACGGCCATTATGTCCAGGAAAATACCCTTCTGAAACGCCCTCCTTATTCCCCTGCTTAATTCCCGCGTGTCGAGTTTATTCCCAATGCGGAGACTTATCAGATCAATTAATTCTTCCTCTTCTATGCGGGTGATACCCCTGACTTCAATAGCCGTAATGTTGGGTACAGATCCGCCTTCCCGGCTTATTTCATCAGACCGAAGAGAGAAATCTGGGGGAATGGTGTCAGCAAGTATGTGAGGGGGGAAAGAAAAAAAAAGAAATACAAAACAAATAAATACCCTCGCCTCAATAGGCAGACACGTCCTTTTATTCATTTCGTATGTCTCATGTGCAGTTTATTTGAATTCAAACCTGTATTTAAGGTCCGCGCCGGGGCTGCCTATCTCATTTCTGGATCCGATAAGGGAAAGGTTTTTATCTATCTTGTATTCGACTTTGATAATATCTTCTTCCGTCGCTCCGATGGCAGTGCTATATATTACATACAGTTTATTTTCAAACAGCCTCTTGCCAATGGTTACTCTGGGGACAAATGCGCCTTCCGCTGTGGTATGTGGTTCTATCTCAAATCTCTCAAAGCCGGTGTAATACTGGACCTGTTCCTCCACTGTATCCTGTATGCCTCCTGTCAACAGCGCTGTGGCCTCACCTGCGGCAATCCCGCCTTCAATCCCTGCCCCCTCCTTTCCCGTCTGCCCCGTGGTGAGCAGGGCAAGTGTTTCCGTTTCCGAGAGAGGCGGATCCGAAAAAAAGATCAGGGTAAAATCATCCATGGTGCCGTCCAGGTTAAGCTTTACGTAATAATCGCCAATATATGTATAGGCAATAATATGAAAAAGGGGAGAAATGATGTTCGGATTTACAAATGTCACACTGCTGCCCTCGAGAAGATTAAACTCTCTGCTTCTGAAATATACGGTTCCTTCATTTGCCTCAATTCGTCCCAGAAGACCCTTTTCAGCTATAGTACCCGAAAGATTGAGGGCAATTTTGACCGGCGTTCTGGCAATATTGTTGTCAATTAGTATATTATCATCGCCCCTTATGTGGACATTAATAGAGGCACCTTCAAGAAATGATGGATACGCAACACGTTCGCTATTTACCTGCTTCAGTCCAAGCAACCAGCTTTTCCACTCAATTCTTTTTGTGTATCGGGCTTTTATGATATTGATATTGCCTGTCAGACTGGTGCCCTTGGAAGAGGTATCATAGAACAGCTTTCCTCCCAGCTCTGTACTGAGGCCTTCAGCGGGTCTTATTTTGATTCCATTGATATCAGCTGAGACAGAAAGTCTCTTTAATGACAATCCATCAAGATATCCGGCCCCGGACACGTCTATTGTCCCTCCGGCGAATTTGGAATGAACGGAGTCAAAAGTAAATCTGTCCTTTTTCAGGAAGAAGGTACCGTCGACCGGGCCGATCTTATATGGAAGTGCAGTAATTGAGGCAGTTGTGTCCCGGAAACGGATCTCTCCATGTATTTCAGGCCTTATCCATGGTCCTGTCAAATTAATTTCAAAGCCTCCCGCACCTCTTAACGAGACAATCTTATCACTAAGTGCCCTTAACGGAGCGACTTCCATATTCCCTTTTACCTGGAGGTTGTAGCTGCTGTTAAGCTTCACGGTACCCGTGGCAAACACATCACCCTTATTGCCTGCAAGGGCAAAGGACTTGATACGGAGTTCATCATCATCCAGTTCCAGTTCAATGTCTTCCCGGTTTATTAAATCGTATCCATACAAACTCACGGCAGCAGAATTAAATTTTGACCTTATTGACATTTTGTTCCCCTGCCCTTCCATCTTGACTCTTCCTTCAAGAGTAAGCAAAAAATCCTCCGGGACTTCTTTCATAAAACCTTTCAGGAGAAAATCATATCTGCCTCCCCTGAATATTGAATTTATATTCCATTTTATTTTGTCCCCTAACACAGCATCGGCCTCAGAGATAATCAGTCCGTTGATGAAGCTTCCTTTGGCAAGGAGCTTATCATTGTTCAAGGTGCCTGTTATTTCCCCCTTACCCACGGGTACGTCCCTGAGTGAACTTTCATTAATTTTTACTGTATATTTCATGTCCGGATTATCAATGGATCCAGTCCCGTTCACAGCAAGCCCGAATGTCATGTGAAAAGGGGAATCTTTAAAAGCCGAAAGATCCGTTAAACGTATGCTGTCCGATGTAACAGAGACACTGTATTTTTTATTAAAGAACAACGTCCCCTTTGCCTCAAGATGAGATTTGGCTCTCACCGCTTTTACTGACTTAAATTCTATTTCTTTCGGTCGCAGTTCGTACGTAACCGTTACATTATCCAGGACTTGGCCATATATATCACCGCTGTGGACATTCATCTCACCCGGACTGACAAAATTATCAGAATCACCTTCAAATGATACCTTTCCGCTTACGAGTCCTGATACTGGAATTTCTCTGTAGGCCTCTTTTACAAATGGCCTGATGTCAACATCCCTGCACTCTGCCCTGGCCTTGTAAAAAGGGGCTTTAAACGAAAAAAGTCCTTCTGCCTTTCTAAAGTCAATTGTTCCCGAAACATCGCATTCAGCGTGATCCTGAGTGATTATCAGCCGTTCCACTAAAAGAGAGCTCTTTGTGTAGCTAAGATCCGCAGAGGCCTTTGTAAACTTAATTCCATGGACACTACCGGCTTGTGCCTGAATCTTCCCTTTAATCACCGGGGCCCTTTCAGGCCCTGCCGCTGTCCCCTCGAAACTCACAGGGGCTGAGAGCTCTGTAAAATAAGGGGCTGTCAAATCTGCAGCATCCTCACTGTCCAGTCGCAAATTCAAATCCAGTGTTTCCTTATTGAAATCTACGTTCCCATCAAGCAGGAGGTTTGTCCTGCCAGTGGAGAGAATCATGTCCGTAAGCCATAGAATATTGTCCCTCAGTTCAACAGAGGCAGCGGCAGAGGAAATCCTGTCCATGACATTCCCTTCTGCACGGGATGTACTGCGATAATTAACATCCGCTATGATTTCAAGATGTTGTCCTGTCTCGTGATACAGCTTAAAGTCCCCAAATATTTTACCCTCAGGAAACGGCGGTTCCCATCTTATAAACTTGAACCACTGGGGGCTGGAAATATTGGACATATGTGCATCAGCCATGTAATTCCCGCTTGGAATCAATATGTGTCCATCTCCTTCAATCACTCCATCATATGTCTTCGCCTTAAAGCCGTGTAAGGCAAACTTCTTCTTTTTATAAGTTAATTCTCCTTGAACTTCATCAAGTGGCAGGGTATCCAATACCGCATTTGTAAGTCTTGCATTGCCTTTCCCTTCTATATCGGGAAAAGTACCGGTAATCGCGCCCTTTAATGAAAGCTCACCCGTTATGTTATCATCAACTCCTATTATCTCCATCAATGATTCAAGATAAAACCTGCTGTCGGTCTTTAAATCGACAGCACATCCTGGCCATCTTGAATTTTCACGCTTAAAAAGTTTGACAAAACCTTCAAAAGACAACTCTGCGTCTTTCTTCTCTTTAAGGGGATAGATTACATTAATGGTTGAAGCCTGGATTTGAGTCCTTACTGATAAACTGCCGTCTTCAATCCTTCCATCCTCAGAGAGCGTTATTTCACCATCAGTCGAAAAAGAAGAGCCGGAGGAGGAAAGATTAAATTCGGTTACCTGGATCTTGTTCTTTTTGATTTTAAATTGTCCATCAAAACTCCCTTCCAGTTCCGACTGATTCGCCAGTTGTAATGTCCCCTTTTTCATTAAGACGGTTATTATGTATGATATGCCTTTCGGCACCATGTCCACATACAGGCTGCTACCCGAAAAGCGGGACAGCTTATCTGCCGTGACGTATGATACCTTCCCGTCTGTAAGCTGCACATACTTCAATGTTACCCTGTATTTCCCTTCTTCTCCGACAAGGTCTGATTTCTTAAAGTTATCCAGCATCCTTTGAATATCCGTTTCATTTACCGTCACGTCCGGCTCTTTTAATGTCAACTTCCTTATCCTGATCTCCCGGGACAACAGACCAAGCAGATCAATATATGCCCGGGTTTTTGTGATCCAGAGAAGCCGGTTTCCGTCTTTATCAAAGAGCTTAAACCCCTTGATCTGCACATAGAATGGGAAAACATTGACGACTGCATTATCAATAATAATCCTTTCCTGTGTCGCATTTTCAAACACAGGGACAAGGATTCTTTTTATGGAATTTGATAAATAGGGGCCCCTGATAAGGAAAAAAAGAATTCCCAGGCATAAGGCAAGTGATCCCAAGATTATCAAGATTTTAACTTTTCTGATTTTCATTTTCACCATGAATCAAATACATTCGTTCGCCTTCCGTGTGATGTCACTAATACTGAATAGCCCTGGCACTCATGAATTGGAAAGACCGATATGTTCCTGTCATAGAATGATACATATACAATGACGGACAAGAGAGACCTTTAAAATAAGCTGCCGGTATACGTAATAACAGGAGCCAAAATCGGGGATTTTTTTAAATTAATCCCTGCCTCCTAAATTATTTTAAATACACTAATCATTCACGGTTTCAACTCTCTAAATACCAAATGTTATAATACCTAAACAAAAAGAGAGGCGTCAATTTCGTAACTGGCTGTACGCAGTCAGCAGTAAGCTCTTTACGTACGATTATAATTATATAGTAAAGCCTATGGAAAGGGCGGTTAGCTCAGCTGGGAGANNCGGGGGTTCGAATCCCCTACCGTCCACCATTGCTTTGACCAGACACCAAACACGCCGGCACAAGCAAGATACGGCTATGATTTAAAAACACTTTTCTCAGGCAGGGGTGATTCATCTTGCACAGGAAGAGGGATGAGAAATCTTTATTACTGCATATCCGGGGACTCTGGTATTTCTCTTCTCATTTCATAACTATGTAATGGCTTCTCTGCACATATCTACAATGCTAATCCCACAGTAATTTGTCAGCTTTATCGAATAAGTCATCAACTGTAAACGGAGATTCAGGGTCGAAGAACAATATCGCTAACCAAAGCCGGTGGAAAAGTAACAATGTCCCCTTTCGAATTAAAAATCGCTTCCCGACAAATTTTCGCGTAGTCGGGATCTGGATGACTTCGGAGATACCTGACAGGCTCGAAGAGGTCTGCTGTGCGAATACATGCGACATGCACACGCTTTGCTGCTGTCATGCATTTAACTGCAAATGCCTCGCCGCGGTCCACCAATGGCGTCAGTCGTTCCGCGTTACCAAACAAGACGCCTTTCGCATATTCCGCAGCATCCTCACGAGCAAAATCCTCTTGAAGGTTTCGTTCAAGTTGGTTGAACTTTTCAATGTTGATCGCCTTATTATCCGTTCCCTCAACATTTCCCAAGCATCGCCCTTCTGGTGACTCGAAGATAATATCGAATTCTGAATCGCTTTCTTTAAAGGGTTTTGCTGAAAAGCCTAAAACAGTGAGTGCATCTCGCACTGCAAGCTCAAGTACCTTGCCTTGCTCATAAAGAAGTGCTCGGATTGATCCTGCCGCATTGAGCCGCTGTTCCAATTCTTTACGCTGTTGATGTAGTTCGCCAACCTTTCTCGAGATGTCTGCAATCTCACAAAGTAAGGCATCTTCCTCTGGGGTACTGAATACAGAATCGAGCACCCAAGTTGGAGGTGGTGTAGTCAGGTGTTCACTCATCAGCGTCTCTGAAAGAGCGACTAAATCTTCCGGTGTCCCTGATGACACAATATCGTCGGGCAACTCAATCCCCTCCGCTCCTTTATGACCACTCTCTCCTGAAGTGTCTGTTTCCTCTGCATTCTGCACGTCATCTACGGAAATGGATGTATACTCCGGCTTTTCATGGCTCCCGTTACTGCCGGATTCCCCCACATGATCCAGGTTATAAGAAGGCATGGGCACTTCCCCTCCTGCCTTCGTCTGCACCGTACTTTCCTGTGTACCGGATGACACAATATCATCGGGAAGCTTAATGCGTATTGTTTCTTTCACCCTGCCCTCTGCAAGTGAATCCTGTTTTTCAATTTCGCAGATGTCCCGGGACGAAGAAGGTGTTCGAGTGCTTTCTGCCATTCTTGGTGAATCGCTCAACATTAGGGTTTTATTGTATTCCTGTCTCTTTTTGGGGTCTGAAAGAATTTCATACCCTTCTGTTGTATACGAAATTATTTTCAGTAATTTGTCTTTTATGTCGTGTGAAGGAAAAGAAAAGTGCCTGTCTGGATGAAACTGTTTTGACAGCTGGAAATAGGCCTTATTTATTTCTTCCATGGACGCGTCCTCGGCAACATCGAGGGCTTCATAATATCCGCGTGTTTCACATTTATGAAAGACCCCTTCTATTTTCTCCAGAAAGTCTTGGGGTGCTATTTCCTCCGGTTCCCCGAAGATCTCGTCAATCGGAAGGACCACCGGTGCATCATGTTCTCCCTTTACATAAATCACCCCTATGCTCATGAGTGCACTGAGTGTCTTGAGGGTCTCAAAATTTTTGGACGAAGACAGGGACAATATGGTTTTCAGGGGATAGATACCATTTATATACGAAAGGATCTTTTTGTCTGTGTTGTCAAGATTAAGGGATTGAAAGATGCGCGCGGGATTATGTGAAAGATTCAGGATGTCATTAACAGAGGGGCACATTTGTTTGATCAGGATAAAATTATTAATTTTCTTCGTCCCCCGATAGATGATATTGGCCATACTTATCTGCAGGGTAATGCCTTCATCTGACGGAATCGGGCCCTCTTTAAATTCAAATTCACCTTCTTCCCACTGAAAATGACTGATAATAATATCTTCAATCTGCTGACGGACTGCCTGGAACAGTTCACTGGGGTTGAGCCAACCGAGTTCTACAAGGATCTTTCCCATTTTTTTCCCGGTCTTTATCAGCAAATTAGATGCATTTTCATAATCCATCAGGGTGATTTTGCCTTTTTTCACAAGATATTCTCCGAGGCGGTCGTCCTCGTAATTGGAAGTGGCAAAAATTATGTCCCCCTTATCGATAAAAATGTTCCTGGCAATTGAACCTCTTTTTATCTCGAGGATCCCCGTGCGTGCACTCCTGTTGATGCCAATGAGGATATCTGCAAATTTAAAATCCCGAAGATTTCCTTTGAAGGCATCGATACGCCTAATGCCTGCCCTGAGATGCTGGCCATCCCTTCTTACCCATGCCACATTTCCTCTGAATGCCAGATCATGGTCGCAGATTTTTATATCGATTTCTGCGCCCTGTGTGAGGTCCGGAACATTTTCAAGTTCGATGCCGGCCCCATCAGAGTAATCGATAATTCTGCCTTTATATGTTCCTGACGGTAACATTACTTCGCACTCAGACTTGCTTTCGTACCGCTTAAAATATCTTTTGTCTTCTTCTCTCATCATCTTCTTTCATGTACCCCTTACGATAATCATGCGATCAACATTTAGCCATATACATGGTATTCCGATATGTGATCGTCAGCCCTTCAATTGCTTTTCAATCACCCTCTAAAAAAGTATCGCCTCTCTTATCGGCATTTTGTAGTTTTTATTTACCTTTTTTTGAATATTCTGGGAAGATCGACTGACAGGGATCTGCATATTGTGCGTTGAAAATAGGGGGAATCTTTCAGAGAGAGTTTACTACCGGGGATTCACCAACCCTCGCCCTGGTGAACTTTCAGTGAACCGTTTCTATTGCCTTTTGATATGTAACTGTCTAATTTATAAGCAATTTAATGGTCGGGGCGAGAGGATTTGAACCTCCGACCTCACGGTCCCGAACCGTGCGCGCTACCAAACTGCGCTACGCCCCGTACTGAATTTAACTATAAATAATACCACAAGTACTCTTACAAATTGTAAAGTATATGAGGAATCGGGAGGTCAAAGAAATAAAATTTCAAGTGAAATATCTGTCATACTTCAAACGCATCCCTTATCAGCGCACACTCCGGATTGCCCTCTTCATAATATATACTTACCACATCGAATCTGCAGGGAGGTACTTCTTTGAGCTGCTTTAAATATAACATCGCTACATTTGCGATTTTTCTCTTCTTGAAATAATCAACGGCTTCGAATGGTTTTCCGTATGCAATACTTTCTCTGGTCTTTACTTCTACAAATACCAGGGTGTCCCCCTCTCTTGCAATAATGTCTATCTCACCTATCCGTGTCTTGTAATTCTGCGTGATGATTTTATATCCCCTCTTCTTAAGATACGCTACCGCAAAGCCTTCCCCTTTATCGCCTAATTTCATATTGTCCCCCTGATGCAACGAGTTATCGGATTGAGGTTAAAAGCAGGTCGTGATAACTGTCGACGCTTTATTTGATGCTTCTATAAAAACACGTTCTGCTTCCTGTGTGACAGGCGCATGTACCTTTCTGCTCGACCTTTATAAGCAGTGTATCCTCGTCACAATCATACAGTATTTCTTTGACTAACTGAATATTCCCCGATGTTTCGCCTTTTGTCCAGAATTTTTGTCTTGACCTGCTCCAGAAACAGGTTTTTCCGGTCTGAATCGTTTTCTCCAATGAAGCTTTATTCATATATCCAAGCATTAATACATCGTTACTGCCCATATCCTGAATAATGGCCGGTATCAAGCCCTGTTCATTATATTTAAGCTCCGGAATCATTCGTCCTCCCTTCTCGTGGCTGAAAATAAAAGCAAGCCTATTCTACCATACTGGAGATTCAAACCACATTTCAGACAACAGCACCGTTTTCCAAAATAAAGTCTGTAACCTTAGACATCCTTTCAGGTGATACGTTATTATCTGGCGTTGTGAGGCATCAAGAGACGTGTGATAGGATTCCCGCCCGGGAACAGAAAAGAAGCACGCAGAGAACTAATAAAAGAAACGAGCACCCGTCATAAAAGTACTTTTTTATATGAAAGACATTAAATAATTACTCTTCGTTTCTAGATAAACTTATCCTTTTCGATGCATTTTTTAAGTATGTAGCCTGTACAGCAAGGGTCACATTGTTTACACATCTTGCAGCCTTCCGTTATTTGTTTAAGTATTTTTTCTATTGCTATCATACGATACCTCCAAAGCTCCTCATAGAATGTTTCTGTTTCAAGATGATTGCGTTTCCGGCGTTATTGAATTTTTCATTTATTGAAAAAGTGGAAACTTNNAAATAAATCATAACTATCTTATTTTATTTACTTTATTTCTTATGCAGACAATGCCATGACTATTTAACAGAGCAATCTTGTATGGATTTACATACAGCAGATTCAATTAATTTAAAAAATCACTTTGCCGGGAGTGGGAAATGGCACATTGTGGGGATGAATAGTTATTCCTATAACTGCGTATAATGACTAAAGAGAAAGGACGGCTATATTATTATTTTTTATATTCTTCAGGTTTGAGATCGTATTTTTTAAGGAGCTGATAAAAATCGGCCCTGTATTTGCCGGCCAGATCGGACGCCTTGCTTACGTTGCCCTGTGTAAGCTTAAGCAGATCGAGGAGGTATTTTCTTTCGAATTCAGATTTGGCCTCTTTGAAAGGCTTCAACGTGTCCGGTGAATGCATATCTGTCTGAAGAATAAGGTCGTCGCTGATGATGTTGCTTTGGGTCATTGCCATTGCAAATTCTAGGGTATTTTCCAGTTCACGAACATTCCCGGGCCAGTCATAAAGCATAAGTTTCTGCATTGCCTGCGGGCTGATACCTCTCACGCTCTTATTCATTCTTGCACTGAATTTTTCGAGAAAATACTCAACGAGATAAGGAATATCCTCTTTTTTCTCCCTGAGCGGAGGCAGCTTAACAGGAATAACATGAACTCTGTAGAAAAGATCCTGGCGAAAATGCTTCTTCTCGACTTCTTTCAGCAGGTCTTTATTGGTAGCAACGATAATCCTGACATCTACTTCAACAGGTTTTTTAGATCCCAGAGGAGAGACCTGCCGGTCCTGGAGAACCCTGAGAATTTTGCTCTGAAGCGAAAGCGGCATATCACCGATTTCGTCAAGAAAAAGCGTTCCCCCATGAGCCTGGGTGAACAATCCTTTTACGCTTTGTACTGCCCCGGTAAAAGCTCCTTTCTCATATCCGAAAAGCTCACTTTCCAGAAGATTCTCGGGAATAGCGGCACAATTAATAGCAACAAACGGCCCTTCCTTCCTGCTGCTTCCAACATGAATGGCCTTGGCAATCAGTTCTTTCCCCGTGCCGCTTTCTCCATGGATATAGACGGTAGAATCAGTTTTAGCAATAAGCGATACCTGCGCCAATACTCTCTGCATCGTATCACTCCTGGCGATTATATTTGAAAAATCATATTTCTCTTCCAAAAGACTTTGCAACCTTTTCACCTCTAAGGCAAGTGTGCGTTTCTCCATCGCCTGTTCCATCTGGAAAAGAAGTTCCCTCGGATCAAAGGGTTTAGTAAGATAGCTATAGGCTCCCCTCCGCATGGCTTCTACCGCGCTTTCAATTGTTCCATACGCGGTAAGTATGACAACCGGAATATCGGGATTTATCCTGTGCAGATGTTCCATAAGAGATATGCCGTCTGTCTTTTCAAGCTGTAAATCAATGACAGACAGGTCAATCACTTCTTCTTTCAGCGCTTGTAATGCCTCTTCCTCCCGCTGTGCAGTAACAACGTCATACTTTGCCGATTCAAGCCTCATTCTTATCACTTCCAGGAGGTTGCTGTCATCATCAACAACTAATATATTTCCTTTACCCATGGCTGGTCCTATCTTGTCAACTCCCTCTTCTTTTTATCAATCTCAATATCCACCTGTTTTACTTTCTCGATGATATTAAGCACATTAAGCCAGATTTTAGCCTGTTCAACTAACGGACTTCCCGGATACTTCTGAATCAGTTTTTCGAAGTATTGAATCGATTCCAGATAGTCCTTATCAGGATTACCATAGTGCGCATAAATAAGTCCGATATTAAACAGGGCCTGGTCCGCAGGAGGCGCGGTATTGTAAAGAGATAATACTTTCTTGTTCTCCTTTTGCGATCCCTGATAATCGCCACTTGATAACATGTTCATGCCCCGAAGAAAATATTCTTCTGCAGATGACCTGACCGACTCTTTCTCTATCATCGCCTGAAGCATCAATCTTTTTTTCAGTAAATCTGCCCATGTTGCGGCCTCGACTGCAAGAGGGCTCTGGGGATATTCTTCACTCAGTTTTTCAAAATACATGAGAGATTTATTGTAGTCTTTTCCTTGATTCATATCGTGAGCATAGATGAGGCCCATGTTATACACGGCCTGATCGCCAGGCGGTTCTTTCATAAACAAAGACATGACCTTCTCGTTTGCTTTTAGTGCCCCGTCAAAATTGCCCTCTGAAATCAATTTCCGGCTTTGAAGAAGCATACTCCTCGCATTGTTCCGGTTCTCAAAATTCTTTAACGTGGCACAGCCCCAACATAAAGAAAAGATCAAACAGGCAATACAAAGGAAAATACGCTTCCCTGTTCCGATGTGCGCTCTACCCAAACTTTACCTCCATGTGAGTTAACAACTTGCTTAACAAGAGCAAGACCTAATCCGGTCCCCTTGATTTTACTGGACCTTGCAAGAGTATCCTGATAATATTTATCAAAAATCGCCGTTACTTTTTCTTCGGATATTCCGGTCCCTGAATCAGCCACTGATATCTTGACTCCCTTGTCCACAGATCGCGCGGAAATTCGGACATATCCTTCATCCGGAGTGAATTTTACGGCATTCCCTACCAGGTTTCTCAGCACCTGAAGTATCCTTTCAGTATCCATAGTTATTACCGGCAGCTTTTCGCTTATTTCTGTTTCAATCCTGATACGCCTGGTCTCGGCTAACGGTTCTATCTCACCCGTAATCTTACTGATCAGGGGAGAGAGTTCTGTCTTGTGAAAATTATAAACCATCATCCCGGCTTCCATCTTTGATAGGTCTAACAACGAATTGACCAGCTTGATCAAGCGGTTGCATTCTTCGTTTATTATTGTCAAAAGTCTTTTCTGCTTCTCTGTTGCACCCAATTCTTCCAGGCTCTCGGTAAAAAGGTTTGTTCCTTCCTTAATCGTAGTGAGGGGCGTCCGCAACTCATGTGACATTAATGAAAAAAAATCGGACTTCATTTTATCTATCTCTTTCAGTTTACTGCACATTAAATTAAATGATTTTGCCAACACTTCAATCTCAGGAGGTGAGGAAAGCTTTAAATCATGACCGAAATCTCCTCTCGCTATATCTGCGGTTTTCTTTTTAATAATAGAAAGCGGTCTTGTAATATTTACAGTAATCAGGATGGATATTATTATTCCGAAGATCAGGGAAACCGACCCTAAGACGATAGCTACCTTGCTTGCGCGGGCGTAGACCCTGCTCAATTCCTTTACTTTAGCATACGTATTGCTCTGACTGTACGCTTCCAGTTCCTTCAAAGATTCCATTATTTCATTTACCGCATATTCATTTTCTTTTTTATAATTTTCCTCATCTAATTGTTGATCGGAACCCAGATACATTACTTTATCATTAAACAATGATTGGTAACGCTCTTTATGATGTCGTATTCTATTTATCAGGTCTTGTGCCTTTTCGTCCTTAGCCAGAGAGGTTAATTCCTTCAATTGTCTGTCAAAATCGTTTGTTGCCAGCTCAAATTGGCTGTACAGCCCATCATCCTTAATAAGGATATACTTTTTTTCATACAACATCATCGACAGGAGAATATCTGAAAGTGTCTTCTTATATTCTATCAAACGATTATCAACATTAATTATAGAACGGGTAACCTTCTCGAATTGACGAAGATGTGAAATAGCATAAAGACTTACTGTCATGGCCAGTACAAATATTACGAGGTACCCAATAACAAGCCGGGAAAAGATAGTTAATTTCATATCTTTGATTAAATGGATTAAATCCGGAACACGTATGGTATCATGCACCTCATTGATTTATAGCACAAAACCATTATTTATCTCGAACAATTCTCTTGGAATGCCGCGTCACTGATTTTATATGCTATCACGATGTTGAATGAATGTCTATAGCTTCGGGTCCAATTGCAGATTAGGTGATTTCAGATTGGATGACCCGATAGAAACCTTCACTCACGGATTAAATTATATTATACATTTTGTCGTTAAATGCTTCTTGAACTGACATAACGTTCAAGGCCATGTTCTTTTTCATGTCTTTCAGACATTCACTATCTCTGAGAACGATTGTAACTGCCTGAGCGCTTATTCCGAAAGATTGCCCGGCCTTAATCTATTTGAAATATTCCCGATCAAGGATGCATCAGGAGAAGAGGTAAGAGAGGCCTCTGGATTGAGTAATCTTCAGCACGTCCTTGACATTTATTATGAGGGTCCCGGCACATTGACATACGGTTATTCAGGGAACTCTAATTTTTTCATTTCAATGCTTCTGCTCTTTATGCCTCTACGCGTTTCAACCTGATCTCGACACGCCTGTTCTGTGCCCTGTGTGCAGGGGTGTCGTTTCGAGCGATCGGCTTCTGGTCCGCATTGCCTTTAATAGAGAGGCGTGACGAATCAATATTGTGTCTATTAATTAAATACTTCAGGACACTTGAGGCCCGCGCAACTGAAAGTTCCCAGTTTGACGAATAGCGGGATGTGTGTATGGGAACATTGTCCGTATGGCCGATAATCTCTGCGTGGAAATAAGGATATTTATGTATGACTTCAGCAATGCTGTCCAGTACTGGTTCAAAACTGCCCAGCATATCCGCCTCCCCGGGACTGAAGGTGACTTTTTCTTTTATCGTGACAATGATTTCCCTGCTTGTCCCGAGAATAGAAACATCATCTCCCAAATTAAGATCGTTCATCCCGGATTTTATTTCATCTCTGATTATGTCTCCGGGAACAGCTGCCTTCTGGGCGAAATCTGCAATAGGCGGCACATGACTATGTCCATCGGCAGCCCGGGTCTTTTCATTGGCCCCGGAACCTTTTGTCATCACAACAAACATAATGAAAAAAACGAGCAGCAGGGACAACAGATCGCTTAGAGAAATAAGCCAATTGCTGTCACTGTCAACGGTTTCATCAAATCCGGCCATAAGCCTATAGTATGATATGGGTGAGGCCTTTTCAGGTTGAGGCTGTGTCGTTTTCCCGGAGTTGTATTTCATGCGGTTTCTCCCCTCCTTACCTGTTTTCCCGTATGGCAATGATAATCATGACGTCATGCTCGAGATATTATGGGCAGTTACCGTATTGCCCATGTCTGTGAAGAAGTCAATTTCCTCTTCCCTGCACCCTCTTATTCTCTCCTCAATTCTCAAGGGATGCTCCATATTATGTATCGCAAGTATGCCCTCAATCGCAATATTCATGATCAGCTCAGATTCAATCGCCTGCTCTTTAAGCTTTGCACAAAGTGGCAGCATGATCAGGTTGGATATAATTACCCCATAGAAAGTGGACATAAGGGCCACCGCCATCATTGGTGCAATCGCATCGACGGATTCCATGTGTTTAAACATTTTAATGAGACTGATGACAGTGCCTGCCAGTCCAAATGAAGGGGTCAGGCGTGCTATGGTCTTTAGCAGATTCTGACTGAAATTCCGGTTTACAACCCTGACCGTCATTTCCCTTTCCAGGATATTTTTTATATCGTGGCCGGTGTAATTATTTATAAGCAGTTTCGCTCCGAGTCTCAGAAAATCATCATCTATACTTTTAATTTTATTTTCCAGGTTTCTTATATTTGTTTTCATGTACGACCTTGATATATCGAGAATGTCCTTAATGACGGAAGCCCTGTCCCTTCTCCTTGAATATGCATTGATTATGTCATATACGGTATTGCGGATCCTTTCCAAAGGAAATCCCACAAACAGGGCAAGCGTCGTTCCCCCCGTAACGATTAAAAAGGCATCGAGATTAAAAATCATTGATATCCCGATATCCTTGAAAACCGTCAAAGCGAACGACACTAAACTGATAGTAATAACCGCGCCCAGGATAATGTTCATCATTGCTCATCTCCTATCATTACGTACATGTGATTAACTTTTTGCAGCAAGGTTAGAGCAATTAACATGCCAAAACAAAAACCGGCTTATTTATGGGCATGCCCTGAAGAAAATGTGATATTACAGAGGGTTATACCACCCCGTATGGCACAGGGGAAAGGATGTTAATCGGAACAATTTTCCATGGGAGTAAATTTTTCCTGACTTTTCGCAGGGACAGCGAATTCGAAAGATCATGAAGAGAGTGTTGATGGCCAAGATGATACCATACATGAATGTTGGGGCAGCGAAACGTTTGCGTATGATTTTAAAAGACTCTGAAGAAGAATATCGACGTCCCTGAGCTTTGAATGAGCCGGTGGGAAAAAACTCCCTGGCTACCGCCGGAGTATTTTTGCGAGGAGCGATGTTGCAACATTCAAAAACTCCTCCGGAGACAGTAACGGCCCCAGCAGCGCGGTCTGCTCAGCCCTCCGCAACAGGCGGTCGTCGAATGCAGCTTCAGGTTGCCTCTGCCGCAACTCAGATATGAGATGTGCAAAATTAGCAACACGGGACGGCTTCAGCGCGAACCCGGGAGCATCGTAGACCAGGGCGCCTTCACGAAATACAAGAGTGGGGGCGCTTCCGGAATAGAGATTGAAGAAACTTTCACGTGCTTCAGTCTTAATCTCGCGCGTAATCTTTTTGGTGCGGCTCATAACGAGCCCACCCGAAAGCACGGTCCTGCCCAGACTGAACTTCCGCTCCTTCAACGTCTCTATCTCCGTTTTTCCTGCAATACCCGTACCGTGCAGTAAAAGGTCAATGCTTCTGTATTCAATGCTCAGATGCTGTCCCTTTCCAGATTCAATGTCAAGCGCATCATCATCCAGCCTGAATTTTCTCACAATGAACTGCGCAGACTCTGAATCAATTTCATCATGGTAAAGCACAATAGCATCAAAGCCCCCTGAAACCAGTCTCCCGTAATCCTTTCGACATCTTCAAGGTCCCGGCATGAGGCTGCTACGAGGGGGCCTTTACCCGGAAATCGAAGCCGGGAGTGCGCCTCATACACGGTGATCCCTAACGCAGCGGCGAGGGCCTCTGCAAGGTCATTTTTGTGGTCCGGCAGGTTGTAGATGGCGGCAATATGCATAAGTATTTCTTCTGCTGTTACTTATTATACTTTATCCGAAAAATGCCGAAGGGCCTGCTTCTNNAGCTAATGAATATTAAATTAATATGTTCTTTTTAATATATATTATTTAATTTAAGGGAGTTATCATGACAATTATAATTGGCATGTTAGTTGCTTTTAACAAGAATGTCCTCTCTTGAGGTAGCAGATTTTTTCATATAATCAAGTAGCCAATTTTAAAGAATTATAATTACATGTAAAAAGTATTGTAAATGATTAAAGGGGGTTATGATCAGTGCTTCAGGCAGAATGACTTCTACGCGAAACGAGGCTGTTACCGAATCTGAAGCTCCAGACAAAAAACGCCTTCAGCAGAAACAGGTGGATGGGGTGAAGAAAAATCAACTGGAAAAAACGGTCATCAAGAGACTGAATGATTATCAACTTACTATATGTCAAAAGCAAGAAAAATTAGCTTGAAAATCATAACATTGAAAAATCAATATCCAAAGGAGGTATATCACTATGCGATTAGTACATATTGTAATGCTGGCGGTAACCCTTATATTCTTTGCGCTGAATAATAATTCATTATATGCACAGGATAAAGGAGCTTTTGGGGCAGGAATAATTTTAGGAAGTCCTCTTGGTCCAACTGTGAAATATTGGGTTAATCCCAATACCGCAATAGATTTGGGGCTGGGTTTTGAGGACGATTTCACTATTTATTCCGATATTCTCTGGCATGAATGGAAACTCTTTCCTCAGCCTTCCAAGGGTAAACTTGCAGGTTATCTGGGACTGGGCCTGCGATATCAAGACAAAAAGAGAGATAACGAGTTCGGTTTCAGGACTGTCGCAGGGGCTGCGTATTGGATCGCAACTGCCCCGATTGAGACTTTTGTGGAAATCGCACCAGTGTTTCAAGTTGCTCCTGATATAGATACTGATTTTGATGCGGGTATTGGTTTGCGCTACTATTTTACAGGTCTTTAATAGTCCATTTTTTCGATGCATTATGTATGTGGGGCAGAGTTGCGTATGGATATTGGAGAAAAAAACAGTGCCCGGTGGGACCTGTGCCTCTTATACGGTTGCCGAAGCTGTGTGAGCATACGTATCGCAGCGGGGCTTTCTGTCCTGCGGTGCCTTGGTTTTGGCGGAAAAAATCAATGCTCAAGTGGCTGAAACTGTAGTACGGTCATTGCCCGGCCCGAGGGAATTACATAGGGCCGGACAGGGCAGTCTCATGTATAATGTATCACGGTTTCATACTCAATGCTTGCATGGTCGGAAGCATGTCCATCGATGTTCCCTTGACAGGCAATAGCGCCCTTTTTTACCTTCTTATGAGTTTTGACCATATCATCGATCACAGAGTTCAGATCAAACCCGCCTCCGTCACAGCCCTTTATCATGCAGTCCATTTTAAAAATGGCATAAGAGGCGGGGACGATATTTACCGTGCGCACCATAAGGATAGGCCTTTCGCTTTTCTGCAAATATTTCATTGAAATTACAATGTCCGAAACCGAGGGGAACCGGTCAGCAACCAGTCCGGCTGCAAGGTTGGCCTGCCTTCTTAATTCCTTAGTTACGGCATAATGTTGCCTGCTTACCATTGCTACCTCCAAAATAAAAAGCCCCCCTGCTTTGGGAGCAAGGGGGCTTATGTCTGTCAATTACATTTTAACAACATTGATAGCCTTGGGGCCTTTCGGACCCTTTTCGGTATCAAAGCTTACTGCTTCACCTTCGGCAAGGGACTTGAATCCGTTGCCTGTGATTGACGTATGGTGGACAAATACATCGCTTCCGTCTTCAGCCGAAATAAAACCGAAGCCCTTTGCATCATTGAACCACTTTACTGTTCCATTAGCCATTTGATTTACCTCCTTTTCTTGAAATTGAAATCTCAGAAGGTATCACCACAAAAAAATAAGCCACAAAGTCAAAAGTCTTTGTGGCTTCATGAACTGCAAAAACTTCTAAAATTCTGTATTAAGCATATCAGTTCTCCATAAGGAAGTCAATAGTCGTCCCTGAATCAATTACTCCCGTCTCGAGTGGTACGAAGCGCCGTTGGCCTGGAGAAAATCCCTTATTTGCACTGTGGCACTGATTTCCCTTGCTATTAAATCAAAAGAAGCCCACAATACAATCACATGAAAGAGAAAAAACCACATATGAAACATATCATAATATACTGCGCTGATTTAGAAAAAACGATTGATAAAGANNTATTACCTATAGATATCACTTGTCTAAATTGAACTGTAAACGAAAATATTTCGAGAGGTCCATTTTGAAAGATATAGCAGAAGCCAGGGAACATGGGAGCAAAGAGCAACTGGAAAAGCTTCATTCATTATTAAATGCCGATCATATTAATTATGATAAAATCAGGCATAAGCTGCTGACCAGATATTTTTCGTTACAGTACTGAGGGTAGAGATAAAAAGCTTCTTCAATTTCATTTGATAAAATTAATTTGTTGATTTGAATGCGCAGCCTGGCCCATCCTTAATATACACTCTTCAAAGAAATAACCACTCATTCGCATTCACCACATACGCCCGTGAATTCCCAATTATAATCTGCAGCAGTGCTACAATGAANNCCTTCCACCGTTAATGTCTCCTTCAGCAATATAATCGGTGTTTATTTTCGGGCTGCACATATATTCGTATTAGTATTTATCAGTAGACAACCGGGACATTACGTGGTATTCAGATAGCATAACGGGTAACAATTAACGGGTGAGAATTCTTTTCCTTTTCCCGTCACTCGTTACTCGTCACTTATTACTAGATCCATGGCTTGCTCGAGATAAAATTGTATAATCTGGAATAAAGTGAAATACTAACATTAGGGATTGAAATGAAAACTCAAAACAATTCACACATCCTCGGAATAGATATCGGATCAGTATCTGTTTCAATTGTTGAACTGAATCTGGAAAAAGAAGTCCTTAAGACCGCGTATGAATTCCATCACGGCAACATCATCGAAACCGTTAAAAAGATCCTGAAGGATTTTGATCTGTCCGTCATTTGCGGGATCGCTTCTACCACCTCGACCCCGGCGGTTATAAAAGCAAGCGGTCAGTATGATAACCGGATCTCCATCATCTCAGCCGCCCGTCATTTTCATGAGAAGATCGGGGCTATTTTAATAGTCGGGGGGGAAAGATTCGGTTTAATAAGCTTTGATGAGAATGGCAATTACCAGAATTTCAAATCAAACAGTTCATGCGCAGCAGGCACAGGAAGCTTTCTGGACCAGCAGGCAAGGAGGCTGAACTTAAGCGGGATAGAGGAACTGAGCGGCATTGCATTCAACAATAAAGGCGTAATACCGAAGATCGCCACAAGGTGCGCGGTATTCGCAAAGACAGACCTTGTCCACGCGCAGCAGGAGGGTTACTCCCTGGAGGAGATCTGCGACGGGCTGTGCTACGGACTGGCAAAAAATATCGTGGATACGCTGATAAAAGGGGAACAGACAAATCCTCCCATTATATTCACCGGCGGAGTATCAAGAAACAGGGCTGTTGCCCGACATATACAGTCAATTATCGGGCTAAATATTATTACAGATGATATGTCGTATCTCTACGGGGCCATCGGAGCGGGGCTAAATCTTCTGGACGAATTGAACATGATGGATAAGGCAGATATAAATTCCGTTGATGATATCATTATTCGGAAGCCTCTGGAAAAGAAACACTACTATGACCCGCTCAGGCTGCAGCTCTCTGACTATCCTGATTTCAGCAGTGACAAGAAATATGAATATACCGCATTTGATCCCGAGGATATGTATCCGGTGGAGGTTGATATCTATGCAGATCTTGTGCCTCTAAGAACATATGACGTGTACATGGGAATTGACATCGGCTCTACAAGCACTAAGGCGATACTGATGGACAGGGACAGGAAAGTCCTGGCGGGGTTTTATACAAGGACTGCCGGAAGGCCTGTCCACGCGGTCCGGAAATTATTCGCATCCATTGTTGATGTTACTGAAAAGAATGCTGTTGATGTAAAGGTCATAGGGGCCGGGACCACCGGAGCGGGAAGGAAATTCTCGGGTAAAATAATCGGGGCAGACATCATCATTGATGAGATCACCGCCCATGCCCGCGCTGCCTTTGAACTAAATCCTGAAGTAGACACTATAATCGAAATCGGGGGGCAGGACTCAAAATTCACGACGTTGAGAAAGGGCCTGGTCACCTTCTCTGCGATGAACAATGTGTGTGCTGCAGGGACCGGGAGTTTTATCGAAGAGCAGGCGCTGAAATTAAGGTGCCCGCTTTCTGATTATTCCTCAAGGGCCGAAGGCAAAAGGGCGCCGATTGCGAGTGACCGATGCACGGTATTTATGGAAAGGGATATCAATCATTATTTAAGTGAGGGATATTCAGTGGATGAAGTCCTTGCCTCCGTGCTTCACTCCATAAGGGAAAATTATCTGACAAAGGTCGCGATCGAAAACAGTATAGGGAATACCATATGCTTTCAGGGGGCGACTGCAAAGAACAAGGCCCTTGTTGCCGCCTTTGAACAGAGACTGAATAAACCGATACACGTATCGAGGTACTGTCATCTTACAGGTGCGCTCGGCGTTGCACTGATGCTGATTGAAAAGGAGGCAGAAGAAAGCAGGTTCAAGGGACTGCGGCTTTACAAAAAAGACATCCCGGTAAGGTCTGAGATATGCGAACTATGCACCAATCACTGCAAGATAACCATTGCCGATGTTGATGGTGAAAGTGTCGCATATGGGTTCCTGTGCGGAAGGGATTATGACACGAAAAAATACATAAACAATAATCTCTCTGGTTTTGACCTGCTTAAGGAAAGGAAAAAGGTCCTTTCCTTTCATCCCACCAGTACACATGTGACTATCGGGATTCCGTCCGCGCTTCACCTGTATGAAGATCTGCCCATGTGGAAATATTTCTTTGATACGCTCTCTGTGAAAACTATGACCAGTGAGCCATACACTGACGCGGTAAAAGAGGGGAAGCGCATGGCAGGCGCTGAATTCTGCGCGCCGATGACCGCTCTGCACGGCCACGTGCAATACCTGCTGGACAGGGCGGATTATGTATTCATGCCCTTTTATCTTGAAAAGAAGCCGGCGGAAAAGAATGTAAGACGCCAGTTCTGCTACTATACTCAATTTTCATCTTCACTCGTCTCTAATCTCAGTACTCCGGGCACGAAGAGGATTCTTATGCCCCTGGTCAATTATCTCTACAATCCCATCTACACAAAGGTTCAGCTCTATAATATTCTGAAGCCGGTCATTAACCATGATATCAGATACTTTGATGTTTCTAAAGCATATGACCGGGCGCTTGAATTCAAGAAATCATGTTTGTCGCGGCTGAAAGAAACGTATAAAAAAGAGTCCCTCAGCGCCGATGATATACACGTTGTGTTTATCGGCAGGCCTTATTCGATACTTCCTGCATCCATGAACAGCGGGATTCCCGGGATCTTTGCTTCACAGGGTATTAAGGCGTTCTATCAGGACATGCTGTCATATACCCGGGAGGATGTTGAGGCAATCGAGCCGCTTTGCAATGAGCTGCCCTGGCATTATGCCTCTGAGATTCTGAATGCAGCAGAGGTCGTTGCCAAGACTGACAGGGCATACCCGGTGTATGTGACTTCTTTCAAGTGCTCCCCTGATTCTTTTGCTGTAGAGTATTTTAAAAAACTCATGGAATCCCATGAAAAGCCCTATCTCATCCTTCAGATGGATGAACATTCCTCAAGTGTGGGTTATGAGACAAGGATCGAGGCAGCGGTCCGGTCCTTCAGAAATCACTATTCAGCTCATAGTGCAGACAGGAAAAAGACGCCTGTGATATATGCGCCGGCGCTTATTCCTGCAAAGAAAAATCATTTTATTCATAAAACACTTCTTATCCCCAACTGGGACAACATCGGCATGCCGCTGATTGTTGCCAATCTTAAGAGTGAAGGCATCGACGCAAGGCTTCTGGAAGAGACGGGTACGAGTATTCAGAAAAGTCTGCGGCTTAACAGCGGTCAGTGTATTCCGCTTAATATCATTGCCCAGGAATTTATTGATTATGTGGAAAACCATGATCTTGAACCCGCGAATACTGTACTGTGGATAATGGCCACAACCCTGGCCTGCAATCTCAGGATGTTCCCTCATCATATAAAAAACATTTTGGATTCCCATGGACGCGGCATGTCGGAGGCAGAGATATATACAGGCAGCATGTCATTTTCTGATTTGTCAATAAAACTCCCGATCAACTCATATTTTGCTTATATGTTCGGGGGGCTTGTCAGAAAGATGGGATGCAAGATACGACCTTATGAAATGGAAAAGGGAAAGACAGACAAGGCAATTAAGAAGAGCATTGGTGTCCTGACAGATTCCTTTCTGGGAAACCGCTCAAAGGAATCTGCCGTTGCCGAGGTAGTATCGTATTTTAAGGACATCGACGTACGCAACGAAGCAAGGCCAAAGATAGCGATTTTCGGTGATCTGTATGTGCGGGACAATGAAGTGATGAACCAGGACCTGATTCATTTTATTGAAGACAACGGCGGCGAGGTCATTACGACCCCCTTCAGCTCTTTTCTGAAGATGATATCCGGACAATATTTCAGAAAGTGGTTTATTGAAGGACAATACTTAAACGTCCTGTCTACAAAAACATTCTTTGCCACGGCAACCATGCTGGAGAAGACATATTATAAATATTTCGAACGGGTCCTGAAGGAACCTGACCCCGAATATGATGAATCTCCGGAGAAGATCCTGTCGGAATATAATATCAGGGTGGAAAATACAGGGGAATCCATGGACAATATATTGAAGATCTACTACATAAAGAAGCACTATCCTGATGTCGCGCTGTTTGTACAGACAAGTCCGGCCTTCTGCTGCCCATCACTGATTACCGAGGCTATGGCAAAGAAAATTGAGAAGAAGACCGGAACTCCGGTAGTGTGCATCACGTATGACGGGACCGGGGGAAATAAGAACGATATTATAATTCCGTATCTCAAGTATTTGAAATACAAGCGCCCTGCCCCAGCCTCCTCAATCCTCCCTTGCACGCTGCCGTAACGGCGTTTCTGTATTCCGCAGCTGTGATTCTTCTGTCCAGCGGCAGACGAGGAGCATTGGGGCAAATTTTTATTCTTGACAAAAAAGACGCCCGCTTATTCTCTTTATGATTTGTTTGCGGGGGATTTCTCTATATACAGTGTCTGAGTCGGATATGCGAATTCGATACCTCTTTTTTCAAACTCTTCCCTGATCGAGAAATTGATCTCCTGCTGGATGTCCATGTATTTATTATAGTCATTGCTCATGACATAGTAGACGACTTCGAAATCAAGACTGAAGTCTCCGTACGAGAAAAAATGGGCACGGTCAAATGCTGTGNNGCTGTCTGATAAATCACGCCGAGTTTGAAAACAACCCGCCGTTTTTCCATTCTCTTGTAGTTCCGGAGGCGGGAATTTGTGAGATCGGTGTTCGAAAATACCAGCTGTTCCCCACTCAGACTCCGTACCTTTGTGGTTTTTATGCCGACATGCTCGATAGTGCCGAGAAAATCACCGACAATAATGAAATCGCCGATTTCAAACGGCTTGTCGAAAAATATTACAAAATAACTGAACAGGTCTCCCAGTATTGCCTGTGCTGCCAGTGCTACGGCTATACCTCCGATTCCCAGTCCTGCTACAATAGTTGCAATTTTAAAGCCGAGATTATCGAGAAGAAACGTAATGCCTATGCCCCAGACAATAACTTTGACTATAGGAATGATTCCCTTAAGGCTCTTCTGTCTGGCTGGGTCGACTTCCTTGTTTATCCAGTATGTCTGAAGCAAGTAATTAATGAGTGCCAGTATGAGGCGTAAACTAAAATACGTCAGGACCACCAGGCCCGATATATCCAGAGTTTTTATTACCGAAGGGCTTAGCGTTAGTGTGTTGACCGAAAGATAGAACAGGCCGAAATAAAGCAGCGGGATCAGCTTCTTCTCAATAATCTGGATCAGGAAATCATCTATTGTGGTCGCGGTTTTCTTCGACCATGACTTCAGCCTGTGCAAAAAAATGCTTTTAATGATCTTTATTGCGAGAATGCCCACAAGAAAGACTGCAATCGAAATTAGATAATTCATTACCCGGTTCTGAAAAACAGTCTGCTGCAGGATTTCAATATCCATGACAATTCCTTTTTTTATCTGAAAAAGAGTGAAAAGAAAAATCTTGCGTTACAACGTGGTTATACTATCAAAACCCGCTCCCACTGTCAATTCCTCCCGGTTCCCGGTTTCGAGTCATTGGATGGAAAAGCAAAAGGACATCCCTTGTAATGAGAATACCCGGGGACTTAGAGACATTCTTGCCTGATTTAATTAATGTCATGAAATACTGAGGTTCAACCTCTGGACGTTGGGGGCCACCCATTTAAAGGATCATCGACGGTACAGATACACCGGCGTTCTGTAAATGTCCTTCACCTGAACAACCTTAATCGGCTCAGATGACGGCAGGGCAAACGTGCTGCTTACTATAAGAACTTGACGTATATTCTCCCGTTCCAGTTTATCCTTAAGAGAAACCATGCCCCCGGGAAACAGGTAGCATGTGAGGACAGAGGCATCAGTGAGGGCGGCATTCAGGAAGTCCTTGCGATAAATGGTAAG
>DKBK01000049.1 GCA_002451135.1 Nitrospiraceae bacterium UBA6902
GAAATGACTTAATCTCATCCCCATAAGGTTATGTAAGGCAAAACCAAGCTCTAAGCCGGCTATATCTTCCATGAGATCAAATTCCAGCTTTATTTTTACGCGATCACCGATCCTGAATTCAGTTGAAACTTCATTGTCAGAGTTTAATGTTGACATTCCCTTGATTTTTGAAAAAACCATAGCACCCGAATGATTTCTGATATCATTAAACCTGTTCGCATCTTTTTGAAAGGGTGCTTTTAAATATTTTTCTATCCCTTCATTGACATCTCCGATAAAACCTATCCCCCCACTTTGCAGCAAGACAATACTTGAACATAGACTTGAAATAGCCCCCATATTATGACTTACAAACAAAANNGAAGAATATCTTTTAACAGGCGTATCAAGAAATTTCTCTATTTCAGCGAATGCAACAATTTCATCAAATTTTTTCTTAATCTCTGCCTTTGTCATACCAAGAATTGCTCCGTTCAAGAAGATATTTTCCCTTCCTGTAAGTTCGGGATGGAAACCTGTTCCAACCTCCAAAAGGCTTGATGCCCTGCCTTTGATTCTTATTCGGCCCGTGGTCGGTTCAGTAATCCGACTGAGGATTTTGAGCAAGGTCGATTTCCCCGCGCCGTTTCTGCCGATAATGCCTATCCTGTCGCCCCGCTGTATCTCAAACGATACATCTTTCAGCGCCCAGAATTCTTCTTTGGCCGCGCGTGTAGCTGAAGGCTCACTGACAGCCGCTTTAAGCGTTGTGCCGATTGTTTTAAATTTATTGGCAATCACATCGCGCAGGGCAATATAGCGTTCACGCTGTTGATGATGAAGAATATATCTTTTACCGAGATGGTCGACCTGGATAATCGAATTCATATTTTTTATATCACATCTGCAAGTATGCGCTCTATTTTGCGGAAATATCTCAATCCGGTATAAAACATAATAAACACTAATAGTATTGACACAGTAAATCCCTCCCAATAGATTTGCACATTCTGCCCCAGTATTGCCCATCTGAAACCATCGATCACGCCTACCATGGGATTTAAAGAATAAAGCAGTCTCCATTTTTCAGGGATTACGTCGCTGCTGAATCCTACCGGGGAGATAAATAAACCAAACTGAACAATAAAGGGAACAATATACCGGAAGTCGCGGTATTGCACATTAAGGGCTGAGAGCCATAAGCCTGCGCCTATTGATGTGAGAAGCGCCAGTAAAAGAAAGAGAGGCAGTGTGAGAATCTTCCAATCCGGGGTGAATTGATACCCTATCATCAGGACAATTAGAATAATGAAAGAAATAAGAAAATCCACAAGGCTGACTATTACTGAACTTGCGGGCACAATAAGTCTCGGAAAATAGATTTTCGTCATCATATTTGCATTGGTAATAAGCGAGTTGCTGCTTTCGCTTAACGCGTTCGAAAAAAACTGCCAGGGAAGCAGCGCGGAAAAGACTAAAACAGGATAAGGCACACTGCCGGAGGGAAGTTTTGCGATTCTTCCGAATACAATGGTAAAGACGATCATGGTTAACAATGGCCTTACCACACTCCAGGCAATTCCGATCACGGTCTGTTTGTAGCGTACAAGGATGTCTCTCCATGCAAGAAAATAAAAAAGCTCCCTGTAGCGCCAGAGATCGCGCCAGTACTGTTTTATCCCCTTCCCGGGTTCTATGATTAAATCGATATCGTTGCTCATTTCAAATAATAAATGTGTACTGCTCCGCCCTTTCAGTTACATTTCTGCAACCTGCAGGGGTAGCGTGTAGCGTTGTGGATTATGAGAGGTGAATTAAATGAAAGATTAACATTCACAACTCAACACCACACTACTGACTCTCACCTCTTCACTCTGATTTCAGAGCGAATAAATCTTTTTCTCATCAATACCGAGCGACTTTATACGCTCCAGATTGTTGTCGCTGAATGAAGCTATTAATATCGCATCATAATCAAGCCCCGGCGCATCTTCATACGTATATATGCGATATCCAAAAAAGTCTTTTCCCTCGCTTTGACTATCGATAATCCCCACCAGGTTGAGAGGGAGACCCCGAAGTGAGATGTAACAGAGTTCAGCAACTTCGCCGTCTCCCCATATGAGGATATTTTTTACGCCGGCTACTCTCATTTTTCTGTATATTTCGTCTATTCTGCCTCTTGCATCTTTGAAAAAGCTGATTGATGATTGCATGTAATTGTATGTCAGTCCTACCCTGTGGGTAAAACCCTTGGGGGTAAGGGCGTATTTGACCCTGTTCATGGGGCCTTTTGTAATCTTCACATAGCCTTTTTTTGCGAGCCGTTTAATGTAGGAGTTGACAAGACCGAGCGCGATATTGAGCCTGCTGGAAAGGGTGCGCTGCGTGATTAAAGATTCACGGCTTATTTCATCAAGGATTCGTAACATGATGATATCATGCCGTTCTCTCTCGGAGTTGTTCATGATATGAACACAATAATGAATTTGGTTGATTTTTGTCAAGCGTGCCTGTCTGCATTCACGCGATAAGGATCCAGATCAGTCGAAGATTGATCTTTGAAAAAGTGCCGCCAGCCTCCCTGTGGGTATCTTCACGGTTTCCCGTCCCCGTCACGGAGGCATTACCATCCAATCCCTGTTTCTTCTTGAATTAAAACTTCAAACCATGTCATAATTGCCTTTATTTAAATTTACGGTATAACAGCATATATAATATGTAAACGGATGTAGCTCTTTCGTAAACCAGTATGGATTCCCTGATATGAAAAAGACGGTACTCATCGCAGCGTTACTCATGCTGGTTCTCTCATGCGTTCTTCCGGGGGTTCACGAGGCTTCCGGTTCGGTCCTGCTTGACAGGATTGTCGCCACGGTAAACGATGAGATCATCACCTGGAGCGAACTGATGAACGTGATAATTATTGACGGAAAGCAGTTCCTGAGCGGGTTGACCGGGGAGGACAGGGAGAATAAGATCAGGGAGGCTGAACGGCCGGTGCTGGATAATCTGATTGAGACGAAGCTGCAGCTTCAGGAGGCCCGCAGAATGAATCTGGATGTGACTGCGTCCGAAATAGACGGCGCCATTCAGGAGATCAGGACCAAATACAGTTTGACAGACGAGATGCTTATGAACTCGCTAAAGGCCGAAGGCCTCACGCCTGAAGATTACAGGGCCAGGCTGGCGGACCAGATTCTTTTGCAAAAGGTGATCAACTATGCGGTCAAAAATAATATCGTGGTGTCCGAAAAAGAAATTGAGCAGTACTATAAAGACCATGTCGGCGAATTTGACGGGGGTGAAAAAATAAGGATACGCCAGATATTTTTTGCGTTACCCGGAGATAGCTCTCAGAAGGAGTCTGTCGAGGCAAAGGCCCGGGAGATCGAGCAGAAGATCAGCAGCGGGGAAGATTTCTCGAAACTGGCCGGGGAATTTTCCGAGGACCCGAGCAGTGCCTTCGGAGGAGACCTGGGGTATATCAGCCGGGGGAGCGCCCTGAAGGAGATTGAAGATGCCGCTGCGGCGCTGAAGAAGGGGGAAGTCAGCAGCCCCTTCTGGAGTCCGGCAGGTCTTCATATAATCAAGCTCGAGGACAGAGTGGAAGCCGGGGGCATAGGCAAGGTCAGGGATAAAATCAGAGAGAACCTCCTTCAAAAGGCCTTTGAAGGCAGATACAGTGAATGGAAGGCAGGGCTGAGAGAAAAGGCGTTTATAGAAATCAAGCTGTAAGGTTATCAGTTTTCAGTTTTTATTTTTTAGACGGATAACTCACAACTAATAACTGACAACTCACAACTTTTAAGGAGTAAAGATAATGTTAGAGGACAATGTGAAAATCGGCCTTACCTTTGACGATGTACTGTTGGTGCCTGACAAGTCGGACATCCTTCCTGGTGATGTGAACGTCAGCACGCAGCTTACGAAGAACATCAGGATAAATGTGCCCATTGTAAGCGCGGCAATGGATACGGTTACCGAAGCCAAACTCGCCATTGCCATCGCAAGGGAAGGTGGCATGGGCATTATTCACCGGGCCATGTCCACTGCAGAGCAGGTAGTGGAAGTGGACAAGGTGAAGAAGTCAGAAAGCGGGATGATTGTGGACCCGATAACCCTGCAGCCTGAGGAAAAGATCTCCAAGGCGCTCGCAATTATGGAAAAGTACAGAATCTCAGGCGTTCCCATCACAAAGGGGAAAAAACTTGTTGGGATTTTAACGAACAGGGACCTGAAATTTGAAACGAACTTCCGGAAAAAGGCCTCGGAAGTCATGACCAAAAAAGGGCTTGTGACGGCCCGGGTGGGCATAACCCTGGATGAGGCCAAAGAGATATTGCATAAACACAAGATTGAAAAACTGCCGATTGTGGACAGCAAGATGACCCTCATAGGGCTTATCACGATAAAGGACATTGAAAAGAAAGAAAAGTATCCCAATGCCTGCAAGGATTCTTTTGGCAGGCTCAGGGTAGGCGGTGCGATAGGGGTAGGCGCCGATGCTATCAGACGCGCCTCGGCCTTAATCAAGGCGGGAGTGGACCTTATCGCCATTGATACCGCGCACGGTCATTCCAAAAGGGTGATTTCCACGGTAAGAGAATTGAGGCGCACGTTCCCTGACATCGAAATTATCGCAGGGAACGTGGCTACCGGGGAGGCCACAAAAGACCTGATCGATGCGGGCGCAAGCGCAGTCAAGATTGGTGTCGGCCCCGGTTCCATATGCACGACAAGGATTATCGCAGGCGCCGGGGTGCCGCAGATTACGGCAATCAAAGAATGCGCCGAGGTTGCGGAAGCATTCAACATCCCTGTGATTGCTGACGGNNGATGAGAGCCCGGGGGAGCACATGCTTTATCAGGGAAGGACATACAAGGTCTACAGAGGCATGGGGTCATTGGGCGCTATGCAGGCGGGCAGCAAGGACAGGTATGGCCAGGAGAGGGTAGAGAGCAAGAAACTCGTGCCTGAAGGAGTTGAAGGCAGGGTCCCTTATAAGGGCCCTCTCTCAGCGAGCATCCATCAGCTTGTCGGCGGTCTGAAGTCGGGGATGGGGTATTGCGGGTGTAAAAGCATCCAGGAACTCCGTAAGAAATCGAGGTTCATACGGATCACCCCCGCCGGATTACGGGAGAGTCATGTCCATGATGTGACGGTTACCAAAGAGGCGCCGAATTACAGNNCCGGGATTGATGAATCTTTAAACGTGCTTAATTTGACATATGGACTTCAAAGAAAAAATACTCATACTCGATTTCGGTTCCCAGTACACCCAGCTTATCGCAAGGAGGGTGAGGGAGCAGAACGTGTATTCAGAAATACTTCCCTGTAACGTCTCCATGGACAGGATAAAAGAATTCTCCCCGAAGGGGATAATTCTCTCAGGAGGGCCTTCAAGCGTCTATGATAAGGATGCCCCTCTGCCTGACAAAGAGATTTTCAATCTGGGAATCCCGATCCTTGGCATATGCTACGGCATGCAGCTCATGGCCCGCATGCTCGGAGGCAAAGTAGCCAAGTCGTCAAAGAGGGAATACGGACGGGCCGCGCTGATAATCGATGATGATTCGGATTTGTTAAAGGCAGTGAGGTCAGGAGTCAGAAGACAGAAGTCAGAAGGGAAAGAGAACCGGACATCACACGCACAACGCAAAACGCATAACTCAAAACTCCAGACTGTTGTCTGGATGAGCCATGGGGACAAGATTGAAAAATATCCGAAGGGGTTTACCCCGATTGCGCACACGGACAACTCTCCGGTCGCTGCCATGGCTGACAAGGGAAGGAAGTTCTACGCACTCCAGTTTCATCCGGAAGTGGTCCATACGGAGAACGGAACCAGGATCTTGAAGAACTTCGTATTCGGTATCTGCAAATGCAGGCCCACATGGACCATGCATTCCTTCATCGAGACGACTACGAAAGAGATCAGGGAGAAGGTCGGCAGGGACAGGGTGGTGTGCGCCATAAGCGGAGGCGTTGATTCCGCAGTTGCCGCCGTCCTGATCAACAAGGCCATTGGTAAACAGCTCACCTGCATCTTTGTGGATAACGGCGTATTAAGAAAGGGCGAGGCAAAGAAGGTCGAAGACACATTAAAAAAACACTTCCATATGAATATTGTCTGCGTGGATGCCTCGGAAAGGTTCCTGAAAAAGCTGAGCGGCGTTTCTGACCCTGAGAGGAAAAGAAAGATCATCGGGAACGAGTTTATCCGGGTCTTTGAGGAAGAGGCAAAGAAGATCAAAGGCGTCAAATATCTTGCCCAGGGGACATTATATCCCGATGTCATTGAGAGCGTGTCTTTCAAGGGACCGTCGGCGATGATCAAAAGTCATCATAACGTCGGCGGGCTGCTAAAGAACATGAAGCTCAAGCTCGTTGAACCCCTGAGAGAGCTTTTCAAGGACGAGGTAAGGGTCCTTGGTCGAGAGATGGGCATGCCCGAGGAAATTATCGGCCGCCACCCATTCCCTGGACCCGGGCTTGCGATCAGGATAATTGATAAAGTCACGTCCCGGAGGGCGGACATACTGCGTAAAGCAGACGCGATAGTGCTTGAGGAGATCAAGAAGGCCGGGCTGTACAATGAAATATGGCAGGCTTTTGCGGTCCTTCTTCCCATAAAAACCGTTGGGGTCATGGGGGATGAAAGGACATATGAAAACGTGATCGCGGTGCGCGCGGTAAAGAGCGTTGACGGCATGACCGCTGACTGGGCGAACATTCCCTATGAAGTCCTGGGCATTATCTCAAACAGGATCATCAACGAGGTGAAGGGCGTCAACCGGGTTGTATACGATATAAGCTCCAAACCACCGAGCACAATTGAATGGGAGTAAGAAAGGCTTTTGTCTGTCAGTTTGTCATTCCCGTGAAAACGGGAATCCAGTTTTTTCCAAATTAATCTGGATTCCGGGTCAAGCCCGGAATGACGACTAAACGGCGTAGAGGAACAAAAATAGACGATGGAAGAGCGGATCCAGAAGATAATAGCAAAATGCGGGATTGCTTCCCGAAGGAAGGCCGAGGAAATGATCCTTGAAGGGCTGGTTCGTGTCAACGGCGTACCTGCCACTCTCGGCATGAAGGCCGATCTTGAAAGGGACCATATTAAGGTCAAAGGCAAGCTCATAGGGGCTGTGCAGACCAGGGTCTATCTGGTTTTTAACAAGCCTGTTCAGTGTCTTACCGCTACCCATGATGAAGAAGGAAGGCCGACTGTCATGGATTTTTTAAAGCGTATCAAACTGCAGGTATTCCCGGTCGGAAGGCTTGATTTTAATTCGGAAGGCCTTCTTATTCTGACAAATGACGGTGAGCTTGCCAACGCGGTCCTGCATCCTAAAAACAAAATCCCCAAGACATACCGCGTGAAGGTGGACGGCTTTCCTGATAATCAGGATATCGTGAAGCTGGAAAGGGGAATAATGCTTGATGACGGCATTACTGCGCCTGCCAAGGTCAGGCTTGTCAAAAAACTTAAGGCAAATTCATGGATGGACATCACGATATATGAAGGAAGAAAGCGGCAGGTCAGGAGGATGTTTGAGCGTATCGGCCATTCTGTTTCAAAGCTGGTAAGGACCAGGATCAACGGCCTTACCCTTGGGGATCTCAAGCCGGGGGAATATCGGTATCTTACGCCGGATGAAATCGCGAAACTTAGAAAGGAAGTCTTCAGTTGTTAGCAGTCAGTCTCACAACTGACAACTGACAACTTACAGGAACTGTATATTATGAGAACACATGCGTGCGGTGATGTAGGCGTACAAGATACCGGCACAACAATCAGGATCGCAGGCTGGACAAATAAGTGGCGCGATCACGGGGGGGTTGTATTCATTGACCTGCGGGACCGAAGCGGGATAGTGCAGGTGGTCTTCAGTCCTGAAATTGATGCGGAACTCCACAAGGCGGCGCACAGGATCAGGAATGAATTCGTCATTCAGGTGGAAGGGGAAGTCAGGCACAGGCCGGAAGGCACGGCGAATCCCTCGATCCCTACCGGGCAGGTTGAAGTGATCGCGAAAAAAATTGTGGTCCTGAACGAATGTAAGGCGCTTCCTTTTATGGTCGATGATGAGACCGATGCCTCGGAACACCTGAGATATAAACACAGGTACCTTGACCTCAGGAGACCCGTAATACAGAAAAATATTATCATCAGGCACAAGGCGGCAAGGGCATTTCGTGAGTACCTGGACGGTAAAGGTTTTTTAGAAATAGAGACGCCGATGCTTACCAAGAGCACTCCTGAGGGCGCGCGCGACTACCTTGTGCCGAGCAGGACGAACCCCGGGCATTTTTTCGCGCTGCCCCAGTCACCCCAGATATTCAAGCAGATACTCATGGTGTCAGGGCTTGAAAGGTATTATCAGATTGTAAAGTGTTTCCGCGATGAGGACCTGAGGGCGGACAGGCAGCCTGAATTCACCCAGGTGGACCTTGAGATGTCTTTTATTAAAAGAGAAGATATTATGGCGCTTATCGAAGAAATGATTAAAAAGGCGTTCAGCGACGCTATCGGCGTGGAAATAACGGAACATTTTGCGAAGCTCACGTATCATGAGGCCATGGACAGATACGGCTGCGACAAACCGGACCTGAGGTTCGGGCTTGAGCTGAAGAACGTAAGTGATATTGTGAAGGATTCATCCTTTAACGTGTTCCTGGATACCCTTTCAAAAGGGGGCATCATAAAAGGGCTCAACGCAAAAGGCCTGGCAGGCTATTCCCGAAAGGACCTGGACGACCTTACCAGGGAGGTGCAGGGCTTTGGCGCAAAAGGCATGGCCTGGATGAAGGTCAAGGGAGTGGTTGAATCACCGATTGCCAAATTCTTTTCTGAAGACACATTAAAGGCGCTCGTGAAAAGGTTTGACGCAGAAGAAGGAGACCTCCTGCTTTTTGTTGCCGATAAGGAAAATGTTGCCAATGACTGCCTCGCAAGGCTCAGAAATGAGATGGGGAGAAGACTTGATCTTATTAAAGGCGGTGTCTACAGGTTTGCATGGATCACGGACTTCCCTCTTTTTGAATGGAATGAGGATGAAAAAAGATTCGAGGCCATGCACCATCCGTTCACGTCCCCAATGGAAGAGGACCTCGAACGGTTTATGTCTGTTGAGACTTCCGAGCTTCCGAGCTTCCGAGCTTCCGAGCTTGCTTCAGTCAGGGCGCAGGCATACGACATCGTATTAAACGGGTATGAAATCGGTGGAGGCAGCATCCGTATTCACAAAAAAGAACTGCAGGACAGGATGTTTCAGCTTTTGAATATCGGCCCTGAAGAAGCAAATGAAAAATTCGGCTTTCTCCTTGAGGCACTTGAGTATGGAGCCCCTCCGCACGGAGGGATCGCCCTCGGGCTTGACCGGCTTGTCATGATCATGGCCGGGGCCAGTTCGATAAGGGATGTGATTGCCTTTCCAAAGACCCAAAAAGCAGTCTGCCCACTCAGCAACGCGCCCTCTCCCGTTGATCAGAAACAGCTGAAAGAGCTGGGCATTAAGCTGGATATTGTTGAGTAGGAGATGTGTGTCTCCTGCGACATCCTACCCCTGCGGCGTAGGAGAAGGAGCGACTTTTATTTCGACCCTCCTGTTTTGCATGCGCCCGGCTTCGGTATCATTTGAGGCAATCGGGCTGGACTCCCCGAAGGCCATTGTTTCGATCCGTGAGGGATCTACGCCTCTCTGAACGATAAGATTCTTTACCGCTGTTGCGCGCCGGGCGGACAGGTCCATATTATACGCTTCCGATCCGACACTGTCGGTGTGCCCTTCCACTCTAATTAATGTCTCCGGGTACTGGATAAGGATCTGTGAGATCCGGTCGATCTCCGAATAGAGCCCGGGCCTTACAACGGATGAATTCGTATCAAAGGTAACGTCACCCTTCAGGCTTATGGCGATCAGATTACCCTCGCGCCGGATGGACGCCGCTTCAGAGGCGGCCAGTGCCTGACGCATATCCTGCTCCTGCTTGTCCATCATCTTGCCTACTCCGGCGCCTCCAAGTCCGCCAACAGCTGCACCGATTGCAGCGCCGGTCAATGTAGCTTTCGTGTCTCTTCCTATGACCTGCCCGAGGACAGCTCCGGCGACGGCCCCTCCCCCGGCACCTATCAGGGCGCCTTTCTGGGTTTTGCTTTCAGTGGCACAGGAGGTCAACACCGCGATACAACTAAAGACAATTAAGGATTTTAACGTGATCGTCATCTTTTCCCCTTTCTTTTATTCAAATTACCGTTCAGCACAAAGGAGGGAATCGTACCAGAATTCATGCCCTCTGCCGAATAGTAACCATGAAATTTATAATGGATAGCTGCATCATTAGTAACATTATATTAGCATAAAAAAAAGATTCAACGGCATGCGTATATACATCTTATCACGAATATGTTGAGCAGTTCCGTGATCATTATTACCGGATTCTTTATAAGTTACGATTGAAATATATTAGTTGAGAATTATTCCTGATTCGGTCTGTGAACCGCGGTATTGATTTAATAGCTAAATACAGATATAAGACAGGGAGTGGTGGTTTGTCGGATTTGGTACGGCAACTTAATGATTTATTGACATTTCCTCCCCTATTCACTAACTAATAAGCAATTATTATAAATTAATTTAAATTTTTATATTGACTCTGTTTCATGCGATTTATATCATATCAACTCATTAGTCCTTCTTCTTGTATTTATTGAGTTTATTTAATAGCGGGTTAATACCACGTCGTCTTCACTGATAACGGGTGTTGTGTCATCACACAGGGACAGAGATTTTATCCTTTAATTAAATTGAAAAGGAGACGCGCATGAGATTAGTTTTATTAGGAGCTCCCGGGGCCGGGAAAGGAACGCAGGCCAAGAAACTCATCGATAAATACGGTATCCCCCAGATTTCTACTGGTGATATCCTCAGAAAGGCGGTTGCGGACGGCACCCCACTCGGAAAAGAAGCAAAATCTTATATGGACTCAGGAGGACTTGTCCCTGATTCCGTTGTGATAGGCCTGGTCAAGGAGAGGATTGCCCAGGATGATTGCAAAAAGGGGTATATCCTGGACGGCTTTCCGAGGACTACTCCTCAGGCAGAGGCCCTTGATAAGGTTCTGGCCGGGATGAAGGCCCCTCTTGATACCGCCCTCGTCGTAGATGTTGACATGGATATCCTTATGAAAAGACTTACCGGAAGACGGACCTGCAAAGGCTGTCAGCAGATGTACAACATTTATTTCGGCCCGCCCAAGAAAGAGGGCACCTGTGATAAATGCGGGGGGGAGCTCTTTCAGAGGGCTGATGACAAAGAAGAGACGATTAAAAACAGGCTTGATGTATATGGAAAATCCACTGCTCCTCTCATTGACTACTATGGAAAGAAAAACATACTGAAGTCAGTTGAAGGAATGGGGAGTGTTGACGAAATATTCAATAAAGTTTGCAAGATTCTTGAATCTTAAAATAACGACACATAACTTAAGGAGGAGGAAATGGCAATGATTAAACCACATGGTTCAGACAAGCTGAATCCACTATTTGTATACGACACGGCTGAAAATGAAGCCCTGCAGAAAGAAGCTGAAGGGCTGGCTTCTATTGTGGTGAGCTCAGCTACTGCAGCGAATGCCGTCATGATGGGGGGTGGTTACTTCAATCCGTTAACAGGCTACATGAATAAAGCGGATGCGCTGTCTGTTGCGAAAGATATGAAAACAGCAGCTGGTTTGTTCTGGCCTGTTCCAATTTTAAACCTGGTTAAAGATGCAGGCTCAATCAAGGCAGGTGATCGCATTGCGCTGAAAGATCCAAACGTTGAAGGCCATCCAGTCCTTGCAGTGATGGATGTGAAGGCGGTTGAAGAATTCAGCGATGCAGAGATGGCGATGATGTCTGAAAAAGTGTACCGTCCCAGCCCCAAGGAAGCACATCCAGGGGTTGAAGCATTCAATGCTCAGGGTAAAGTTTGTCTTTCCGGCCCAATTAAAGTATTGAACTTCTCTTACTTCCAGGATGAATTTCCGGACACGTTCCGTACCGCAGTTGAAATTCGTAACGAAATCGCTGAGCGCGGCTGGAAAAAGGTTGTTGCGTTCCAGACCCGTAACCCGATGCATCTGGCTCACGAAGAACTTTGCCACATGGCAATGAAGCGCTTAGGGTGTGATGGTCTGGTTATTCACATGTTACTTGGTAAATTGAAGAAAGGAGATATCCCGGCACCTGTTCGTGACGCGGCGATCCGTAAAATGGTTGAGCTGTACTTCCCGCCAAACAGTGCTATGGTTACCGGGTACGGTTTCGATATGCTGTATGCCGGTCCACGCGAAGGGGTATTGCATGCGGTATTCCGTCAAAACATGGGTGCAAC
>DKBK01000137.1 GCA_002451135.1 Nitrospiraceae bacterium UBA6902
CAGGTACATTCATCAACCAGCGATGTTCATCAGTTTCGAAGATAACATGATGATAGAGAGAATTTCCCTCAATTTAAGCATTAATGCTTTATCGGAACAGTCCAGCGTTTTGAAAGGGACAAGATTTGCGATCCCCTTCAGCTCCACCATTTCTTTTCAAGAGATTAGCAGTTTCCTCACAGACTTTTACTTTTCAAAGTGTTACCGATGTCTATGTACTTCCCAATAAAATAGTATAGTTTTAATGACTTTTTGTGTGATATAATTTTCCTATAAGGGTAATATCATCTCAAATTATTCATACCGTATAGGTGGATGGCAATGGGCAAATGGCTATCTATTTTATTTTTCTCTATTTTGACTTTCTTAATGATGATTCCCATTTCATATAGCATTACGACAAATCAGCTTAACAATAATAATTACAATGACTGGTCTCCCCAAATAAATGCCAATGAGTATGTGGTATGGCTCTGTCATGACGGGAATGACGATGAAATATCTTTTTATAACGGAAGTACCATAACGCAGCTTACCAATATTGCTTACGATGAATTGTCCCCCTGTATAAACCGTCATATCACCCTCTTACGTTGAGAGAACAGTAGGAGATGTATGGAGACTGCTGCACCTTTTTTCAGATGGGAGATCCTGCGAATTGTATGGATCTATGGCAGAACCATATGCACGGAAATTGAGTCTTACGGCAAGTAAGGATAGAAGGGGTATGGGGAAACAGAGCGGGTTTCATGTCAGGATGATTGGCACATTCAAGAAAAAGGCATTGCATGATGGTTGCCCTACATAGTAGTTGGTGAGCAAGGTATTACCCAATGGATTGAAGCCGCGTGATTACGGAAAAACTAGCATTTTTATAAGCAGTACACGAAAAAGGAGGGCTTCCATGAAGAAAAAAATCACAATATTCATTATAACGCTGCTGCTTATTCCGGCAATAACAGTTGCGGCACGCTTCGCAGCGAACGGTGACGGCACCGTGACAGATAGTGTAACGGGCCTCATGTGGCAGCAGGAGGATGACAAAACGAGCTATACATGGGAGCAGGCACTCACCTATTGTGAAAATCTGGATGTTCCTCCCTCAACATATACCGACTGGCGACTGCCAAATAATAACGAGCTCCGTTCAATAGTCGACAACTCTCAATACAATCCGACAATAGACATATCAGCTTTTCTGAATACTAAATTGTCGAACTACTGGTCGTCCACAGCGGACAATAAATATCCGGGCCTCGCGTGGGTTGTGAACTTCAGCTCTGGCAGCGTCAGTCTCTACGATAAGACGGTCAGCTACTATGTCAGGTGTGTGCGTGGAGGACAGTGAGTCAAAAATTGGGTGATTTGTTGATTTCATGAGGAGTTATGGGTACAAGTATGACGCGCCTGTGTTTGTGAAGGTCAGACGTTGAATCTATAGTGTTAAATTAAAAAACTGCACCACCCTCCCCACTATGCAGTAACTATACAGTTCATATTTACAAGGATATGCAAAGATATGAAAGGTAAGTTACTGAATAATGGTATACATGGCATTCAAGAAGTCGACGGTTCGATCCCGTTCAGCTCCACCATTTCTTACTCTTTTATTTTCAAGCCTTTTGCTTGCATTGAAATTCTCTCCTGTTATCCGTTTACCGCTTCACTGTGAAGCAAATGTGAAGTAGCGTTGTTGTTAAGTGCTTTATCCAGCATGCCAAGAGCATTAACCATATGAGAAGGTGCAAGGTGTTAATACCAAAGACTGACCCTGAGTCCGTCAATTCAATGGCTAATATGTAAAATTAAAGGATCTGCTCACTCCTGCCTCTCGTAACAGGGCTAATGTATATCTGAAATTATCCATGGTGATTTGGATAAAGCCCAAGATATTCATTTGATCTTTTACCATCTTAGCTTCTGGTGAAGAATCCTCCATGAGACCGAGAAGTATCGATGTGACCTTTTCGGAAAGCTTCGGACTTACAATTTTTGAAACTATTAATGTACCATCCGGATTTTCACCTGTGTCACTTCCCACTACTTCAATGTCAGGATATTTATTCTTAACCCTGTCCCAAACCCTGTTTTTCACTATTGCGATATCGGTGGTACCATTTGCAAGAAGATCAATTGCAGATTCATGAGAGTTAGCTTGTATCAATTCTGAAGCAGTCTTGTGTCCGCCGATGGCATGCAAATAGAATTCACCCGATGAGGCCAAGGAGCAGAATGATACCTTTTTCCCACTGAAATAGTCTGCCGACTCGGTATACTTGGCTGAACCCTTCTGAGCAAGTATAACTGTCCAGTAAGTGCTTGTCCCTTCTTTAGAAAGAGGTCGGACTATGGGTTTAGCAACTCTCTTCATAATCATGGTACCTGCAATCCCTGAACCACTGAACATTGCGTCTGCTTTTGCTTGCGCAAACATTAGTGCTGCTTCTGAATAGCTCTGTGTGTTAATAAAAGAAACCTTGATCCCTCTTGTTTCAAAATAAGACACAAGAGGAGCGTACTTTTTTGCCGACCCTTCCTGGTCTTGCATTATAGCTATCTTTAAATTCTCGGCTTGCGAATAACTGTAGGTCAAACAAAGGGTAATAGCTACTCCTAATAAAATACTCAACATTATTTTTGTCTTCATGCTTTTCTCCTTTTATTATTTTGTTGTAATTTTTAAATTAATATCCCTTCCTCTTCTCTAATGACTATCTGCAATTATTAAAATCTTGATAATTTAAACAAGGGTATTATTCAAATGACATTATTGTCGGCACATTAAATCAAGCACTTTAGCTTTTTGTTGTCTTTCGACATTGCACATTATTTTCCGTAATTAACACATTCTTGTGACTTGAGTTTTGACGATACGTTGGTTCAAGCGTGAATTTTAAAAGTCTGGAAAATCGTTTATGAATGTTAGAACGAGTTGACGGAGCGGAAATGCAGAAGCCTCTGGATAGGCCTTCCGATTAAAGAGCATCCGATTCATAGCGACCGGCTATTTTCGTCTTTGGAGTCGTAAATAGTAAGACGCCTCCTGCGGCGCTCCGAACGTGTCTATGTTCTGGAGGACAATTCAGATCACCAGAACGCTGAGATCCCGATTGTGATGGTGTCCGATTCAATGCCGGTATTTTCCTGGGTCCGGGTGCCAACGTAAGCCACCTTGACTCCTAATTGACGAGTTATTGGGGCCCCGAAGCTGAGCGCCCAGAGCAGGTTCTGCTTTCGATCGTCCTTTCTCGTACCATTCAGAGTCGATCTCCCTCCATAATCATAACCGGCACTCGCGCCCGCCCAGACCCCGGGACGGAAGGTATAAATGAGATGGCCGTGAATGATGTAGAGAGGATCCTGCTTAAGTTTATTACCATTAAAAAACTCATTGTTACAGGAGGATATCTCAACAACTCCGGTTGTTTCTGTAGACCATTTGCCACGTGTGTGCACGACCCCGAACTGGGGCCGGAAGGTAAACCGATTGGTGCCGAGGTTGATCAGTTTGTCGTCCATGTAGGCACCCGTCGGTAACTGTACGGACAGTCCCGCTCCGACGATGGTCTCAACTGCTGTCTTTGCCCGGTATGCAGCATATTCCTTGCTCTGCAATGGCGGGGCACCGTACAGGTTGATCGCGAATCGTATCAAGGTGTCGGACCATCCACTCCGACTGATCGTCTTGGGAACACCGTCGAGCAATCCGGACCAACGCCCCTTCTGGTAGGCTTGCAGAAAGTCAATCCGTGCCGTTTTCTCGAACAACGCGAACGTCCGGATGTACTTCGCGGCCCAGGTATGCATCTCCATCTGCCCATCTTCGATCTTGAGAACGGGATCTAAGGCAATGTTCGCTTCGGTGTAGGCATATCCGGTGCCGATAAAGTTTGTGTCAATCGGCAGATGACTCCATCGCTTAGGCTCTAATTCATCAGCCAGGCATGGCCATGCGAAGAACAACAACTGGAGGAATAGACACCCTCGGATAAAAGTTTTCATAAATTACAAGTGGAAACCCAAACGACGATTTCCTTGGCGGTGTTGTTTTTCAAACCCTTTTTTAATCTATCCATAAGCCTCATTGTTGACTCCTTAAGTTATGGCCTGTAATTACAAATAAAAAAGGGCATCTCCTGAGAACAGAAAACAGTATTACTTTATCAGGAAGCAAGTCAAATAAGAAAGAGGTTGTGGACCATGGCTTTCGGGTCGATTCAAGTTAATCTTCCTATAAGTCCAGTAATCTATGATAGATTCAAAAAATCAATAATAGAGAAAAATTCTTAGAGTCTGAACTGAAATCCGTAAGCTTCAAAACGCTGGAATGTACCGACTAATCATTAACGATGGGGTCGAGGTAAGTTTGACTATATTCGCCTGATATAATCAGGTAGAGGAAAATTAAATTCACATGATATTTGCTATCGCTTACTGGCAAGGGGAACGTCAGGATTAATCAGGCAGGTTGTAATATTAAGTGCCCAAGTGAAGCTTGATAAAAAATTCTAGATATTTTTGAGGTAAGTTTAAAATTTTAACACCCATTCCCTTACATGTACCGCCTGATTTTACTAGTCTCTCGATCTTCACCGGGATTCTTAATATCTCATTCTTTAATTTAATAAGTACATCAAAGGTTGACTCATTGGGGAAACAAATATCTGTATCGATAAACATACCTTCCACTGAAAGGTTTTTCACTGTTCCTGAAAAGAACGTATTCCCCCACGGGAATCTCAAAGGTAACTCAATAGGTATTCTTTCAGAATGTCTTTTCGTCATAAGTTTTCCCTAATCATCAGCATTAAGCTTTCTTAATTAAGAATATCATGAAATCAGTTGGTCGTCTACCTATCTATAATTTGATTTATAGAATTTATAACTTCATCAAAAACAATATATGCCATTTTGCAGAAAAGATGAGCAAAATTTAGGCAATTTAGTATTCTATCAGGATTTTTCTGATAGCCCTAAGAGATTGAAGCAGGTTATTAAGATTTTTTGTTAATAATTTTTGGAGTATTGACCGGTCCAAACTTCGATACCCGTTTCAAAATCATAGGCCAGCCATACATGTTAACGAATAAAACAATCGATATCGCCCAAGATCACGAGTTCAATCGTCAATCATCAAATCGTGCCCCCTTCATAACGGAAGACTGTACCTGATAATCATATAGAGGG
>DKBK01000116.1 GCA_002451135.1 Nitrospiraceae bacterium UBA6902
GACTGAAAATCCTCGTGTCCGTGGTTCGATTCCGCGACTGCCCACCACTTTATTACCTTCACTGACCTGGAGACAATTTACCCTTCTCCTGAGTGCTTATGGATGCCGAGATTTGCGTGCAGTAGCCCTGGATTTTAATCTCTTGCACTTCTTTCTGTTTCATGATAGAGTTGAGATAATATTTCAGCCGGCTTTTTTATAANNAAGAGAATACCTGCAAATATTGAGATAGAATATTATCTCTGGAAGCCGCTATTCTGGAAAAAACTTTACCCCGGGACTATAAAGAATATCTCGGAAAAGGGCATGTTTATCATGACGAAGACCCCTTCGTTTCCCCTTGACTCACTGCTGGAAATATACATTCCTTTCAAAAAAGACGTGTTGTTTATCCCCGCTAAAGATAATACTATTGCCTGGAGAAATATATTATCTGATAATTCCTGCGAAGGGATAGGGGTGGAAATTTCGAATCCACCATGGGAATATTTAGAATTTATTGAAAGTGTCAGGACTGCCTCAGAATCTTAGACTATTCCCTCGTTGCTCTACGCAGGGAGTATCTGGATTAACCGGTAATTATCAGTGTGATAACGAAATAACTCAACAGATTTAGAGGTGATTTTTTTCATTTAGGGAAGGACAATTTATGTATCAATGGCATGAAGTGCATGTGGATTTACTGCATGAGGTGCAGCCTGATCCCCCGGAGGATGTCACCGGCTTTTCAACTCCGCTCATGCCGAAGAGTGAAAACTTCTTTGTGATATTCTTTGAACTGCACTGAGGACATGATACGTCAGGAACAGACCCGTAAACGAGTTTCTCAAAATCCTCCGCGCAGTCGTTGCATTTATATTCGTAGACAGGCATACCACTAATATAAAAAAATAAAGATTAAAAATCAAAAATTAGAAAAAACACTATAAACAATTGGCGATAGCCGATTGCCTTTCAGTATTGATTATGTCTTTTGACTATGGCCAATAACCTGCAGCCTATTACCTATTTAGGCACCTTTTCCCAGTCTGCAAGAAATTTCTCCATGCCGATATCAGTAAGAGGATGCTTAGAAAGCTGCTCGATAACTTTAAACGGGATAGTGGCTACGTGTGCGCCCATCCGTGCGGCATCCAGCACATGAACAGGGTTCCGGATACTTGCAACGATAATTTCTGTCTCGAAACCGTAGTTGTCATAGATTTCAAGGATCTGGCTGACAAGCTCCATGCCATAGCTGCTGATGTCATCAATTCTTCCTACAAAAGGACTGACATATGTCGCGCCGGCCTTTGCCGCAAGTAAGGCCTGATTCCCTGAAAAAACCAGGGTAACGTTTGTCTTTATCTTAAGGCCTGCAAGTTTTTTCGTTGCCTTCAACCCCTCCGTTGTCATAGGTATTTTTACGACAATATTTTTGTGAATCCTGGCTAAGGTCTTCGCTTCTTTCACCATTCCCCCGGCATCGAGACTGACTACCTCGGCGCTTACCGGGCCGTCAACTATTGCGCATATTTCCTTCAGCAGCTTTATCGGCTCCTTTTTTTCTTTTGAGATGAGGGAGGGGTTGGTAGTAACACCGTCTATTACTCCAATTTCCCACGCTTCCTTAATCTCGGTGATATTTGCCGTGTCGATGAAGAATTTCATAAAGGCCTCCTTTGTGTATTCACATGATAAATTTACTGAATGTCACAGTGTCTGAAGGAGAAGCATTTTCAGACCTGCTGCCCTGCACACTGCATGCAGTGCTGTTATCCTTGTGGAATGAGGAATATTATAGCAGGAATTGAAAGAAATTTATTGAAATGGAATAAGGAATTCGCATGATGAACGGACGGCTGAACGCTGATTGCTGCCCCCGAATAATCTATCCGTGCATGGCATCATCAATGACTTCAATAATATGTTTTATCTCGAAGTGTGAACCTGTCTCCTTCCTTAAGGCCTCCAGCTGCATGATGCATCCTGGACAGGAAGTCACAACCGTCCCGGCCCGGGTATCCGATATGTTTTTTATTTTCTTCTTCCCGATATGGTGAGACATATTTTTGAAATGCATGCTGAAAAGACCGGCAAAGCCGCAGCATTCATCAGCATGCTTCATTTCAATCAGTTCAATGCCTTTTATATTTCTGAGAATATGTCTCGGCTTGTCTCTTATCCCCAGGCCGTAACTGAGATGGCAGGGATCATGATAGGTAACTACCGAAGGATCGGTTTCAAGGTCTGCGGCGATATTGTACCTGATCAGAAATTCATTCACATCCATGATATTGTTGATGGTGTTCCCCGTCATATGAGGATACTGGTCACGAATGACCATAGTGCAGGTAGGACACATGCTGATAATCGCTTCAGCACGCACTTTATTGAAATGTTCGATGTTTTTTTCAGCAAGCTTCATGGCCTCCTCTTCAAGGCCCAATGATCTGAACGGTGCACCGCAGCACATCTCTCCTTTAAAGACCACTACTTCATATCCTTTTGATACCAGGATATGGGACAGGGACTCTCCAAGGTTGGGATAAAAGTAGTTGACGCTGCACCCGGCAAAGATTGCCATCCTGCCGGTCTTATTTATTGTCTTATACACCTGAAGATTATTTTTGAAGGGTATTGAGGATATTTCAGGAACATACCCGATTAGCCCCGACCGGTAGAGGCTCCCGTAGAATAATTTCTGGCCCCACCTCAGTAGGGAGAAGATATTATCAAATCCTGATATCGACAGTCGTAATGCGCCCCTGAGAAGACGTCCTTTTCTGTAGGCCTTTCTGAGTGCAGCCCTTCCCTGATAAATGACCTCAGGGATATTAATGCCTGCGGGACACATGTTTTTGCAGGCGCCGCACAGCATACAGCTGTATATCATCTCAGCAAGGACCGCGGTCGGTGCCAGCCGCTCCCTCTCGAGTTCACCAAGCATGGCGACCCTGCCCCTTGCGCCCATGGTCTCATTACATGTAGTCAGGTATGTGGGACACAGAGTTTTACAGGCCCCGCACCTGACACATTTATAGGCTTCAGTGAGATTATGATGTGTAGTACTCATAATAGTGGTGAGTGTTTCAGTTGTTCGTCTAAAAACTAAAAACTGACAACTGAACACTTCTTGGCTCTTGTGTGAATCCGCTAAAGCACTTCATTCCCGCTGCCGCTTCTGAAGCCCTGCAAATCCAGTGTAATATATTTAAAACCGATGGAGCGTAAATAATTGACTATTTCTTTTCTGGCCGTGGCAGCGGTCAATTTATGGAAATCCCCGGGATGAATTTCAATCCGTGCGACTTCGGAATGATTTCTTACCCTGAGCTCCGTTACCCCATATTTTCTTATGAAAATTTCGGCCTTGCTGATCCTTTCAAGCGCCGCTGCTGTGATTTCCTGTCCATAGGGAATACGCGAAGAGAGGCAGGGGGTCGCCGGCTTGTTCCATGTCGGGAGTCCGAGAGATTTTGAAAGTTCCCTGATTTCATTCTTGGTCAGCCCGGCCTCAAGCAGAGGACTTTCAACGCCTTCTTCCCGGGCCGCCCTTCTCCCCGGCCGCCAGTCTTTTGCATCATCAGAGTTCGTGCCATCCAGAATGAAGGGGAAATCTTCTTTTTCTGCGATGCCCTTCAGTGTGCTGAAGAGCTCTTTCTTGCAGTAGTAGCACCTGTCCGGAGGATTTTTTGAATAGTTGGAATTCCCCAGTTCGTTTGTCCGGATTATTCTGTGTTCGACATGAAAGGAACATGCCATTTCTTTTGAGAATGAGAACTCTTCCTCCGGCATGCTTTCGGACTGTCCTGTAACGGCGAGGACTTCTCTGAGCCCGGACATGGAGGCCGCCTTTAAAAGGAAAGTGCTGTCAACACCGCCCGAGAATGCAATGATGACCCTGTCCATCTGTCTCAGTCTGTTTTTAAGTTTATCGAACTTTTCGTCTAAGGTCATATGTAATTGAAAGAAGGGCCAATAGTTGTCAGTTGTTAGTTTTCGTGCTGACAACTAACAACTAACTATTAGTTTGTTACAGTGTGACAACTTCATAGTATTCCTGATGGAACGTCTTGTCGGCCTTAACAATAATTTTAAATCCGCACTCTCGTTCAATCGCTTCTATCCCTTCACGCTCATCATCATAAATAAGGTCAGCTACATGGGGATTTGCCGATATCATTATCTTGCAGTTTTTCTGAGTTAACCCTATCCTTCTTAATTCCATAAATATCTCATAACATACAGTTGTTGGTGATTTAATAAACCCTTTGCCGTCGCAGTACTGGCAGGGTTCGCATAAAATTCTCTGCAGACTTTCCCTGACCCTTTTCCTCGTCATCTGGATAAGGCCGAGCTCCGAGACTTCAAGTATTGTGCATTTGGCCCTGTCTTTGCACATCGCCTCTTGGAACACGGAGAACAGTTTCTTCCTGTTTTCTTCTTTCTCCATATCGATAAAATCGATTATGATGATGCCGCCGAGGTTCCTGAGCATTATCTGGTACGCGATTTCCTTGACCGCTTCAATATTTGTCTTGAAGATTGTATCTTCAAGCGAGGCCTTCCCTACATACTTGCCGGTATTGACATCTATCGATGTCAGTGCCTCTGTCTGGTCTAACACGATGTATCCGCCGGACTTAAGCCACACGCGTTTTCCCAGGGCCTTTGGTATTTCGAGTTCGATGCCAAAGGCGTCAAATATAGGTTCTGCCCCTTCATAAAGTTCGATCTTGGATATCAGCTTCGGGAAATAGGTATTCACAAAGTCAACGACCTTCTTGAAGGCTTCTTTTGAATCGATTATGAGTTTATCGATCTCATGGCCGAGCAGGTCTCTTACACTCCTCAATGCAAGGTCAAGGTCACTGTAAAGAATGTTAGGTGAATGGACCTTTTCTTTTTTCTTCTGAATGTTGTCCCACAGCAGCATGAGATATTCAATGTCCTTCTTGATTTCCTCTTCCGTGCATCCTTCACTTGCCGTTCTGATAATAAAACCAAAATTTTTGGGTTTCTCTTTGCTGACTAAGTCTTTCAGTCGCGTTCTTTCATCTTCTTCCAGTATTTTTCTGGACACCCCGATATGCTCGACTCCCGGCATGAGCACAAGATATCTTCCCGGGAGTGTGATATAGGAGGTGACCCTTGCCCCTTTGGTCCCGATTGTATCTTTTGATACCTGGACAAACACCTCTTCTCCTTCCTGAAGCATGTCCTCGATCGGCAGGTTGATGGGAACACTTTCCTCAAGATCTTCACCAAAAAGGGTATAATCGAAGCCTGATAACACATCCGCGGCATGGAGAAAGGCTGCCTTTTCAAGGCCGATGTCTACAAAGGCGGACTGCATGCCAGGGAGGATTTTTACTACTTTGCCTTTATAGACATTACCTACGAGACTGACGCCTTTTTTCCGTTCGATGTACAACTCGGACAATTGGTCATTCGTATCAATTAATGCCACCCGGGTCTGTTCGGGGGTAATGTTAATGAGAATTTTTCCGGCCATAATCTCCACTCTTTATATGCAGATTTGATTAACCTTATTATAACCGTAAAGGCCGGTCCTTTTTATCCCGGATGATTGTATCTCTTCAACGGTCTTCTGAAGCATAGCCTTTAAGACTTCAAACAGTCTTACCTTTGCGCGTTCGGTGTCAGCAAGGGTAACAAGCAGTCTGCTATCCTGAACCTCTGCTTTTTCCACCATAGGGCGGATGTCCACAGTATTTTTTTCTCTTGATACCGGCCAATGCCGGCTGTTCATAAATGAATGTATGTGTTTGATGTCTGATTTGTCAATAATTATTTCATATTCATACCCGGAAATACAGTCATTCAGGGATCTTGCATTGCCTGGTACGGAATCAGCGTTATGTACCTTCAGTCCTTCCGGTAATGCGGAATTCAGCTTTGTTAAAAAATCGTCTGAATTAATAACAACAGGCGTTTCTATATCAAAATACTCGTTTAATCCTTCTATCCCGGCTGCGAGGGCGGGCCCAAAGGAGATCTTTGGATGCGGATGGAAGCCCGCTGAGTATGAAACAGGGATAGAGGCCCTTCTCATGGCCCTTAATAGAGAGGTCATTAACTCCTGGTGAGAGAGATATCTCAGAATACCCGTCTTTGAAAATCGTACCCTGTATTTTGTCTGTGTTGAGAGGGGAGTGGGTTGGGTTACGCGTTGCATGTTCTGCAGGTTGTGTTCGGTGTGCGGTGTTCTGTCCCTGCACACCAGGCCACATCCGTGACAGGTGTTACTGCAATCCGGGGTAATGCGCTCCTGTGAGGCCTTCGCGTATTCTGATTTCAGAAATTGTTTTGTTATCCCTGTGTCGATAAAATCCCATGGCAATTCCATTTCAGTATCAAAGGAACGCATGGCATAACCGTAAAGATCAATTCCGGTTTGCTGCGCGGCAATCTCCCAGGTTTCAAATCTGAAAAGCTCAGACCATCCGTCAAAACGGCATCCGAGCCTCCATGCCCTTTCAAGCAGCGCGGCGATGTTTTTATCTGCCCGTGCAAATACGGCCTCAAGGACACTGTTTTCCACATGCTGTCCCTTAAAGTTGATACCCCGCTTTCTGAAGGCCCTCCTTATATAGTCCTGTTTGATCCGGAGTTCCTCAGGTGAATTTTGGCCTGCCCACTGAAAAGGGGTATGGACTTTTGGGACAAACGCCGAAATGCCCACATTTACCGTAACGCGCCTGCCTGTTATCTGTCTCCCTTTTGTTAAGGCCTTTACTGCCATATCTATCAGGCCATCAATATCAGCTGTTGTTTCGGTGGGAAGGCCGATCATGAAGTAAAGCTTGATATTGTTCCACCCTTCTTCAAAGAGCTTCCTTAATGTGTCATCATACTCTTCATCCGTAAAATCTTTATTGATTACATCACGTAGTCTCCTGGTGCCTGCCTCGGGGGCAATAGTGAAGCCCGTCTTTCTCACACTCTTTATCTCTTTCAGTACTTCGCTGCTGACGGCCCCGACCCTCAGAGAGGGAAGCGAAACTGAAGTGTGAGAACCTGCGCACTGCCTGTTAAAGCCCCTGATCAGGGGGAGGAGACTGCTGTAGTCCCCGGTGCTGAGTGAGGTAAAAGAAACCTCTTCATAGCCTGTATTACGAATGGAATTTTGCGCAATGCTGAGTACTGTTTCGAGTGATCGCTCCCGCAATGGCCGGTAGATCATCCCGGCCTGACAGAAACGGCATCCCTTGGTACAGCCTCTTGATATCTCGATGGCCGCGCGGTCATGAACAATTGAGGTATAGGGGAGAAGCGGCGCATCCGGGAAAGAGGCATTATCAAGGTCCTCGATAATTCTTCTTTTAATTTTCTGCGCCCCGCTGTCATGAACGGACGGAACATAGACGCCTTCCAGTCTTGCAAGGTTGTTTAGCAGTCTTTTTTTACTTCTGACTTCTGACTTCTGACTCCTGACTTCATCTATGATCTCTTTTATTACATCTTCTCCGTCACCAATGACAAAGGCATCTATGAAAGGGACAAGAGGCAGGGGATTGACAGTACACGGGCCTCCCGCAATCACAACGGGATAGTCATCCCCCCTCTCCCCTGATTTGACCGGGATTCCTCCCAAATCCAGCATATTCAGAACGTTTGTATAGGAGAGTTCATACTGCAGGGTAAAACCGATTATGTCGAAGTCCCGCAAGGGCCTTTCCATGTCAATTGACGTTAAAGGGAGGTTGTTTTTCCTGAGCCAGGACTCTAGGTCCGTCCAGGGGGCATAAACTCTTTCAGCAGAGGCATGGGGAATGTTATTAATAATTGAATATAGGATTTTCAGGCCTATATGAGACATTCCGATCTCGTAGGTGTCAGGAAAACAGAGGGCAACTTTCACATCTCCCTC